>JAEURN010000004.1:300000-518342 GCA_016789105.1 Armatimonadota bacterium
CTCGATCAGCGGGACGCCCCAGGGGGCGCTCACCCGCCAGCCGGGCGACCCGGCTGGATTCGAGGCCCACGGCATCAGCCTGGGCTATACCATCGACAAGACGAAGTTCTTTCAGGTCTATTTTCAGGACGATGTGAAGCACGCCGCTCTGGCCGTGGAGCAGGTTGAGCGGTTCCAACCGGATGTGGTCATGGCGGCCAACACCCCTTTGAGGATCAATGCCGCGCTCCAGGAGCATTGTTGGCGGCACAATGCCAAGTTCGTTTTTTGGGTTCAAGATCTTTTTGGGGAAGCAGCCAAACGCATCCTGGCGGGCAAGTGGGGTGGCATGGGTTCGTTTGCCGGCGCCTACATGCAGGCGTTTGAACACCGGCTTCTCAAGAAGAGTGATGCCATCGTGCTGATCGCCGAAGCCTTCCGTGGACACATCCCCAAAGTGTCTTGCCCGGTAGAAGTGATCGAAAACTGGGCTCCTTTGGAAGAGATGCCGCTTCGGGATCGGGTGAATCCTTGGGGGGCCAAGCACGGATTGGCCGAAACGCGTAACTTCATCTATTCGGGAACCTTAGGGATGAAGCACAACCCTGACCTTTTGGTGGGGGTTGCAAAAGCGTTCCAGGAAGTTTCCGATGTGCGGATGGTGGTGATCTCTCAAGGCAAGGGGATGGAGTATCTGACCGCGGCTAAGGCCGAAATGGGTTTGGGCAACCTTGTTTTGTTGCCGTTCCAGGACTTTGCCGATTTGCCCGACGTGATGGCAACGGCCGACGTGTTGGTGGCGATTTTGGAGCCGGATGCCGGGGTTTTCAGTGTCCCCAGCAAGGTATTGAGCTACCTCTGCGCCGGGCGGGGGATCTTGTTGGCGGTGCCACCGGAAAACCTCGCCGCGCGGATCGTGGCGGAAAACGGGGCCGGCATGGTCGTGCCGCCGACGGATGTCCCAGCTTTTGTGGCAGCGGCGCGGGAGATGCTGGCCGGGGATCTTTCCGGCTATGGGTCTGCCGCCCGGGCCTATGCGGAGCGCACGTTCGACATCGATGCCATCGCGGCTCGGTTTTTGGATGTGTTTAGCCTGGCAGGGGTGAGGGTCTAAGCCCTTCAAATATGGCAAATTTTAGTTTGGATCAATTTGAGCATAGGTAAATCACGATATGAGCTATTTTAGAAACAGGTAAAAATACTGGCTACAAGCGTCTACAAAATGAGTAATAATATTTTTGGATTGGGAGATCCCGGTCGGCAATTGGCCTCGGAAGATTCCGAGGCCTTTTGTTTATGGAAAGACTTTCATCCCATATCCATCAGGTACGCCCGCTGGTGATTTTCGGAACTTCGAACTTACTGTTTGGTAGCTTCGACTTTGACTACTTGGATTAAGGTGTCTTGTGCCGATTGGAGTTGCGCACAAGTCAGCGATTTGAAGGCCGGTGGAATTACATTTTTTGTTCATGAAAGTAATGTCAAAATTGCACATTTGTTGATTCATGGCATTTTCGCCGTCACAGATGCGTCTAAATGCGAGCTCCAAGTCTTTATCTTCTTTTTGTCCACGATGCTCAACGATCAAAAATGTCTTCTTGTCAACTGCACTAAGGTCTTTAAGATGCATGGATAGTCGTTCCATGCAAAACTTTAAAGCAATTTCATAAGGGTTGTGCGGGGTACTGTACCGCTGTTTATGTTTGTTTTTGTCAATGACTGCTGCAATGAGCGTAAAATCTAGTGAGTCAACGGTTTTGTCCAAATCGCTAAGGAAAACTTCTCTCTTAGCACTGTCAAATAGGAAAGCGAATGGGCCTCGATTGCGCTTTATGTCGCTCGTGTGAAGAACGACGTTATCGTGGCCCCACCAACGAAACTTCAAGCGTTGAATAGCCGGTACTGCCGCATCAATATAGCTATCCTTATGAAAAATTACGAAGACAAGTACGAACACTGGGTACTGTGGATCTATCGATGCCATTCCGTGATCCCCACTCTCATCTACATAAACAATGTAGTCGCTAAAGATGTCACACTGACGGAAATTGGACTCCACAGGCAGTATTGTACGTTAAACCCTCGCTGTTTTCCACCTTCCGAGGTGCCACAACCAAATACAAGCCAACCCCTGGACCGCTTGGGTGATGGCCAAGGACGACCACGCCCCGGCAGACCCCATGCCAAGGCCCGGGAACGAAACAATCCCAAAGTTGACGGCCCCCAGGGCAAGGAATGCGGCCAATGGAACCCGGAGCGCCCACATGGCCAGCAGGGTCACCCAAAACGGGCGTTTGGTGTCGCCCGCCCCTTGCATGGCGCTCAGCAGCACCATGGCATAGCCGAAGAGGGTCTCTGTCGTGCAGACATGGCGGAGATAGCTTGCGGCTTGGGCGGCATATTCTGGCTTGCCCTGCAAGACGCTGTTGGCGATCGGATCCGCAAAAATGAAGATCCCGATTGCCGCCACGGTGCTGACGATTCCGGCCTGGTGGGCGGCCATCCAGCCGAGCCGGCTTGCCCGGTCGGGCCGGCCCATCCCCAGGGATTGCCCCACCAAGGCAGAAGCGGCGATGGCCAAGCCGAACGATGGCATGAACGCGAGGGCTTCGATGGAAAACCCGGGCCGGATCGCCCCGATAGCGAATTTGCCTTCTGGGATTTGGGTGAGGATCCCGGTGAAGGCCATCAGGGAGGTCACCCGCACCACCGACATCAACCCGGCGGGGGCTGCGAGGTTGAAAATGCGTTTGGCCCAGTCGACCGGCGGGGGCGTCAGCCGACCGATTTCTCCCAACTCCGTCCGTTTCACAAAGACCAGGTAGATCCCGGCGGAGATCCAGGCCGAAAGGGTGAGGGCCAGGGCCGCCCCGTTGAGTCCCAGCCCCGCACCGGGCACCGTCACCGGCCCAAATTGCCGAGGAGGGAAGATCAGCAGGTAGTTGAATGCGATGTGCATGCCGATCTGCATGCCCGAAATCACCATCGGCGATTTGGTGTCCCCAATCCCCCGGAGGGAGCCCGCCAAGGTTTGGATGACGAAACTCGGCAACAGGACAAAGCTGACGATCCGCAAATACTGGACCATGAGGTTTGCCGCGTGGGGGGCATCTTTGGGCACCAAGAAGTTGGCCGCCAGCCCCGATAAGGGGATTGCGGCGACCGTGAGAAGCAGACTGCAATAAATGGCAAAACTCAAGCACCGCTGGTGCGATTCGCGGTATTTGGCCGTGTTCCTTTCGCCAAACGCCCGGCTGACCATGGCGGTGGCGGCAACCCCAACGGCCATGGAGAGGCTGATGAGGAGGAAAAGGGTGGTGGTGGCCGAACCGATGGCGGTAAGGGCATCGCCTTCAAGATGGCTGACAAAGTAGCTGTCCAGCAGCGAATTGACGGTTTGGAGTGCGTTGAGCGCCACCGCCGGCCAGGCAAGCATCCACACGGTTCTTAGAGGGTGCTCTTCGGCTTGGTGCAGGTCGGGTGTCTCGTCGGTCTCCACAGGGGGTTTTGCAGAGTCTACGTTTTTGTCAGGATTTGTCCCGTGACTGTTGCGGGATTGTTAACCCAATCCGCCAGTTCTGACAGTATGATTGCGGGATGCGACACGAAATCCTTTTCCAGCCTGAGTTCGCCGTGGCCAAGATCATGCTCGAACCAGGCGAGGCGATCCGGGCAGAAAGCGGGGCCATGATGAGCATGACGGCAAACATGCACCTGGATTCCAGCATCACGGGCGGCCTGGGCAAAATGTTTGGGCGGATGCTGACCGGGGAATCGGCCTTTCAATCCACTTACACGGCTCAGAATGGCCCGGGTGAGGTCTTGCTGGCCCCAAGTCTTCCCGGAGACATTGCCGTGGTCGATGTCAGCCAGCGATCCATGATCGTAACCAGCGGGTGCTTTTTGGCCGGGGACGTGCGGCTCGACTTCAAAACCCAAACCAGCATGAAAGGGTTTTTTGGCGGGGAAGGCTTGTTCATGACAGAAATCAGTGGTCCGGGCCTGCTTTTGCTCAGCAGCTACGGGGCGATCTTGCCGATCGAGTTGGCCCCCGGCCAACCCTACATTGTGGATACCGGCCACTTGGTGGCGTTCCACTCGGGCATGGGTTACAACCTCCGCAAAGCCACGCGCAGCCTCCTTGGAACGGTCACCAGTGGGGAAGGGATCGTGGCAGAAATGGTCGGCCCGGGCACCGTGTACACGCAGACGCGGACTTTAAGCGCCTTGGTTGCCATGATGCCATCGCGGGGCTGATGCTCCGCAAGCCTTACACCACGCTCCGCCAAGCCGGGTTCATGGCCCCTGAGCCTTTGCCATCGCCGGTGGTTTTGGGGATTTTTGACATTGGCCAGGTTCCCGATGCGGAAATCTGGATGCGCCTGCTGGAACGGCAATTTCCGAATCTCGGCTGGCGGATCCTTAGTTTCGGAGTGGACTTGGAACTGGCCCTAGCCCCAAGCCGGTTCCGGCGGGTTGTCCCGGGTCGTGCTGATTGGGGTCAACCACGGGAGTTCGCATACTGCGTGTCCGGCGGGCTTTTGATGGCCGGCCCTCCCACTGAAGAAGCGTGGGAGGAATTCGAGGCGGCGGTCAGCCGCCTTGGACGAGCGAGTTAGCGATGGCCCGGGAACCGGCAGGCGGACTGAACGTGTAGTCCGTCCCGGCAAATTCGTTGCTGTCCACGGAGATGCTCCAGTCGTTCTTCAACGTCACTCCGCCACGGTTTGCCGATGTCCGACCGGTGATGTTGGTGAGGGAAAGGTATCCCGGGGGGTTTTCGGTGGCGTTGTAAGTCACAGATCGCGTGTTGGGCACCTGGGAGAGGAATTGGTATGTCTGGTTCGGCACTTCAGAAACGATTTGGCTAACCGGCATCCAAGGCAGCCATTTGTTCGCCGCATAGGCTTGGCCGTTCAGTGACGCCTCATAGGCCTGTTGTGCCGTTTGGACAAGGATTTGGTCTTCGCCCACGATCAGTTTGCTCAGGGTGCGGAATGTGGCGGTTGCCCGATCGGCGTAGGCCAATTGGTTATAGGTAAACGAGGAGTAGGAATTCCCGGCCACGGTGTAGTGCCAGATCCGGGCCCCATCCACCGCTGCCCGCCTGACAAGGCTGCCGTTCCGGTAAGTCCGGTATTCCATCCGGTAATCAAAGGCCCCGGGGTTGGGATCCAAATCCCGAACCACGAGGATCGAAACCAAGTTAGAAACGGTGCCGTTGTTGTCTTCGGTACCAGCCTTGTAGAGGGTGTAAACGGGTTGGTCGCCAAGGTTTTGCAGGGCGTTGCCCATCATGGATTTTGCCCCTGCCAAATCGGCCTGTGCAAATGGTGCGGCCAACGCCGCGCAAACCAGGAGAGTGCCCTTCTTCACGGCTGATTAGACGACGATTCCAGGGTCTAGGTTCCCGTCGGACGGTTTGCCCCGCGGTATCCTCATCGTCGACAACACGTTCCCATTGTTTGGGAGGGAAAAGCCAATGGCACAAGAAAAGTACGAAGATTCACACCTTTATAAGTTGCGGCATTCCGCTGCACACCTGATGGCCCAAGCCATCACGGAACTTTATCCCGGCTCCAAGCTGGCAATCGGCCCGCCGATCGAAAATGGTTTTTATTACGACATCGACTTTCCGGAGCCGATTAGCGAACATGATCTAGGCAAGATCGAACAGCGGATGCGCGAGTTGGCCAACCTGAACCAACCGATCATTAGGCAAGTTGCGCCCGACGTCGAATCCGCGCGGAAGGTGATTTTGGAAGAATGCACGCTGGGGCAAGGGGAAGAAACGGCCCTTTACAAACTCCAACTCCTGGACGCGATCCCTGCCGGGGAAGAGGTCAGTTTTTACGACCAACAGGCTGTGGACAAACAAGGCAAAACACGGCGGTTCATCGACCTTTGTCGTGGGCCGCATATTGAATCGACGGGGGCGATCAAGCATTTCAAACTCATGTCTTTGGCGGGTGCCTATTGGCGTGGCGACGTCAAAAACAAGCAGCTGACACGAATTTATGGCACGGCTTTCGAAACCAAAGAAGAGCTCGAACTCTATTTGCACAACCTGGAAGAAGCCAAAAAGCGCGATCACCGCAAACTCGGCCGGGAGCTTGGCTTGTTCATGTTCAGCGAAAAGGTGGGGCAAGGATTGCCGCTGTGGCTGCCCAAAGGAGCGATGCTACGCGATGTCCTCAGCGACTTCCTCAAAATGGAACAAGCCCGTCGCGGTTACCAAGGGGTGGTGACCCCGAACATCGCCAGCAAGCGGCTTTATGAGAAATCGGGGCACATTCTCACCTACCGCGAAAAGATGTTCCCGTTTATGGAAGATGAGGAGAAAGAGACATTCATCCTAAAGCCGATGAACTGTCCGTTCCACATTGAAATATATAGCTCTGCGCTAAGAAGTTATCGCGATCTGCCGGTTCGGCTTGCTGAATTCGGGACGGTTTACCGATATGAGCAGAGCGGCGAGCTTGCCGGAATGCTCAGGGTGCGCGGGTTCACACAGGATGACGCCCACTTGTTTGTCCGCCCGGATCAATTGCTCGACGAGTTCAAGGGCGTCGTCGATCTGATGATGGTCGTGTTGGCCAAGCTGGGATTGACCGACTACCGGGTGAGGGTTGGGACTCGCGACGTCGAAAATGCCAAATATGTCGGTCATGACGAAAACTGGCAACTGAGCGAAGCGGCCATCATGCAAGCGTGCGACGAACTCGGCTTAGAATATGAGGTTTCTCCGGGAGATGCCGCCTTTTATGGCCCAAAACTCGACCTGATTATCAAAGACGCTCTGGGCCGGGAGTGGCAGATGGGGACTGTGCAGGTGGATTACAACTTGCCAGAGCGGTTTGAGTTGGAATACATCGGCGAAGACAGCAAACCCCACCGGCCGATTATGATCCACCGGGCGCCGTTTGGCAGTTTGGAACGGATGATCGGGTTGTTGACGGAACAGTATGCCGGTGCGTTCCCATTTTGGCTGGCCCCAGTGCAAGTTGCCGTTTTGCCCATCGCCGACCGGCATGTCGGTTATGCCAAGCACATCGCCTCGCA
This sequence comes from Armatimonadota bacterium, assembly GCA_016789105.1. Taxonomy (NCBI): domain Bacteria; kingdom Bacillati; phylum Armatimonadota; species Armatimonadota bacterium. The sequence continues at coordinate 307,042 of JAEURN010000004.1, forward strand.
GTTGCAAGGATATGCAAGCAAATTAGTGGCCGAAGGCGATCAAGTCCCGTTTGAACCGGCGGAAATCCCCTCGCCCGGGCTCCGGGTGGAGATTGATGCCAGCCGGCAAACCCTAGGAAAGAAAATTCGCGAGTCCCAGAGGCTCAAAATCCCCTACATGCTGATCATCGGCGACAATGATGCCGAAGCGGGCACGGTTGGGGTCCGGAACCGGGAAGAGGGTGACTTGGGGGCCATGGATTTGGGCACATTTGCGCGGCTTGCCGAAGAAAAACAGTAATCATTTCAAAGTCATGAGGGGATTGGGCGGGAATTGTGGAACAACCCTTGCAGGTTGACCTTATGCGTCGTCGTCGAGCCTTCACCCTTGTAGAAATCATGATCGTGGTGATGATCATTGGGATCATCCTGATGATTGCCGTCCCGAGCTGGATGCGGATCCGGGAAAAGACGCAGATCACCTCCTGCATGGAGAACCTTCGGGTGATCAACGAAGCCAAAGCCCACTGGGGCATGGAGAACAATATGGGCTCAAACGACACGCCGACCGAGGCCGACCTGGCACCGGTCTATCTGAAGAAGTACCCCAAGTGCCCTGGCAGCGGAACTTATACGATCGGCGACATTAGCACTGAGGCCAGTTGCAGCGTCCATGGGACGCGGTCGGTTCCGATCGGCACGCCTTAACGACTATTCGTGGCGGAGGCACTCAACCGGGTGCATCCGCGAGGCCTTAGCGGCGGGCGCGACCCCGAACAGAATCCCCAACCCCACTCCAGTTGCCAAAGTCATGGCGACTGTGCCCCCGGTCAGTAGCGGCTTGATGGAGGTTGTGGCCGCAATGGCGTAAATGGTGGCGGCACTAACCGCGAGCCCCATCAGGACTCCGGCAAGGCCGATGAGGGCGCTTTCAAGGAGGAACTGCCGGAAAATTGCACGACGGCTGGCCCCGACCGCGAGCCGGACTCCGATCTCCCTGGTTCGCTCGCCAACGGACATCAGCATGACCGTCATGATGCCGAGCCCACCGACGGCAAGGGCAATCGAAGTCAGCCCCACAACCAAAGTCCCCAAGATCCCCAACACATCAAAAACAAGCTTGAGCAAATCTTCTTGGGTCAGCACGGAAAACTGCGAATCCTGGAGCCGCCTCCCCAGAACCTGCTTGATTTTGGGAAGGAGCAATTTAGGATCCACACTGTTGTCGATCTGCACCATGATCCGGTCGATCTGGACATTTTGTTGGGTGGATTGGATGTAGGGGAGCGGGATATAGACGACATTGACCAAGCTGAATGCCGAGAACGGGCTGGATTCTGAGTGCTGGTCTTGGATGACGCCGACCACTCGGTAGGGCTCTCCGTTGACGGTGACGTTTTTGCCGACCGCCGACGAATTGGGAAAAAGCTCATCGGCGGCGATCGAACCGATCACGCAGAACCGGCCCTTGGCTTCTTGCGGAGTGAAGTACCGTCCTTCTTTGAGTTTGCCGGGTTGCATCCCCAGCCATTCCGGGGTTGCGGCGATGATGACTGGATAGGCTTCCAGCTTTTCCGCTTGGATTCCTCCGCCGGCAAAGCTGAGTTGGGCCACGTGCTTGACGCCATCCAAGCGGGCGATTTCGTCGGCTGATTGGGGGGTGAGGAACGATTTGCCGCCGATATTGGGGTTGAACGAACCGAGGTCTATCCGCCCTGGCACCACGATGAGCAGGTCGGCCCCCAGCCCATCGATTTGACCCGTGATGTCCTTTTGCACGCCAAGGCCGATGCTGACAAGGAGCAGAATGGCAATGGAGGCGACGGCAACCCCGACTGTGCTGAGTAACGATCCGCGGATGTTTTCGAACAGGGACTGGATCGCATCGCGGAAGGCCATTGGCGAAACGTTCCTACGTCCGGATGGGATGGGGAATCGGCACGCGGGTTACTTGATCGCCATATCTTTGGCAGTTGCGCCGGCCGCCTTGCGGCGTTCCATGGAGGCAGGGTTGGTATTTTTTGGTGTCTTCTTGACGATTTCGGCGTCGCCTTGCGTGGGTTGGGGCTCCGAATTGCAAGCGGCAAGGGCGAATCCGGCAAAGACCACCCCGGCGAGGAGGAAGAAGGGGAGTTTCATGGATTTCATTATATGGCCGGTTGGCTTAAAAAGAGAAAAGGGCCGGACGGAAGTCCGTCCGGCCCTTTCAGCTTAGCTCACGCCAAGCAGTTACTTGCCGTCTGATGGCGGAGGCTCGAGCGTCATCGGCTCAGAGCTTGCCTTGGTTCCGGCAGCGTCGCGTTGACCAGCGGCCGCAGGGGCTTCACCCTTGGGCATATCTTTGGTCACAGCGGCATCGCCTTCAGTCGGAGCGGGTTCCGAGGAACCGCACCCAGCGAGGAAAGCCGAGCAGGCGAAGATCGTTGCGATTCCGACCAGCCAGACGTTCCTCACGTTAGTACCACACCTCTTCGAACGGAGCGGTCGGGACGGTGCCGTCCCAGTCCGGGGTGAAGGAGTAGATGTGGCAGTAGTACTGGTCGTACCAGCCGCCACCCGGGCGGGCCGCGCTGTCGTAGCGGGTCCACGGGTCGTTGCGGAAGTCAGATGCGCCGTTCAGCGTCATGCCGAGCCGTTTGAACTTGGCGGAGCTGTCAGCGTAGACGTAGTTTTCACCGTTGCCAAAGACGTGGTGCGAACCGAATTGGCTTTGGCCGTTGGCACCACCGAAGATGATGACGACGGTCCATTGGCCGTTGGCGCTGCTACAGGTCGGCGTGGCCGGCACGTAGTTACACGTCAGGTTGGTGGCGGTGGCGCAGTAGAGGGCCGGGCTGGTGATGGTGGCACCCTTGAAGTTCAGGTTGCCCCAGTAGCTGTGCCACATCGGCGTGTTGCTCACGCGGTTGATGGCCGTGTTGCTGTAGCCGGCGAGGAGGCCGTTGTAGGTGTAGCCGACGGTTGCCGGTTCCTTCAAGAACGTACCGGTGTAGACGTTGCGGATTTGACCGTCGATAGCCGTCATTTGGTAGTTCTTGCGGTACGGGTTGGTGGCGTTGACCGGGGTGGCGTTCATGAACGACAGCCAAGCGGCGTTGGTGGAGCGGAGGTCGCCCGGAACGTCGTGGTAGTAGTTCAAGCACCAACCGGTTGCGCAGCCAGCATAGTAGCCGTAACCTTGCGGGAACAGGTCGTCGTAGTCGCTGAGGTAGATGACGGTCGCCGTCCCCATTTGCTTGATTTCAGCCAAGCTCTTCGCTTTCTTTGCAGCCACTTTGGCTTGAGCGAAAACGGGGAACAAGATGGCGGCCAGGATTGCGATGATGGCAATGACCACCAGCAGTTCAATCAATGTAAAGGCACGCTTCATAAGTTCTTCCTTCCTCCATGAAAGGTTCGTGGAGTTGAAGTGAGTATATGCCAAGGAACAGCCGGAATCCAAGGATTTTTTAGAATAGGGAACAGAAAATCCAGGTTCACCGCAGGTCTGGGCTAGGACCTTAGGAATTCAAGATAGGTCTTTAGACCTATTAGGAGAGTAGGCCGGCTCTCTGGGCAAAATCCAAGGCGTGCGGATTGACGATGAGGTCGCGTTCGTTAACCGGCCTGGTGAGGGAAAGCCCGGCCAAGGTGCGGCACCGGGACAGTGCAACATACACTTGGCCGTGGCTGAATGCGGGCCTGTCCAGGTCGATATGGATCCGGTCGAACGTGAGCCCCTGTGATTTGTGGATCGTCACCGCCCACGCCAGTTTGAGAGGGAGCTGAGTGAAACTGCCGATGGGTTCGGTCACGATTTGGTTCCGGAGCCGATCCCAGCCGTAGCGGCTCTTCTCCCAAACCTCAGGATTGACTTCTACGACGGCCCCTCCTTCATCGAGTTGGACTTGGGCGGAAAATTCGTCGGTCCCGACCACGGTTCCCAATGATCCGTTGACCCACTCTTTGCCATTTTTGACGAACATCACCCGGGCCCCAGGTTTCAGCCGCAAGTTTTCATCGGCTGGGAGTTCACGCCCAAAGTTGCCCTCGACCTTGGCGGGATAGTGCCTCTCGGGGTAGGGCAGTTCCATCAGGTGCCGGTTGTTGATTAGGTTGGCGCGGGCATTGGTAACGGTGAGGGTCAAGGTTGCTCCTTCGGCAGGTTCGCCGACCCTCTCGTTGATTAGATGGACTTCTTGCGGGTCGCCAGACCGGATTTGGTCAAGGATGTAGAGGAAATCCGGGTCGTTGGCTTGCCGATGGACTGTTTTGAGTTCGATGACGTCGATTCCGACATCTTTGACTACCCTGGAATCAAAGAAGAACGGGCTGTTGAAATGGTGGGCCAGGAATTCTTGTTCGGCCGGTCCCCCGACCACCGGTTCCAGTTGCCAGATGTCTCCAAAGGCCACGATCGGCACGCCGCCGAACGCGTATCCCGATTTCCGGTTCCGCATCAAGGAGAGGTGGATGGCGTCCATCAGGTCGGCGCGCACCATGCTCACCTCGTCCAAAAAGACCATTTGGAGGCTGTTGATGAGACGGCTTTTGGGTTGGCCGCCCCGGAACACAGGAATCTCGGCCGTTTCCGGATCCATGGGCCCCAGGGGAAAGTTGAAGAAGCTGTGGATGGTTTGGCCGCCGGCATTGAGGGCAGCGATGCCGGTCGGGGCTAGGGTGACGCCCTTGAGCTGGAGGTTGGCCCGGAGGTGCCGGAGCAGGGTGGATTTGCCGGTTCCCGCCCGCCCTGTGACAAAGACCAGCCTCCCACCGACGAGCGACCCTTCGATTTGGCGGTAGGCGGAAAGCTGTTCTTCTGAAAGTTGGATTTCTCCCGGGAGGATGGGGGACATCGGCTGGGCCAGGTTACTCGGTACCCGGGGTGTGGCCGCCTTGCTGGGCCAGCCATTTTTCGATGCGTTGGTCGTGGACAAACCAAATGATCGCCACAGCGACATAGACCGCCATTGCCAACCATTGGTTGTAGAACCCGATCGCGATCCCCAAGACGTAGAGGGTCAGGGACGCTTTTCCCTTCCAATCGTTGCCGACCGCCCGCTTCAGTTCAGAATCTGCCCCTTGTGAGCGGATGATGGTGTTTTGGAGCTTGAAATAGGCTAGGGCCGAGAGCAGGAGGTTGAAGCCATAAAGGGCCGAAGGGACTTTGGCGAATCCGTTTTCACCAAGCCACCCGGTTGTGAACGGCACCAGAGAGAGCCAAAACAGCAACCTCATGTTGGCCCACATGATCCTGCCATCGACCTGTTTGACGGCATGCATCATGTGGTGGTGGTTGTTCCAATAGATGGCCAGGTAGGCAAAGCTCAAGGTGTACGAGAGGAAGGTGGGCAACACCGGGGAGAGGGCCGCCCATGTTGCTTCGTGGGGGACTTTCATCTCGAGCACCATGATGGTGATGAGGATGGCCAAGACCCCGTCTGAAAAGGCTTCGAGGCGGTTGCGCGTCACTCCTTAATTGTGGCTTGCGGCTTACGCCACGTGCTTGCTGAAACGCGAAGTCGCCAGGGTTAACAGGCCGGCCGCCAAAAGTGTCGTGGCCAAAACAGAAGGCCACACCTCGCCAAACCCGGCCCCCCGGACGATCACACCGCGGAGGATCACCAACTCGTGGGTGAGGGGCAAGAAGTTGCTGACGATGCTGAAGAACCCGGGGAGGGTGTCGCGGGGGAACACAAACCCCGAAAGCAGAAAATTGGGAATGAGGGTGAACGTGCTGAGTTGCAAAGCTTGGGCTTGGGTTTGGGCTACGGCAGAGATAAAGAGCCCCAGGCTCAAGGAAGCGACGATGAACGGGATCGTCATTAGGACGAGCAGGGCAAAGTTGCCCGCCACGCGCATATCGAACAAGAGCCAACCCAATCCCATGATCAAAAACATCTCGACGATGGAGAGAAGAAAGAACGGAGCGACCTTGCCCAGCACCAACCCCATTTTGCCGATGGGGGAGACCATGAGCTGTTCAAACGAGCCCTGTTCCCGCTCGCGGACGATGCTGCCCGAAGTCAGCGATGTGAGCACGAGTTGCAGGATGAGCCCGATGATGCCGGGGATCATGAACACCGAGGTCTTGGATGTCGGGTTGAACAGCACGTTTGTGCGGGCCTCGACAAGGGGTTGGGCCGCTCCGCCCACCTGGAAAGCCGTCCGGGCAGGGCCGGAAACTTGGGAATCCGAACCGTCGAGCAGCACGCCGACCTGGGCGCTTTCATGGGCGGCGACTTTCCGCGCAAAGTCGGGCGGGATGATGACGGCAACCCGGGCGGTGTTCGCTTTGAGCATCGAAATCGCCTGTTCTTTGTTGTCGGCCCGGTAGTTGAAATCCAGGTATTGGGTGGCGTGGAGCTTGTCGACGTATTCCCTCGATTCGGCCGTCCGGTCGTAATCGACCAAAACGGTGCTGATGTGCCGGACATTGAGGTCGATGGCATACCCATACATGCAGACCTGAAAAATGGGCAAAACGACGGCGAGGATGAGGCTGCCCCGGTCGCGGATGAGGTGCTTGAACTCCTTGAGGGCAACGGGGAGGAATCCGCGGAATGTGTTCATTTTTGCGCTCGTTCGTAGTTCCGGGTCAAGGTAACGAAGACGTCTTCCAACGAAGGTTCGATCGGACGGGTATTGACCGGCCCGATTCCGGCCTTTTCCGCGACGGCGACGATGTCTTGGTCGCTGACCGATTCCGGTACCAAGAGGTGGATTTCGGACTCGACCAAGGTGGCGTCCAAAGCGAACTTTTGATTCCGGATGGCCGCGAGCCCGACGGCGGGGGTGGGCACGGCGAGGGCGACCCGTCTCGTCCCGGCGGGGGAAACTTCGGGAATTTGTTTAAGTTCTGGCGGCGAACCTCTCACCATCAGTTTTGAAAGATAGATGTACGCGATGTCGTCGCACCGTTCCGCCTCATCCATGTAGTGCGTTGTGACAAACAGAGTTTTGCCTTGGCCGGCGAGGTCAAAGAGCAGATCCCAAAGGTCTCGCCGCGCGACGGGGTCGATGCCCGCAGTGGGTTCGTCGAGGAAAATGAGCTGGGGTTCGTGGATCAGGGCGGCAGCGAGCGCAAGGCGTTGCTTCCACCCGCCCGAAAGTTGGCCGGCCCGGCGGTCGGTGTAGGGGCCGATCTGGGTGAGTTCGGTGACGGCGGCCTTCCGCTCTTTCAGCCGTTGGCCCCGGAGCCCGTAGACCCCTCCGAAAAACTCGAGGTTCTCGTCAACGGTCAGATCCTTGTAAAGGGAAAAGGCCTGCGACATGTAGCCGATGGTCTCCTTGATCTTTTCCGGCTCCTGGTTGACGTCGAAACCATTGACGACTGCGGTTCCCCTTGTGGGGGAGAGGAGTCCGGCCAGCATGCGGATGCAGGTGGATTTTCCCGACCCGTTGGGGCCCAGGAATCCGAAAATGCTCCCCTTTTTAACCTCGATGTTCAATTGATCCACCGCCGTGAACGTGCCGAACTGCTTGGTCAGACCTTCAGTCCTGATGGCACTATCGCTACTTGGCACGGAACTCCCGGACGGTGGCGGCCATGCCGGCTTTAACCCGAGGGTCGGGCTTTGCCAACCGCAGCCGGATGGCAAAAACCTGCTTCCCGCGCTCCTCGGCTGATTGCAAATTGGCTGGTGTGAATTCCCCTTGCGTTGCAATGGATTCGACTTCGGCCCGTACATCTCCCTCAATACCGTCGATGGTCAGGATGGCCGGGGTGCCGATTTGGATATCGGCAAGTTTGTTTTCTGGAACATAAACTCTGAGCCAGATATCTGAGGGGTCGCTGAACCGAACGACGGGAGTTCCAGCCGCGACCAACTCCCCTTCGGCAACCAGGTGCCGGTCGACAACGCCGTCCCTGGGGGCGACGACCGTCCGGTCCTCGATCTTTTCGGCCGAGGCCTTGGCGTTGAGTTCCGTGGCATGGGCGGCTGCCTTGGCCGCGGCAACCTCCTGGGGTCGCGATCCGTTTTTGAGGCTGGCGAGGATGGCTTGGGCTTGTCGCAGCCGGGCGCGGGCGGCCGCAATGTCTTCGGGCCGCGATCCTGATTGGAGGAGTTGGAGATTAGCTTCGGCAGTCCCAAGGTCGGCTTGGGCCTGACGGATCTGCTCTGGTCTGGTGCCGGCCGCCAAGGATTCATATTGTGCCTTGGCTTGTTCAAAACCCAGTCGGGATTGGGCCAGCTCCTCGGGCGGGGTTCGGAGGTTATCCAAGGCTTGGCGGGCTTGCTCCGCCTGGAGTGCGGCCGTTCTTGCCCGGGTGTGGTCGGCTTCGTTCTGGGCTCCCGAGATGACTCCCTTGTCGTAGAGTGCCTGGGATCGGTCGGCATCGCGTTGGGCTTGGTCGGCTTGGTTCTTTGCCGCATCATAGGCGGCTTGGGCTTGGTTCCGTTGCTCGGCAGTGGGACCCCTTTGAGCCGCTTCGTAAACGGCCTGGGCCCGGAGCATGGCGGCCCGGGCGGCTTCCAAATCCTGGGCTCGGGGGCCGTTCCGGAGTTCTTGTAGCCGGGCGGCGGCCCGGTTGCGGGCCTCTCGGGCGGCGGCGATTTCTTCCTTCCGGGGGCCGCGCTCCAAGGAGTTCAGAACCGCCTAGGCCTCGGCGACCACGGCTGTTTGTCGCGTGATTTCCTCGGGCCTCGGCCCGGCTTCGGTCAACGACGCTTGGGCCCGCGAGGAATCGGCTTGGGCTTCGGCGGCATCGGCTTGGGCTTGGTCTGGCCCGGCGTCGATGACGGCAATCGGCGTCCCTGCTTTAACGAACTGCCCTTCTTCAACGAGCCATGCCTTGACCCGTCCTCCGACCCGGGAGCTGAGGGTGGCAGGCTGGGCTTCCCAGACTCCAGAGAGGCTGGCGTGGTTGGCCGACCGAACCCGGTCCAGCCAGATCCCGCCCCCGGCGAGGGCGGCAATGACGACAAGGGGGATAAGGCGTTTGGGATTAAAGGCCATAGGCTGGGTTTTGGGTGGTCGGGCCCGATAGGGCAAGGAGGTTGGCCAGGAATTCTTCTTCACTCTCTGTTGAGGTCATCGGGCAGGCCATGATGCGCTCATAAACGTTGCGGAAGCGGAAAAATCCGTCCACGGCGGTCATGAGGATGACGACGTACTTGTCAGGCTCCAAGCCGGGTGGCGATTGGAACCGCTCGGGTTGCGAGCGGATGACCTCCCGCACCTTTTTGGCCCGTTTGGCAATTTCGGGGTTTGGCTCCCGGTTTTCGAGCGACATCCAGCCCATGAGCCGCACAAGGTCGGGGTTTTGCTGGAGGGTGTGGAACTTGGCCCTGACGAGATCGAGGATGGTGACGGAGGGGTCGCCGTCGATGATGGCCTGGGCAACCTGGTGGATCAACTGACCTTTGGCCTGGAAAACGCCATTCCAAAGCCCCTCCTTTGATTCGAAATGGTAGAGCACCAACGATTTTGGGACTCCGGCCGCCTGGGCGATGCGGTTGAGCGAGGTTGCGGCAAACCCGGATTCGGCAAAGAGCTTGGTTGCCGAATTGAGGATAGCCAACCGGGTGGCGGCCGGGTCGAGAGCGGGCTTTGTCCGTGTTGACCGCACGGTCAATAGTTTGACCGATCGGTCAAAACATGCCGGGACGTTTTCCCCGGCCCGGATTGTGCGTCTATGGGAGTGATGGCAATCTCGATTCTCGCCGCTTTCCTGTTTGCATGGAACGGGGAATCTGCCGAGATCGGCTCGGCAGCAGAGATTTCCCGGGCGGTTGCCCAAACCGGCGTCTTTGATGGCGGCGGGAAGTCTTACCGCACGGGAGGGAAACCCTTGCGAATCGAGGGCAAGAGCGGTCTCCTTTCCAATTTCACCGTTGACGGCGAGATATGGCTCGGTTCTGCGACGTTCACCCTGCAGAACGTGAAGGCGAGGGGCATCCGGCTCTCACGGGTTTCGGCGGCCAGGATCGAAGGGTGCGATCTCGAACTCCCGGGGGGCAGCCGGGGTCTGGAGGCTGGCCAAGGGGTCGGGATCTGGATTATCGGCAGCAGCAACGTCACTGTCAAGAACTGCTCTTTGACCGGATTCAGGATCGGGATCGAGGCGATGCCGGGGCACCCGTGGACGTTCAAAGACAAGGCACGCGCGCGGGGGATCGACAGCTGGTGGAAAGACGGTGACCAGTTTGTGGGAGGGGTCAACATCAACGGGGGGCTGGAAAGCCACAACAAGCCGTTGACGGTGGTCGGGAACGGGACGAATTCGGTGGTATTCCGCCTGCAAACCGGTGAGAAGACACAATATGGCCGCGTTCCGTACAAGTTAGATTATTTGCCCCTAACACAAAACGCTTGGTATGCAACTGGGATGCGGAGCGTCCGGTGCACAGCGGAAATGGGGAACGACGTGACGCTGGTTTCCCCCGATGTGTGGCAAAAGGGCAAGACGTACTACCTCTACACTTACAATCCGGCCGAGGACTTGCGGAACCTTCAGGTTTTGGGCAACCGGTTCACCGATTGCCGGGTGGCGGGTGTTTCGTTTTATTACACCGCTGGGTTCAATGTTTCGGAAAATTTTGTGACCGGCACCACGGATGATTACGCGATCGGTTTTGAACAGTGCCGCAACGGCCTTGTCGAGCGGAACCTTGCGGGCACGCGGGCCAGCGACCAGCGGATGACGATCGGGATGATCGGCCACCAGTTCCACCATGTCTTTGCCGGGAACGGCTTGAAAATCTCCATGCAGGCGAATTGGCGTCCGTTTGTGGATGTGGTGAACCGAACCGGGCCGATCGACTGCCTGCAAAAATCGCCCTGGCAAGAGCCAGGGGCGGTGCCGCCTGGCGGCTATTAAAACTTTGGCCCGGCCGAGAGGATTCGAACCTCCGACTTCTTCCTCCGGAGGGAAGCGCTCTATCCACTGAGCTACGGCCGGCCGGAGATAGATTGTAGCCGAATCTTGTGACATCACCAGGGGCTTTAGCTTTCGGTTGCCGGCCGTTTTCGAGTTCAGTTCGGGCACGGCAACCGAGGCACTATCGGGATGCTACTGCTTTTTTCGTTTGAACGCCGCCAGCGCAAAAGCTGCTACGGCCGCTATTGAACCGGGCTCGGGGACTGGCTTGGCGAAGACGGCCCATGCTTTGATATCGTTGTTGTTGTCGGCACCCCCGGTGCCGGATGCCAAGCCCGCATAGACGGGGGCATTCAAGATGCCGGAGGCATTAAGGTTGAAGTTGGCGACGAAGTTGTTATCGACAAAAACGTTCCAGTCGGAGGTCGCAGCGTTGTAGGTGGCGCTCAGGGCGTAGTCGGTGTTGTCGTTAAAGGCAAAGCCAACTGACATGTCATCGACGATCATGCCGTTGGAATCGGTTGTGATGAGGTGGATATCGTCCCAAAAGGTGCGGAATGAGAGGGCTACCATGTTGGGCACGCCGCCGATGCCGTTATCTCCTCCGCCGTCGCCGAGGGCGTTGACCCCATCGCCTTGGAAGGCAAAGGCGACCCCGTCGGCACCGTTGTTCGGCCCCCATTGGCCGAGATCGGAGGTGCCGTTGCCATTAAAGACCGCCGCGACGGCAAACCCGTTGGACAAATCTTGAGCATTGGTGTGCCAGGCGGTTCCGGCTTGTCCGCTGACATCGGCCACGGTTAGGCGGAGGACAGGGCCGCTGAGAATGGCGCTCCCGTTGAGCTGGAGGTCGGTGGGGGCTGTGAAGTTGTTGTAAACGAAGTCGGCGTGGACCGCCGAAGCAAGCACTATGGCTGCGAAGGCAAGGAAGTGTTTCATAAGTTTTCGCTCCTTTCAATGTCCTAAATCAGTGAGGACGCCCTATCATAAGTTCGAAGCGTAAAAGTGTCGCGATATCAAGGCGTGATGGTCTCACTTCAGGGTTAAAATTGAGATCGCTCGCTCTCAAGTTGCTTTTCTGAAATGTAAGCCTGCCCCTCGAATGCAGCCAATACCCTATTCCATTGGCTGATGCCCAACTTTTGGAGATGATGGCGATGGCTGGCGTCGGCATTCGACTGGCTTTGTGCGTGGCATGGCGCCACTGAGTTTTCAGAGTTGCACCGCATTGTAGAATCCGTGGCAATGGCCCAACTGCTCAACCGACAGTTCATTGTCGATGGCAAACCGTCATTGATTCTTTCAGGCGAGGTGCACTACTTTCGGCTTCAAAAGGCCGAATGGGAAGACCGGATCCGCAAAGCTAAAGAAGCTGGGTGCAACTGCATTGCCAGCTACATCCCCTGGCTGTGGCACGAGGAGCGGAGCGGGGAAGCCGATGTGGACGGGCGGACCCGGCCCGAGCGCGATTTGGGTTTGTTCATCGACCTCTGCCGGCAAATGGGGCTCTGGTTTATCGCCCGGCCCGGCCCCTATGTGATGGCCGAGGTGAAAAACGAGGGCTTGCCTTACTGGGTGTTTGAGGAATGCCCCGATGCCGTGACGGTGAATTGGAATGGGTCTGCCGCCAAGAGCCGGGTGGTGCGGTACAACGACGCCGCCTTTTTGCAGCGGGTCGAACGGTGGTATGGCGCGGTGATGCCGGTTTTGGCAAAGCGGTTGGAACCCACCGGGGGGAATGTCATCGCCGTCCAACTGGATAACGAGATCGGCATGCTGCAGTGTTGGAGCGAAGACCCCGACTTGAGCGACGACACCCTCTGCGAATTCGCGCGGTTCGTCCAGTCGCAGGGGCGTTCGGACGATTACCCGTTCGACCTCGGCGACCCCGAGATGCGGGCGAAGATGCTCCGTGAGCCCAACCAACCGTCCGCCCTCCGATTTTGGAACGATTACCACCAGTTCATCCGTGGCGAGTTTGCGCGGTATGTCGCGGCATTGCGTCGATTCGCCGAGCAGGGCGGCGTGCAGGGAGTTCCCTTCCTGGTGAACATCCATGGCAGCGGGGGCGGCCGGGCCACCACCTTTCCTATCGGGATCGCTCAAGTTTATGAAAGTTATGCGCAAGAGGGACAATTTTGGGGGTCGAGCGATCATTACCTGGGCGATATCACTCGCGAGAATGCCGGGGATTTATATATGTTGAATGCATTCATGGCTTACACAAATTTGCCAAACCAACCTTTGAGCAGCGTGGAGTTTGAGGCGGGAACGGGGGATTACGGCGAAACCGGCGGCAACCGCTACTCCGGCAAAGCAACAGACTTCAAAGCCAGGGTAAGCGTTATTCAGGGCAACCGTCTGCTCAACCACTATCTGATCGCCGGAGGGCATAACCCCCGGCTGGATAACCCTCCCAACGATGGCAACGGCCGGCTGGGCACCACCGGTGGCCGGCATGGATTTGCCGCCCCAATCGGACCAGAAGGACAACTCGACCCTGTCTACTTCAATTTGAAGGATACGAACGGGGTGCTTGCCGCGAACGCCGCGATTTTGGCCACCGGAAAGGAAGAATGGGATGACATCGCCATTGGGTTCATGCCAAGTGCCTACCAAACTGACCTGAAGCCGCCGGGGCCAATGCGGGAGTTAGCATCAAGTTTGGAATCGGCGCGGGGTTGGCAAGACCGGATCATCCGGGCGATGTGGCAATGTGGATTGGGGTTTCCCGCCGTCAACCTGGAATCGGACGCCCGGATCGAGCAGCAGGTATTGGTTGTGGCAACGTCACCCCACATGAACCGCAGGGTCGCTGAGAGGATCATTGCATTTGCTGAAGGCGGGGGGAAGGCGATCTTGTTCGGGGCGATTCCGCAATTGGATTTGCTTGGCAACTCCGGGCTCCCGATTGCGGGCCGGCTCGGGGTCACGCTCGGGGAGACAGCCCGGGGTTCGGTTGGCTATTTCCCAAGCATGCGGGGGTTTGGCCCGGCTGCGGAGATGGCGGAGTCCCGTTTTTACGAGGGGTTCCCGTTCCGATGCGCCGATGCCGAACCGATTTTCCGCATGGCCCAGTCGCCGGATCTGCTGGGCGCAAGAATCCGGGTTGGGGAAGGAACTGTGACGTTGCTGACCGTGCAACCGCCCCAGCACCTGGATTTTTGGCAGAAATTCTTTGCCTGGCATGGCGTCAAACCTGCGGTTAGCCACGATGACCATTCGGGCGGGTTGATGTTGGGGCGTTTCCGTTCGGACCTAGGGGATTTGGTCAGCCTGGTCAACCTCGACGACCATTCCAAGGAAATCCGACTCCAGGGGGATCTGATCCAGCCAGAGATGGGGGCGGTTCACTTGGCCGGCCGCACCGCTAAGCTCTTGCCATCAAATGCCGTGATCGGCCGGGGCCGAATCATCTGGTCCACGGCAGAGATCGTCCGCCGAGCAGGGAACGAAGTTTGGTTCCGTCGTGGCACGTTGCCGGAACGGGTGGCGATCGCCGGATCCGTCGTGGAAATGGACGAGGGGATTCAAACCACAAAGCTCGGCGACCAATGGGCGTGCCAGGTTTTGCCCGGAACGGAACCGGCGCGAATCCGGTTTGCTGGTTGAGCCTAGGCCAAGACCGGTTGCTGCCAGGCCGGGGCGAGAGCAAATGCCTCCGGCGAATCCACCATGGACTTGCCGTGCCGAATGTAGTACTCAAACTCTTCCGGGAAAACGCGCAAGGCGGCGGCCACTGGCCATGCCGCGGCATCGCCAAGCCCGCAGAACGACCGACCGTCGATCTGCTCGGTGATCTGCATCAACAGATCCATGTCTCCCGGTTGGCCGTTGCCCATCACAATTCTCCGCAGGATCTGTTCCATCCACTTGGTTCCTTCGCGGCATGGGGTGCATTTGCCACAAGATTCGTTGGCATAAAACAGTGCCGTCCTCCAGATGAAGCTGACGATACAGGTGTGTTCATTGAGGAACATACAAGCCCCCGAACCGACCATGGATTTGACCTCGGCCATTTCTTCGTAACCGATGATTGCTTGGCCGACGGCCTCCGCATTGATGATGGGGACTGACGAACCTCCGGGGACGCAGGCTTTGAGTTTGCCTCCTTTCATTCCGCCGGACATTTCCAGCAACTCCATGAGGGTCGTGCCGAATTCGATTTCGTAGTTGCCTGGCTTGTTGACGTGGCCGCTGACTGAGAAGAGCTTGGTTCCCCGGGAATTTTTGGTGGATGCCCCCAGAGTCGCGTACCACTCCCCGCCCCGGTCAATGATATAAGGGGCGCAGGCGTAGCTTTCGACGTTGTTGATGACGGTCGGGTAATCCCACAATCCGGCCACGGTTGGCAACGGGGCATGGGGGAACTTGAGCCGGGGCATCCCGCGTTCTCCCATCAGCGAGCTCATGAGGGCAGACTCTTCACCGCATTCATAAGAGCCAGCACCTAAGTGGATGTAGAGGTCGAAATCGAACCCGCTGCCTTGGATGTTTTTGCCGAGGTACCCGTTGGCATAGGCTTCGTCAATGGCGTTGCGCAAGGCTTTGGCGGAATCGACGAATTCCCCGCGGATGTAGATGTATCCGGCATCGGCTTGGGTGGCAAATGCCGCAATGGTCATCCCTTCGATCAACGTGAAGGGGATGGTCTCCATGATCTGCTTGTCTTTGAATGTGCCGGGTTCGCCTTCGTCGGCGTTGCAGAGCACAAAGTGGTGGGCGGCGGTTTTTTCTTTAGCGATGCCGTTCCATTTGATCCAGGTGGGAAACCCGGCCCCACCGCGTCCCCGGAGCCCGCTAGTCTTGATCTCATCGATGATGGCTTGCCGCTCCATTTTCAAGGCTTTTGCCAGCCCTTTGTATCCGCCTTTGGCGAGGTACCCCTTCAGGGTCTTGAACTGGGGGTCATCGGTGTGTTCGAACAGCAGCTTGTATTCGGCCATCGCGTTGATCCCATTCTACTCGGCTGGAAACGCGGGATACGGCACGTCGGTTCGGCGGGGTATCCGGACAAATCCGGGAACCCGGGATCCTGCCGGCATGGTACAGAAGCGTGGAGACAGCCTGGCTGGCCGAATGGGCCCGCCGGGCTTCTTGAGTTCAGCCGGATGGAAATCTGGTTGGGAGCACTTATGAAAAAAGCCTTTACATTGATCGAGCTGCTCGTTGTGATCGCCATTATCGCGATCCTCGCGGCAATCCTCTTCCCTGTCTTTGCGCAGGCGAAGGTTGCGGCCAAGAAGACTCAAGACTTGAGCAATCAAAAAAACATGGGGACGGCCATCCAAATCTATTTGAGCGATTACGACGACCTGTTCCCCCTGGCTTACCCGTACATCAGCGGCCAGTTCCAGTGGTTGAGCTATGTCGACACTCCCCAAGACTGGGACGGTTCTGGCAATGCGGCCTATTTCGCTGCAATGGGGGCGGCCTGGCCAAACAACGTCCGGCCCTACATCAAAAATGACCAGATCTTGGCCTCACCGGGATCCAGCCAATTCAGCCCGTTTGGCAACATCTATGGCACCGCGGTCAGGCCAACTTCGGATGTCGGCTACTCCTTCAACACCCTGTTGACGCAATATTCATCGACGGCGGTTACGGATGTTGCGAAGCTGCGGGTCATCACCAACCCGTATGGCAATCGGAATTTCAAGGGTTTGACACGTCCGGGCTCCCGCCTCAATTGCAGGCTTCCCGGCCCTTGCCAATACGTGCCGAGCTCGCCGAGTTGCAATGGGGCGGCCCGCAACGGCGAGTGGAGCGAACTCAGTAACCCGAATGGGGCTTCCATGTGGATGTTTGGTCAGGGGATGAACGCAACCTATGCCGATAGCCACGCCAAATTCACCCGGGTGGCTGGTGGACCGACGACGGCCAGCGATTTCCGAAATGATTTCTGGGCGGCCTACAACGCCAACGGGGTCGCGCGGTGGAACGAGTGGCAAGACACCAATTTCTGCCACACATTGCTGTTCATGCCGGACTTTGACTTCCAGAATTTTGGGACTCCGGTGTTCTTCTGATGCGGGTATCAACGGCACTATTGGGGCTGATCGCCCTCGCATTGATGGGTGGATGCGCCCCATCTGAACCAGAAGGCGACTACAAACCACCGGCGGAAGGGACGTACAAGCAGGCTGACCAAGTCCCGGGGCGGGAGGGCCGCACCAAGGCCGAGGCCGGCGGTTCGGAATCAGCGGGCGCGCGCACCGAAAGCAGATAGCCGGCAAACGGGGCTGCGGGAAGAACCCGCAGCCCCGTTATTTTTTATCGCCTTCCGCGTGAACTTGGATCGTTCGGGTCGACACCGGTTTCGGCCTGTTTGGCCGCTGTGCGTTCCGCCGCCCCCGGGGGCAACGGCTGGTCTGCGGGGATGTCTTTAGCCACATCGGCCGACTTGTTTTGCGGGGCTTCTTCCGCCTGGGCGCATCCGCAGAGGGCGGCACCGAGCGAGGCGGCCAACAGGAGCACGGCCAGCGCTTGCTTCATGTTAGTAGGCCGCATATGGGGTTCCGGTGATGGTTTGGCCATCCCAGTCGGGCCGGAACATCAGGGCGTGGCAGTAGTATTCGTCATACCAACTGTAGAGGTAGTTGGCCCGGCCGTCTGCCTTCAGGTAGTTAGCAAACGGGTCGTTGCGGTAATCGGTGCGGGTGCCCGGGCCATAGTTCATGCCGAGTTTGACCGCTTTGGCATGGCCATCGACATAGCTCCACGTTTGGGTGTTGCCGTACATCCACTGCGTGTTGTAGGGGCCGAACCAATAGCTGTATGTCCCGTTGCCATAACCGCTGCAACCGGAGGCCGTCGGCCGGTATTGGCAGGATGGGTCGCTGGTGACCCCGCAATACAGGGCAGGGAACGGGCCGGTGTCAAACCCGACGACGTTGTCTTTACCGCCAACTTGGGTGGCCAGCGGGGTCGTGACCGGACTGGTGACCGCGGTGGCGTTGTATCCGTGGAGCATCCCGTTATAGCCGTAGCCGGTGATGCCGGGCTCTTTGACTTTGCCGGGCAAAAGTGTTGAGTAGAACGCGATGTTCAGTTTAATGCCGTCCGGGGACTCGGCGATCTGGCGGTTTTTGACATACGGGTCGATCTCGTTGTGCCACGAGCCGCTCGAGTAGGCCGTCAAGCTCGCGCTGTAAGTAGACCAGTTTTGGGGCACTTCCAACCAAGCATTCCACGCCCATCCCCCACCGGGGACCTTGCCGTAGGCCAGCGGGAAGGTGTCGTCGTAGTCGGAAAGGTAGATCTGGGTTCCCGTGTTGAGTTGCTTCACGTTGGAGAGCGACGAGGTCTTTTTGGCCGCGCTTTTGGCTTGGGCAAAGACAGGGAACAGGATAGCGGCAAGGATTGCGATGATGGCGATGACCACCAGCAGCTCGATCAGTGTAAAGGCATGGCGTTTCATTAAACGATCCCCATTCAAGGGAAGCCACCCTACACAGAAGACCACCCAGGAATGATCTACTTTACAGCAAACTTGCCGGCTTTGCCAGAGGCAAAATCAAATTTGCCGAAGCAAGCTTCAACAAAAGGCATTTGCCGCTTGCCGATATTGCACGGAATTCAAATCAGAATTTCGTTGGCAAGGGGCCACGTGCTTAAGAGCGGGGATGGATCTTACAGCTTCCCATCACGCAAGTGCACTTTGACGATGGAATCGGCCAGTTGGGTGACGGTCGGCTCCTGAGATTTGAGGTCTTCGATCAGCTTATCAACATAAGTCTTGTCGACGGGGCCATGGTATTGGTCTCCAACTTGCAGTAGGGGCGCCCGATCGCAGGCGTTCAGACATTCGACTTCATGCAAGGTGAAAAGCCCATCGGCCGTTGTTTCGCCGTATCCGATGCCGAGCTTTTCTTTGAGGTAGTCCCCAATCCGGTAGGCGCCGCACATGTGGCAGGTCAGGCAGGTGCAGACCTCGATCATGTGTTTGCCCACAGCGTGGGCGGTGTTGTACATGCTGTAAAACGTGGCGACCCCTTCCACTTCGGCATAGCTCCGGTTGAGCCTGTGGGCCACTTCGGCGATCGCATTGGCGGAAAGGAAACCGCCGTACTCCCGTTGCGCAATCCACAACCCGGGCAAGATGCACGCCTTGACCTCGGGATAGTGGGATTTGAGGGCCTCCAACTGGTCAATTGCGGTCTGTGAGAACTTGAGTTCCAGTTCGTCGGCCTTGGGTGCCTTTGGCCTTTCGTTGACGGCTCCGAGTTGGATGAGGTCGCTCATCGGTTGGCGTAGTGTACTGGAAATTCGTATAGGGAAGGGCCGCCCCGATTGGGTCGGGACGGCCACAATTGGATAGTTGCCCGGTTACTTTTTGCGTCGCTTGAGTGCGGCCGTTGCACCAAGGGCGAACAAGGCAATCGTTCCCGGCTCGGGGACGGATTCCATCGTCAGGTCGTCGATGTATCCGAGATTGCGATTTCCGGTGTCTCGCATCGACCGGACGGAGAAGTTGTCGATCGACATCGGGCCGCCGGTACCCCAACTCGCGTTGCGGAATCCGTACTCCCATGTGGAACCGACTGCGGTTCCCAGCGGGGTGTTGGAGGCGTCCGAAACGCTGACGGTAAAGATGTCGTTGTTGGTTCCATCCCCGTTTTCGCCATCGGCGAACAGCACCGACATGTCGATGCGGTACCAGGTGGCATAGCTCAGGTTGGCCGCCGCGATCGAATCGAAGCTATTGCCGGGGCTACTGATCGAATAGATGTCGAGGATCAGGCCCGACGAATACCCGAAATCGCCGTTCCAATAATTCTGGGTGTCCAGGGCAGCATCATACAGGCCAAGGTTGGCATATCGGCTTCCACTGGACCCGTTGCTGAAGCTGGGGTTGAGTTCCAAAATGCCGCCGTAGGGATCTTCGAAGTTTGAGGAGGTGTTGTTGGCAATGGCCGCATCGGGCGTCCGGAACCAGAAACTGCATGTCCATTGGTTGTTGAGCGCGGGCCCGTTGATCGTAGTGGATTCGCCTGATTTGTCGATCAAGGGGGTGCGGAGTCCATCGATGACCCCCATGAAACTGTTTTGCGTGGCTTCGTTGTCTTGGGTTCGGATTTCAAGGGCTTGGTCGCCGCTGAACTTGACTGCGGATTGGACGATGCCCTGGTGGTTGGCATTAGAATTGATGCTCCAGCCTCCTTGGCCGTCGATGTTTCCGGCAGTAAATTCTTCGAATCCGGTGGAGTAACTGCCCGAGGCGTTGGCCGCCAAAGCAAGGGTGGCAAGGCCCGACAGGGCCCCGATTTTGTAGACGTTCATTTGTTTGTGCTCCTTCCATTTGCCGGGGCTAACCGCCCCAAAGCAAAACCAGTATATCAACTCCTAAGGCAAAAAGATTTCAGACCCACGAGTAAAGATGAGGATTTCTTCCGGATATTTGATGCCATCGACAGCAAACCACCCGGCTTTGAACAGCTCCGCCCCAAGTTTCAGGTAGAAGTTTTTGGCTCGGACATTATCGCGGAACACGCCGATCATCATGCCTTCGTGCCCTCTTTCCAGGGCCTTGTTGGCGCAGGCCCGCAGTAGGGCGGTGCCCAACCCCTGGCGGTAGAAATCAGGATGCACATAAAGGCTGGCCACCGTGTTTTGTGGGGCCAATCCGTTTGAACCGCGTTTGGCGCCAGGAATTCTTGCCACAAGGAGAACGCGGCAACCGCCCCGTGCTCCTCTGCCACCAGGAAGTGGCCGCCAGCCAAGATGTCCTCAAAAAATCGTCTTTCTTGCTTCTCCAGGTCGAGGGCGGCCAGATATTCGGCCGGGAGGATGTGCGCGTACCCCTCTCGCCAAGAAGCGATTTTGACCGTGGCGATCCCTCGGGCGTCATCCGAAGTGGCGGGGCGGATCGTCATGACAACCCCACCCTAGCCCTTCCCAGATTTGGGGAAGGAAATTGAACCATCACCGGTCAATTTCGCCAAGCACGATGTCGATCGAACCGATGATGGCGATCACGTCGGCGATCAGCCGGCCCACGGCGAGCACTTCAAGCGCCTTGAGGTTCATAAAGCTCGACGGCCTTTCGTGCCAGCGGTAGGGGCGGTTGGTCCCGTCGCCCACCACATAAAACCCGAGTTCACCTTTGGATCCTTCGACCGCGGCGTAGGCTTCGCCGGCTGGCGCATGGAACCCTTCCGTGTAGAGCTTGAAGTGGTGGATGACCGATTCCATGCTGTTGTCGAGTTCTTGCCTGGGCGGGGGGGCGATTTTGCGGTCGAGGGTGCTGACCGGCCCTTCTGGCAACCCGTCGATGGCTTGTTGGATGATGCGGCAGGATTCCTTCATTTCCGCGATGCGGACAAGGAACCGGTCGTAGACATCGCCGACGTGGCCGATGGGAATATCGAAATCGAAATCCTCATAACTGGAATAGGGCTGGGCTTTGCGGAGGTCAAAAGCGACCCCGCTCCCCCGGGCGATGGGTCCGCTGCAGCCGAGGGCCAAGGCTTCGGCGCCGGTCAGGATGCCGACGTCCTGGGTGCGTTCCTTGAAGATCGGGTTTTCGACAAGCAAATCTTCAACGACTTTGAGTTCGCCGTGGAACTCCTTGAGGAACTTGCGGAGTTTGACTTCGAACCCGGCGGGCATGTCGCCCCGCAGCCCGCCAGGGACGATCCAGCTGGGCATCATGCGCACTCCGCTGAACATTTCGAACATGTCCAGGATGAGTTCGCGCTGTTGGACGATGTAGAAAAACGGGCTCATGGCACCCAGGTCGAGGGCACCGGTGCCGAGCCAGATGCAGTGGCTGGCGATCCGGCTGAGTTCGGCGAGAATGACGCGCAGGTATTGGCCGCGCTTGGGCACTTCGCACCCGATGAGTTTTTCAACGGCCAGCGCATGGGCCAGGTTATTGCCATTGGCGTTGAGGTAATCCATGCGGTCGGTCATCACGACGCATTTGTGGTAGGTCTGGTATTCGGCCTCCTTTTCCATACCGGTGTGCAGGTAGCCGATGACGCACTTGGCGCGGATGATGGTTTCGCCTTCGAGTTCGCAAATGACGCGGAGCACACCGTGGGTGGATGGGTGTTGGGGCCCCATGTTGACGATCATCGTGTTCTCGCCGGTTTTTTCGAACACGGTTTCGGTACTGGGGATGAAAGTCTGGCTCATGAGCGTCAGTTAAGAGTCTACGCTATTTGGGGTGATGTTTGGGACAAAGAGAGCCCCCAGTGCAGGCACTGGGGGCTTGTTCCCTTTTAGTCTCAGGTTTTGACTAGTCCGGCGACGTGTTCGGGGTGTCCGGTGCGGGGGCGCTGCCGCCGCCGCCGGCCGAGTCGGGTTGTTGCAGCTTTTCTGGCAAGGGTCCTTTTCCGATGTCGGCGTTAGCCTTGTGGTCATCGGCGGACTCTCCGGCTGCGCAACCGATGACCGAGAAGGCCACGATTCCGAGAACGAGGAGGCTGATCAGCTTCTTCATGTCGCTTTTCTGTGCCAATTCCTTAGCGGGTGCGGTCGGGGCGGAAGTAGCAGATGTACTGGTACGTTCCGGTGTCTGCACCCGGGTTGGAACAGTCGCCTTGGCTGGTGGTCCAGTAGGCGAAGCTACCGCTGTTGGCGACGACGTAGGCATACGGGTCGGTGACAGCGGAGGTGTGGAAGGCCGGGCTCAACACGGTGCCGACGCGGGTGGTCTTAGCCGAGGTGTCGGAGCGGGAGATGAGGACGCCGCCGCCCTTTTCATCCTTGCCGTAGGTCCAGGTGCGCCATGCGGTGCCGAAGGTGAAGAACGCGGAGTTGTTGCCACCAGCAGCGACGGAGCTACCGGTTTGGGCAGCGCCACCCGGGTTGAAGCGGCAGCTCGGCGAGTTCGTCGTTGCGTCGCAGCGGAGCGACGGGTTGGAGAACGCGCGGCCTTTGTATTGCCAGCTACCGATACCGGTCCAGAAGGCCGGAACCAAGGACGGGTTTTCGATCGCGGTGCCGCTATAGGTGCTCAGGAGGCCGTTCATGGCCATACCGGAGATGCCTTCGGTGCCTTTGTAGGTGTCGCCAGCGACGGTTTGGGTCAGCTGGAGGTTGCTCGAGTACATTTCCTTGTTCTTGATGTACGGGAGCATGGAGGTCGACCAGTGGACTTGGACTTCCGGGATGACCGTGTCCCAACCGCCGCTCGTGATGGCGTCAGCGGGGAACGGGACGATGGTGTTCCAGCGAACCGTACCAGCGGCGCGGATCGAGTAGGAGAGGGGGAAGTTGTCGTCGTAGTCGGCCATGTAGATGGCGGAGGCGGTACCCATTTGCTTGGTGTTGCTCAAGGCTTGGGTTTTCTTCGCGGCTTCCTTCGCTTGGGCGAAGACCGGGAAGAGGATGGCCGCAAGGATTGCGATGATCGCGATAACGACCAGCAGTTCAATCAAAGTGAATGCTTTTTTCATTAGATGGCTGTCTCCAACTATGGCTCGATCGATGTCGATCCATATGATTGCTGGCTAGGGGCCGAAAGACCCGTAACCACCATTCAGTATGGCGCAAGACCTATTCCTTTGTTCCCGGATTTTCAGAGACTCGCAAAAAGGTGGGCGTTTTCAACCGGCAAAACGGCGGGAAGTTCAGTCGCCAGGGCATTCAAGTTCAATGGGACTAGGACTAAGGGCCTATAATGGCCTCCCCACCCTCTTGTGAGGCGGGGAGGCTGTCCTCAGCCGGTTAATCCGGAGAGGTCGTCGGTTTGTCGGTGGTCGCCTGCGTGCCGCCTGTCCCGCCGGCCGAGTCGGAACTCTGGAGTTGGGCGGGTGCCGCGTCGTGCGAGACGTCCTTGTTGACCGCGCCGTCTGCCTCCTCAGGGCCAGATGCGCATCCGGCGAGAAGGAGGGCAGCGATGAGGATCGGTGCAATTTTCAGCATGGGCGTCCAGCCAGCCTATTTCGTCCGGTCAGGCCGGAAGTAGCACACATACATGATTGTGCCCGTATCGGCGCCAGGGTTGGTGCAGTCGCCGGTGCTGGTGCTCCAATAGCCGAACCCGCTGGTCGCTGGGTTGACGTTGGCATACATGTCGGTGACGGCCGACGTGTGGAAGGATGGGCTCAGCACGGTTCCGGCCCGGGTTGTCTTTGCCGAGGTGTCGGATCGCGAAATGAGGACGCCGCCGCCTTTTTCATCCTTGCCATAGGTCCAGGGCCGCCAGCCGGCGCCGTAACCGAAGAATGCCGAGTAGTTGACCCCGCTGGGAACGGCCCCCGATTGCGGAGCCCCACCCGGGTTAAACCGGCACTCGGGAGCGTTGGCTGTTGAGTTGCACCGGAGCGACGGGTTGGTGAACGCCCGGCCCTTGTATTGCCAGTTCCCGATACCGGTCCAGAACGCTGGCACCAAGGAAGGGTTTTCAATGGCCGTGCCGCTGTAGGTGCTGAGCAGGCCGTTCATCGTGAGGCCGCTCACGCCCTCCGTCCCCTTGTAGGTGTCGCCGGCGATGGATTGGGTCAATTGTAACGGGCTGGCATACATCTCCTTGTTCTTGATATAAGGGAGCATGGAAGTTGACCAGTGGACTTGGACTTCGGGTACCAGCGTGTCCCAACCTCCACTTGTGATGGCATCGGCGGGGAACGGCACGATGGTGCTCCAGCGCACGGTTCCGTTGGCCCGGATGGAGTAGCTCAGGGCAAAGGTGTCGTCATAGTCGGCCATATAGATGGCCGAGGCGGTCCCCATTTGCTTGACGTTGCTCAGGGTCGAAGTCTTCTTTGCAGCTTCTTTGGCCTGGGCGAACACCGGGAACAAGATGGCGGCAAGGATGGCGATGATTGCGATAACCACCAACAGTTCGATCAATGTGAAGGCTTTCTTCATGGTAATGATTGCTCCATTTGTTTGCCCCCGGTCGCCGGGTGAAAAGGGCATACCATGAGCCTGTGGCGGCTCTGGTGCTGCTCTTTTTGCTTCCGCCAGACCAGGCACAAACAAAAAAAGACAGCTCTTCTGGGCAGGGTGTGCCGCAGATGACTGTCTCCTTCAACACTTACCAAGTCGGTTAAGGATAGAGTTCCTTGATTTTTGGAAAATCAGCGCCCTGAGACAGAGCCGCTGCCGGTCGTTCCTTCGAACGACTCTCCGGCGTGGGGCATTTGTATGTCTTCGACGGCCGGACCTTCCGTCCCGGCATGGAAGACAACATCTTCTCCCCCGAGCGGAACTTCTTTGCGAAGTGGGAACCCGACCCAGTCGTCGGGGAGCAGGAACCGCTCGCCGGGGGTCGCCTCGTTGCCTTGGAAAACGACGCCGTACAGGTCTTGGATCTCGCGCTCCGGATATTCGGCCCCGAGGAAGAGGTGTTTGAGGGTGGGGATTGATTGGCCGTCGTCGACGGCCACTTTGATGAAGAGCCTAGTGTTGAAGTGGGTCGAAAAAAGGTTGTAGACGACTTCGAACCGGCCATCGAGGTCGCGGCTGTGCTTCCACGCGGAGTAGTCGACGCCGACGCATTCGACAAAGTAGTCGTACCGGGTGAGGGCGTTTTCTTTGAGTTCCTCGACGATGGCGCACAGGTCAGCGGGGGCCACGCAAAGGTATTGATCCCCTCGGTTTTCAAACTGTTTGATGATTTTGGGGCCGAATTTTTCGGCCAGCAGGGTGATGTCTTGGCGGGAAGTATCGGCGGACATGGCTTTTAGATGGGGTTGCGGGCCTCGGCCGGGCTGGTGGCCAGGGGGGCGGCGGATTCGGAACCGACGAGTTTTTCGGGAGCCAGCGAACTGGATTCATCCCAGTCGATCGCTCCGACTTTGATGACATAGGCCATGCCGACGATCCAGATTCCCATGTAGATGAGGATGTCGACGCCGGTGAAGATTTTGTATTCCAGCGAGGCGTTTTTGAAGACGGAGAGCCAAGGCCACAAGAAGACGACTTCGATGTCGAACAAGACGAACAGGATGGCGATAAGATAGAACTTGATGGGGAACCGTTCATTGGCGTCCCCCAGTGGTGCAACCCCGCATTCGTAGGGCGACTGTTTGTATTTCGTCACCCTTTTTGGGCCAAGGATGTAGCTTCCGACGACCATGACCGAGCAGACGACGGCGGCAATGGCCATCATCATGAGGATCGGCAGGTATTCCCCGAACATGGCCGGATGTTACCAGCCTGTCCGAGGTCAGAAGTAAACTTGTCCCGATGACGGTCTATGACGCATTGAACCGGATTGCTGGTGGAGGGGATCTCACGGCATCAGAAGCCGAGCAAGTGATGGGCACTCTGATGATCGGCGAGGTCCACCACGGCGTGATCGGCGGTTTGTTGGTCGGCATGCAAGTCAAAGGGGTGACCGGTGCCGAACTGGCCGGATTTGCAACGGCGATGCGGAAAAGGGCTGTCCGGTATGAATTCGATACACCGGATCTGGTGGACACTTGCGGAACCGGAGGGGGGCGGGCCAGCTTCAACTTGAGCACGGGAGCGGCCATTTTGGCGGCGGCTTGCGGGGCCAAAGTGGCCAAGCATGGCAACCGGGCGGTGACGAGCTTTTGCGGCAGCGCCGACGTTTTGGAAGCATTAGGGATCCCGATCGAGGGGACTTTGGAAGAGCAGTGGCGGCGACTGGACGAGACAGGACTTGTTTTTCTTTACGCCCCCAACCACCATCCGGCAATGCGGCATGTCGCCCCGGTCCGCAAGGCGTTGCAAATGCGGACATTCTTTAACTTGCTGGGGCCCCTGAGCAACCCGGCGGGGGCCAACCGCCAACTTATTGGCATCTACGACCCGCGAGACCTCGACCGCGTCGCCGAGGCTTTAACGAAGCTCGACATTGAGCACGCATTTGTTGTCCACGGCCGCGACGGGATGGACGAAGTGAGCCCTTGCACCGAAACCGAATTCCGGGAGGTCAAAGGCGGCCGGGTCACGGCGGGGGTTTGGTCACCCAACGACTTCGCCATGCTCCCGTTGGATGGCCCGGCACTCGCCCACGGGGCCGATATTGGCGAAAACGCCGCCATTTTAAGGGAAGCGCTGACGGAGAAGGACAGCCCGCGTTCAGCCGCCTTGATCCCCAACACCGCTGTGACTCTGGTCTTGGCGGGGATTGCGGTCGATGTGGCCGACGGCGCCATGCGGGCTCGGGCGGCGGTGGCATCGGGCGACGCGGCCCGTCTGCTTGGGAAGTTGGCGGGCTGAATGTCTATCCTAGAAGAGATCTTTGCCGAAAAGCGGGCGCGGGTCGCCTCTTGCAAGCCTTCGGGACTGGATGATGTCAAAGCCCGCGCGGCCGACGCCGGCCCTGTCCGCCCTTTTTCGGCCGCGCTGCTGTCGAGTGCGCACCGACCTTCACTGATCGCCGAAGTCAAACGAATGAGCCCCAGTCAAGGCGTCATCTGTCCCGATTTCCGGCCGTTGGAAATCGCCGCGGCATTCGAGTCGGTCGGTGCGGACTGTTTGAGCGTCTTAACGGATGAAAAGTGGTTTGGCGGGAGCGAGGAGGTTTTCCGGGCGATCCGCCCCACGGTGGCGCTGCCGATGCTCCGCAAGGACTTTGTGGTTGACGAATACGACGTTTATGCGGCGCGGGCCATGGGTGCCGATGCGATCCTCCTGATCGTCGCCGGCCTGACCCTGGGCCAACTTTCAGGTTTTCAGGGCCTGGCCTGGGAGTTAGGCATGGATGTGCTCGTCGAAGTCCACACGGCAGGTGAAGCCGAGATCGCGTTGGCGAGCGGCGCAAAAATGATTGGCGTCAACAATAGAAATCTCCATGATTTTGTCGAAAATTTGGAAACGACAGAGTCTATTTTTCCTCGGTTGAGCCGGGAAAGCCTGTTGGTGAGCGAGAGTTCGCTCAAATTAAATGCCGATGTGCACCGGGTTGCCGCGGCGGGGGCCCGGAGCGTTTTGATTGGGACTGCATTTTGCCGGTCCGACGACCCCGGCGGGGCGGTAAGGTCGATCATGGGTTGGTGATAGTGATGTGGCGGGTCAAAGTTTGCGGGTTGACGAATTTGGAAGATGCCGAGTTCGCGTGGGAAGAGGGGGCAGACGCCCTCGGGTTCGTTTTGGAGCCCAAAAGCCCGAGATTTGTGGCCGATTGGGCCTTTTTAAACCAGGCGCACAAGCTCTTGGGCGCGCAAACGGTTGCGGTTTTCGGCGAATATTCCCCTGCCGATCTAACAGTGTTTGACGCGGTCCAGGCATTTGGGCCCGACCAAAAAGTGGGCAAGGCGTGGATGCCAGTCTTCCGGCCCCGTGACAATCAGCCGGTCGATGATTGGCTGGCCGCGACTTCCGGCTGGGAGTGGTGTGCTTTGGACCCGTTCAGCGTGGTGGCCCAAGGAGGTTCGGGGACTCGGTTGGATTGGGATCTGGCTGCTGATTTTGTAAAGAAATTTGCCGGCAAAGTTATACTGGCTGGTGGTCTCAACGATGAAAATGTCGGCGAGGCGGTTGAGCGGGTCAGGCCCTATGGCGTGGATGCCAGCAGTGGGCTAGAAGAGTTTCCGGGCAAGAAGGACGAGTCTAAAGTCTTTGGATATATCCGCAACGCCAAAGATGCGCTTTTCCGGGTTCATGGATCCGGAATCCGGTGAGGTTCCGCCCCGGTCCGCTGCAGAATTTTGAATTTCGTGGGCACGGAAGTCCCGTGCTTTTCGTTGTATCCCGGCGGGGCGGGCTCTTGGCGGCCCTCCCTGCTGGACTCGTTGGTATAATCGCCAACGCATTTTTCCCGGAGGCGTGCTTCTTTTGAACCTGGCAATCGAAACAAAACAACTCACAAAAACCTACAAGACGAGCTCTGGCCCGCAAAGCGTGGTCAAAGATCTCGATTTGCAGGTTGAGCGCGGCGAGATTTTCGGCTTCCTCGGGCCTAACGGCGCCGGCAAGACGACCACGATCAAGATCCTTTTGGGGATCATCGAAGCCACAAGTGGGGAGGCGACGGTTCTTGGCAACCCGGCAGGCGACATCGAAAGCCACCGCCGGCTCAGCTACCTTCCCGAAAAGCCGTACTACTACGAGCACATGACAGGGCTCGAAATCACCCAGTTTTACGCCAGTCTGTTCGGCATCAAAG
Organism: Armatimonadota bacterium; assembly: GCA_016789105.1. Lineage (NCBI taxonomy): Bacteria > Bacillati > Armatimonadota > Armatimonadota bacterium. Next base: position 335,859 of record JAEURN010000004.1, read on the forward strand.
ACCGCGACCTGTGCGAGCGCCTTTTGAACCGGGTGAACCTTGGCAACGACATGAATCGCCCGATCAGCCAATATTCGAAAGGGATGCAACAGCGGGTGGGATTGGCGCAGAGCCTGCTGAACGACCCCGAGCTGCTGTTCCTCGACGAACCGACGGGCGGTCTAGACCCGATTGCCCACATCGAGATCCGCGACCTCATCCTCAAATTCCGAGATGAAGGGCGGACAGTTTTCATCAGTTCGCACGAATTGAGCGATGTCGAACGCATTTGCGACCGGGTGGCCATCATCAACAAAGGCGAAATGGTTCACCAGGGTCGCTTGGATCAATTGTTGAGCGGTGGCCGCATCGAAGTCACTGCGGACAACGTGGACGAATCGCTTGCGGACAAATTCCGCACCGGAGACACGACGGTTAGCTTCCGGGCTGGTCGCTTGATCGCCGACATTGCCGACAGCGAGAGCCCCAACGCGATCTTGGACACGATTCGGTCGGCGGGCGGCGAAGTCGTCAGCGTGATCCCTCGCCGCAAGCGGCTGGAAGACTTGTTCTTGGAATCGGTTGCCGGCGACAACGTTGCTAAGGGGCGAAAACTCAGCAAAATGACTGACGACCACGACGACCACAAAGGCGGTTCATCTGCCGCAGAGGCTGCCGAAGGCGAGGAGGTGGGTTCGTGAACGCCGTCTTCTCCATTGCCAAAACGACGATCGGTGAGGCAATCCGCCGCCGCGTGCTTTTGGTCATCCTTTTGATCGGGGTTTTGTTCCTGGTTATCGCACCTGGTCTCAGCGTCCTGTCTGCCCGTCAAAACTACACGGTTCTGACGAGCTTCACTTTGGGTGTCATCCAGTTGACCAGTGCGGTCATCGCCATTGTTTTGACCGTCTACCTGCTGCCGAACGAGGTGGAGAGACGGACGATCTACACCATTTTGAGCAAGCCGGTTTACCGGTGGCACTTCTTGTTGGGCAAATACCTGGGTGCCGTCGGTGCCTTGGGCATGATGATGCTGTTGATGTCCACGGTTTTGGTTTTGGTGTTCAAGATCATGCAGCGTGAGGCCTCGATGGAAGACGTGAGCCGCTTGGCTACCGCGCCGTTCTTCTTCTTCGTCCAAATGAGCCTGCTGGCGGCGGTTGCGATGTTCTTCTCAACCTTCGTTTCGCCGATCGTCAACTTCTTCCTTTCCGGTGGTGTTTACTTGGTGGGAACTTTGTTCAGCCCGGTCTTCCAGGATCTCAGCGAGAACAAGACTTTGGCGGCCCCGGTGAAAGGTGCGGCGACACTCATCCACACAGTGGTTCCCAACTTCGCCCAGTACAACATCCAAGGCGGCATCATCAACCAAGGTCCGGAGTTGCGCTCGGTTGAGCTCTACTATGCCCAGATCGTGCTCTATGCGGTGTTCTACATCGCGGTGTTCCTGATCGCCGGCATGATGATCTTTGACCGGAAAGAGGTTTAGGTCATGAAACTCAACCGCACAGCCATGTCGATTGCGCTCGTCGCCTGCTTGACGGTGGCGGGCGGTATCAACCGCTGGGCCTACCCGTTGTGGCGGGTGAACTTTTCCCCCCGCAAAAACAGCGACCTCCGCGGCCTTAGCGGCGACCAGCTCTTGATCGCCCTCGCCGGTTTCCGGGAAATGGTGGCGGGGATCCTGTGGGTTCGGGCGGACACGTTTTTCGACGAAGGGAACTACGATGCGATCTTGCCGATCATCCGGCTTGTGACCATGCTGGACCCCAAACAGATCGACGTGTATGCGACGGGGATGTGGCACATCGCCTACAACTTCACCGACGAGCAGAACCGGTCTGACCGCCGGTACATCCCGAGTGCCTTGGCCTTGGGGGCGGAAGGATCCCAAAACAACGATTACACGTACGAGCTGTACTTCGAAACCGGTTGGCTTTGGTACCACAAGATCGACGACGACTATGACAAGGCCGTCAGTTGGTGGGAAAAGGCGAGCACAAAGAAGGACATCCAAACGGCGCGGCGGAACATCCTTTCGATGGCTTATCTCCGATCCGGGGATTTTGACAAGGCAATCGCCCACTACGAAGAGTTGCTTGGCGAAGCCGAAACGGCTTTCCAGAAAACGCCCAACGACTTTGCGGCCCGGCAACAGCGCGACACCTTGGAAACCAACTTGGACAACGTGTTGGTTCGCTTGGCCCAACGCGGCAACTTTGCCCTGAAAGGCGGCTACTACGATCAAGGCGACTACGACACCAAACCGCCCTATGACGTCGGTTTTTCCGCACGGGTGACGGTTGAAGACAGCAAGGTGTTGCGGGTTGAAGGCACGTGGGGAGTCCAGCCGGTTGGCACCCGCATCCGGATTGTGTTGCGGGATGCCGACGACCCGAACGGACGCCCGGCCGAGATGGTTTGGGAGCGGGGCGACAAAGTCGACCTTGACCCCGATCGCGAAGCGACGTTCATGCAAGACGGTTTGTTCGTCAAGAACCAAGCGTTTTACCGGCGGATCGACATGTCCCGCGACCCGACGATGTACCCGTTCACAACGGACAAGTACGTGGTTGAGTTCTATTACAACATCCGCTCCGGCCCGCCGCACCTCCAAGACCGGTTCGGCTATAGCGGTGAAGGGATGACCGACGCGCGCTACATGAACACCGAAGTCCGGCCCGGCCAGCGGGTGATTTATGCCAAGCTGGAACTCACCCGCGACCAGTTGCTCCGCCAAGGCGAGTGGGCGACTAAAGTGCCGGTGGTTCAAACCGACGGCTTTGTGACGACGGGGACCAACCAATCGACGGACGTCATCAAAATCCCGACCCTGCGCAGCGACCGGGAAGAGACAACCGGCAACTAACAGGCAAAGCGCCTTTGGCGCCGGGGCATTTGCCCCGGCGCCGGGAGCTGTGCGGCAGGAATTTGGTGAACCCCGCCAGGGCCGGAAGGCAGCAACGGTAATCAGAGGACTGGGCGACGCAGTATTCCCGGCGCTTTGCCGGCTCCATTTTGGGGATTCCGGATTTGGTCCGGGCGGCGATTTCAAGTAAAACAGGCGTGGACACACGTGAGCTACCAGGCCCTCTTCCGCAAATACCGAAGCCAATCCTTTGAGGATCTGGTGGGCCAAGACCATGTCGTCCAAACCCTGAAAAATTCGATCCTCAAAGGCAAGATCGCCCAGGTGTACTTGTTCACGGGCCCGCGGGGGACGGGCAAAACATCGACGGCCCGGCTGCTGGCCAAAGCGCTCAATTGCACCGGGGGGCCGAGCCCCGAACCGCCGGCGGACTGCCCGATTTGTGCCGACATCGCCTCCGGCAATTGCCTGGACGTGGTGGAAATGGATGCGGCGAGCGAATCGGGGGTTGAAAAAGTCCGCGAACATATCGTTGAAGCCAGCGAATACCGCCCCAATGAATGCCGGTACCGCGTGTTCATCATCGACGAAGTCCATGATTTAAGCGCAAAGGCCTTCGACGCATTGCTCAAAACAATCGAGGAGCCGCCCTCCCATGCGGTGTTCATCCTGGCGACGACGGAATTCCACAAAGTGCCGCCCACAATCCGGAGCCGGTGCCAAAAATTCGAGTTCCACCGGGGAACGGTTTCGAACTTGGTGAAGAGGCTGTCCTACGTTGCCGGGCAAGAAGGGATCGAAATCGACCAGGCGGCGCTCAATGCCATTGCCCGTATGAGCGACGGCGGCTATCGCGATGCCTTGACGCTGTTGGAACAGGCCATCGTGACTGCGGACGGGGCAATCACCTTGGAGCATGTCTATGCGCAATTGGGTTTGGTCGGCGACGAATCGGCGGACGAATTGCTCCAAGCAGCGGCGCGGGGCGACATTGCGGCCATCATCGAGGGGTTAGAATCGATCTACCAGCAGGGCCGAGACCCCCAGGCGATTTTGGAAAGCTTGATGTACCGCTTGGCCGATATGACACGGGTTTTGGTTTCGACGGGCGGAACCGGGGATGCGGCCGTTGAAGCTGCATTGGCCGCGACCGCCAACCGGATTGGGCAAGAGGCGTTGCTGCGGTTGAGGACGGAAATCTCCCAAAGGCACCGGGCTGTCCGTGAGGTGACGTTGCCACGGGTATGGCTGGAGGCGGAATTGATCAAGGTCGCGCTAGACTTGCGGGCCGGCCATTCTGCCCAGACCACGCGCCGCGTCATGCCCTCCGAGCCCGAAGAGCTGCCAAAAGCCGCAACGGTGGCGCAGCCCAAGCCGGCCCCGACGGCTGTGATCGAAAAGGATCCGGTTGTGGAAGCAGAACCCCAACCCCCGGCAAGCTCTCCCGGCACCGGAGAAGCCAACCCCAAGATCCGGAAAACGGCGAAGGTGGGGCCAGAGGCATCGGTGGATGCCGTGTGGAATGCCGTTTGCGCAGAAATGATGGAGCTTTCAAAAGCGGCGAGCGTCCACTTGAACGGGAGCTACGCGTCCGGCCGGTCTGGTAACACGGTCACCATCGCATTCCGGACCCAAGTCAACGCGGATTGGGTGAAGGGCAAACCCAAGCTGATCCAGGCCATAAGGGCAAGCTGGCACCACCACACGGGCGAAGAACTGGATTTCGAGTTTGCCGGGAATGGCAAACGCGAGAAAGCGGCCCCCCAGATGGAGGGCGTTTCGGTAGAATCCCCACTGCAAGGCGACCGCCTCGCCGAAGCCGCCAAGCGCATTTTCGGCCCAGGTGGCGCATCGGACCAACAGAATGAAACTCCCTAAGAATTTTGGCGGGCAAAGCATGTCCGGGATGATGGCCCAGGCACAGCAGGCCATGGAGCGGGCAAAGAATCTCGACGCCGAACTGGCTAATGAGCGGTTCGATATCGACAAGAACGGCGTCAAGTGCACTTTCAACGGCCTTGGCGAGCTCCAAGCCCTGAAGATCGACCCGAAAATGGTGGATCCAGACGATTTGGAAATGTTGGAGGACATGATCGTGGCGGCAATCAAGGACGGTTTTGCCAAAGCAACGGAAACCCGGGATTCTAAAGTCCAAGAGATCATGCCCAACGTTCCCGGCTTGGACAAGCTGGGCCTTTAAAGCATGCAGTTCGCCCGGCCGTTGGCAGACCTCATCCTGCATCTGGAGAAGTTGCCGGGTGTCGGTCCCAAATCGGCACAGCGGTTGGCGTTCCACATTTTGCGCATGCCCGAAGACGATGTCCGCAGGCTGGGTGAGAGCTTGATGACGGCCAAGCGGTCGTTGCGGCTTTGCGACGTTTGCCAAAACATCAGTGAGGGGGAACGCTGCGAAATCTGCTCCGACCCGCGGCGGACAGAAGACGTGATTTGCGTTGTGGGTGAAGCCAGGGACATCACCGCCATGGAGCGACTCAACGAGTTCCGGGGCAAATACCACGTTTTGCATGGCCTGTTGAATCCGGTCGACGGCATCGGGCCCGAGCAACTCAAAGTCCGGGAATTGATCCACCGACTCGGCGATTCCGTCAAAGAAGTTATCGTGGCCACCAATCCGACCGTGGAAGGCGACACCACCGCTTTTTATTTGGCCAAACTCATCAAGCCGCTGGGAGTTCGCGTGACCCGGCTGGCCCACGGCATGCCGGTTGGCGGCGAATTGGATTACGCCGACACGGCCACGTTGCTCAGCGCGCTGGAATACCGGAGGGAGATATAGCCATCATGCGAATTTGTGTTATCGGCGGGGGCGGCCGCGAGCATGCCCTGTGTTGGAAGTTCGCCCAAGAGGGCCATGAAGTCTTTTGTGCCCCGGGCAACCCGGGGATCGGTGAAGTCGCCGAAACGGTCCCGCACGAGGCCAACAATCGCAAGGCCGTTTTGGATTGGGTGACCGGCGTCGCCCCGGATTTGGTCGTCGTCGGCCCAGAAGATCCCCTCATCGCCGGTATGGCCGACATGTTTCGCGAACATGGAATTGCCGTGTTCGGGCCCGGACAGGATGCCGCCCGGCTGGAGGGCAGCAAAGCCTTTAGCAAAGACCTGATGAAACGGGCGGGAATCCCAACGGCTCGCCACCAGACGTTCAGCGATGCTTCTGCTGCAAAACAGTACGCCGAGGACGAGTTTAACCAGGGGCGGGCGGTGGTCGTCAAGGCGAGCGGGGCGGCCCTTGGCAAAGGGGTGGTCGTGTGTGATTCGGTGGAGGAGGCGCATGCGGCGATCGAGTCCATGCTTGTCGATCTTAGCCACGGCGAAGCCGGGCGGACGGTGGTTGTGGAAGAGCGGCTTTCTGGCCGTGAATTCTCGTTGATGACCCTGGTCAGCGGCCAATCGATTCACAGTTTGCCGGTGGCCCAAGACTACAAGAGAATCTTAGATGGCGATGACGGTCCAAACACGGGTGGGATGGGCTCCTATTCGCCGGTCGATTGGGTTGGCAGCGACATAGTGGCCCAAGTGGAGCGCGACATTGTCCGGCCAATTCTGAATTCGCTCAGCGACTTGGACATCGATTTTCGCGGCGTGCTGTTCAGTGGGATCCTGGTGCAGGACGGCATGCCGTTCTGTTTGGAATACAACGTCCGGTTTGGCGATCCGGAAATCCAAAGCATCGTCCGGCGTTTGGGGGACGGCTTCGCCGAAGCCCTTTTGGCCTGCGCGAATGGGGAACCGATCCCACCGGTGCCCGTCCTCGATGTGGCGGCTTGCTCTGTGGTGGTGGCTAGCGAAGGCTATCCAGGCCCTTACGAAAAGGGCTGCCCTCTGGAAATCGGCGAGGTTTTGGACGGCGTTGAAATCTTCCACGCGGGCACCAAAGTGGTCAATGACGGGCTTGTGACCAATGGGGGACGCGTGGCCGCGGTTTCGGCAACGGGCTCCACGGCAGAAGAAGCCCGGGCCAAAGCCTATGCGGGGGTCGGGGCCGTCCGCTTTGCCGGCATGCACTACCGCCGGGACATCGGGCTTTAAGCCCCGGCCCGTTTGGCGATTTTTTTCAGTTCCCGCTTGGGCCACTGGCCGGCATGGGCCTTCTTGGCTTGCACCACGGCCTGGACGAGGTTCCAGACAAAGAGCGTGGCCATCAGGGCCAAGCTCACGCCAACTTTGAGGGCCAGCTCTTGCCACGTGAATTCCTTCCAGTTGGTCTGGATGTGGTGGGCTAACCGGATGAGCGTCCAAGCCAGGCTGCCCAGCATGGCAACCAGCAACAGGGCCTTCCACAGAATCCCGTCAACGACCTCTTGCCATGCATGGGAGGCGATGAACCGTGAGGACTTGCGGAAAGCGATCCAACAGAGCGCGGGCACCCACAGCGGGGCAAAAATCCCGGCGAGGTGGATTGCGGCGGCGGCACTCCGCTCGTGTGCCGTGGTTTCCGGGCCATTGGGCTGCTGGGCCATGGGTTGTGATGTTTGACACCGGTCAGGGGGCCCGGGTTGCACGGACCCAAACGGGCCGTGCTTGGGAGGCAGGTAAATTGAACCCGTGATCGACCGCTACACAACGCCATCCATGACCGCGATTTGGGATCGCGAATCCAAATACCGGCGGTGGATGGAGGTGGAAGTGGCGATTTGCGAGGCCCACTGTGCGGCGGGGACGATCCCCCCTGACGACATGTCGCAAATCAGGGAGCGGGCAGCCTTTGACATTGCCCGTTGCGACGAGATCGAAAAGGAAACCCGCCACGATTTGGCGGCATTTGTCCGGAACTTGGAAGAGAACATCGGCCCGGCCGGCAAGTGGGTGCACTTTGGTGTGACCAGCTATGACGTGATCGACACCGCTTTGGGGTTGATGTTGCGCGACAGTTGCACCGTGCTGATCGAATCTGCCCAGAAACTGCTTGCCGAGACCAAGCGCTTGGCCCACGAACACCGATCCACCCCCATGATCGGGCGGACGCACGCCATCCATGCCGAGCCGATCACATTCGGGTTCAAGTGCGCCAGCTGGGTTTGGGAATTGGAGCGGAACATCGCTCGGCTTGAATCGACCCGCGAATCGGTGGCCTATGGCAAGATCAGCGGGGCCGTCGGGATCCACGCCCATGTGGATCCCAAAATGGAGTTGATGATTTGCGAAAGACTTGGGCTAAAACCTGAACCGATCAGCACGCAAATTATCAACCGCGACCGTCATGCGGAGTTTTTGAACCTCCTGGCCTTGATCGGAGCCGGGCTGGAACGAATCGCCACCGAACTTCGCAACCTTCAGCGGACGGAGATCTTGGAAGTGCAAGAGGCATTCAAGGCGGGCCAAACGGGCAGTTCGGCAATGCCCCACAAACGCAACCCGTGGAACAGCGAAACGGTCGTTGGGCTCAGCCGGATCTTGCGGGGGCATGCGGGGGCGATGTTGGAAAGCGTTGCCACCTGGCATGAACGCGATTTGACGAATTCTTCCTTAGAGCGGGTTGTTTTGCCCGATAGCTGCCAGCTCTGCGATTTCATGCTCAACCGGGTGCGTTCGATTCTTGAAGGCTTGGTGGTCATGCCGGAGAACATGGCCAAAAACCTGCGGCTGATGGGCGACCTCGTGTTTAGCGAACACCTCATGACCTCTTTGATCCGTAAAGGTTTGATGCGAAAAGATGCTTATAAAATCGCCCAACGCCACGCAGCTGCGGCGTGGGACGGAGTTGATTTCAAATCGGCGGTGTATGCTGATCCAGAAGTCCGGGGACAGTTATCAGAGCTGGAGCTGGACGAGGTCTTCAGTTTGGAGCACCACTTGCGCAATGCGGCGCACAACGTCCCATAAAAAATTGAGTTGGAAAAATGGTTGGGGGCGGGATTAACCCGCCCCGACAAGCTCACAGTTGGATTCTGGCCGTATTGAATGATTGCGCTGATGCTTTTTGCAGTATTCGACCAGTTTCCGGACTGCCTTTTCAGAAGTGGGGTCGAGTGTGATCTCGCTGGTCATAGCCAGAGCGAGGAGCGCAAACGCCTCATCTTCCGAGAGCTCCAACCGTTCTTGGTTGTTCATCCTTGTTGAGCTCCTGTCAAGCCGATCCCGGCTCGACACTGATTATGACGGAAATCCGGCGGTTATGTTCCAGCTTTTGGACAAGAAAATCCCGGTTTCCCGGCATTTATGAGGGATCCAAGCGATAGAAGGCTTCTTCAACGGGGGCGTTACGGGCCTTGGCGTGGTGGGTTTCCATGTGGGTGAAGCGGAATCCGTTTCGTTCCAGAACCCGCCGCGAACCGGTGTTATCGGCGGCACAGGTGGCAAAAACCGGCCGCTCCGGCATTAGTTCCAGCAAACCGGCAACGGCGGCGGTGGCCACTCCCTGGCCCCAATACTCCCGCCCGATCCAGTAGCCAATGTGGCGGCTACCTGGCTCCCCATAGGCGAGGATCCCGCCGGCGACTTCCCCATCCACCAAAACCGTCAGATGGGTGACACCCGGGTTTTCGATCCGTCGTCGCCACATTTGCATAAATTCTTCACGGTCGTTGGCCACGGTGGCAAAGGCAGCCATCCACACCGCCTCTTTGTCCGATTCGAATTCAAAGAACCGGTCGAAGTGGCTTACGTCCATCGGAACCAGGGCTATTTTGGGCTTGATCGGCATATTCCTTCCGATTGGGCGTGACATTGGGAGGTTGAATCCGTTAACCTTCGGGACACAGGAATCATTATGAGCCTCATCCCGATTCTGATCATCACCGCCTATTCACCTGGGCAATTGCCGACTGCCGCCCCGCACAAATTCGTTGGGATGCGTTCGTTGGCCCTTAGCCCCGATGGGTCAAATTTGGCGTTTTCGTACCGCGGGGATATTTGGGTTGTCCCGAGCGGCGGGGGCCGTGCAATCGCCCTCACGACCAATGTCGAAGAAGATGATAAGCCGGTCTGGAGCCCGGATGGCAAGTGGATTGCATTTGCCAGCGACCGGGAAGGCAGCTGGGACATTTTTGCCGTGCCCGTCGAAGGCGGCGAGACGGCAAGGCTGACTTACAGCAGCCAAACCGAGATCCCTTCGAGCTGGGTTGGGGACAAGATCACGATGGATGCCGGGTTCGACAAGGGCGTCGGCGGCATCTACACATTGGATCCCAAGACTTTGAAAATGGGGGAAGTCTGGCTGACCAACTTCCGTTTGGATTCCCCGATGTTTTCGCCTGATGGGAGCAAGATCGCGTTCACCCACAAGGCGATGTTCCCGTATTTCCGTCCTCGCTACGAAGGTTCTGGGGCGGCCCAACTGTGGATGATCAACTCCGACGGCTCCGGACGCAAGCCCATCCGGTCGACGGGCTTCCAGCACCTGTGGCCGCAATGGTCGCCCGACGGGTCAAAGCTTTACGCAGTGACGGTCAGCGAAAAAACGCCGAGTTCGCACCGCATCGGCGAGAAGCCTCCAATGAACGTGGACAATGCGGAGCGCACACCCAACGTTTACGAGATTGACATGGCAGGCAAGGCGCGCCGCCTCACCGATTTCGTCGGTTTTGCGGGCACAAGGTTCCTGACGGTAGCCGCTGAATCTGGCACGTTGGCGTTTGAGGATGCCGGCGAAGTCTATGTGATGCAACCGGGTGGCAAACCGGCCATGGTGACGATCACCGGCGCCGTGGATCCCAAAGGTCAGAACTTTGAGCGGCAAGTGATCACGACGGGGGTGGAGGAAGCGGCTCTTTCCCCAGATATGAAGACGGTTGCTTTTGGGATCCAAAGGGAATTGTTCAGTGTTCCGGTGACCAAGGGTAAAGGCCCCAACGGTGCCGATGCCAAGCAACTGACGAACTATGCCGGTTCGGACGGTTCGCCGGTCTATTCGCCGGATGGAAAGACGCTTTACTTCACCAGCGACCGCGATGGCGCCAACAGCATCTACACGATGGATGTGGCAACGGGCGAAATCAAGCCGTTCTACAAGGCTCCCAATGAAGTCGCCGGCTTGGAAGTCACTCCCGACAAAAAGAACCTGACTTTCTGGGAGAATGGCCGCCAAGGCGGCTTCATGATGATCCCGTTGGGCGGCGGCGCGGCCAAGCGGTTGCTTGATAAGCCCTACGTGTTGCCGACGGCGATATCGCCCGACATGAAGTACCTGGCCTACACCAAGCCGCTGATCGGTTCTGGGTTCAAGCCTTGGGAAAACGGCAACAACGTGTGGGTAAAAGACATTGCGACCGGCAAGGAAGTCAACGTCACCAAGCTCAACGCTCAAGATTCAAATCCTGCTTGGTCGGCCGACGGGAAGTACCTCTACTTCACCAGCGACCGGGGGCCGGCGGGGATTTTTGTGGTGCCCAGCCAGAAGGAAGAAGCCCGGGCCACCGAACTGGATCTGAAATTTGAAAAGCCCGAAGGGACACCCAAGGTCGATTTCGACATGGATCGACCCGACGACCGCATCCGGTTCTTTTTGGCCGGTGGCGGGCCGATCAAGAGCGATCCGACGAACGGCGACGTGTTCTACACCCAAGGTGGGGAAGTTTGGAAAGCCGGATACAACGGCGAAGGCGCAACCCAAGTGACCCGAGGCGGAGTGCGCGGCGGCTACGAGTTCAGTTCCGATAGCAACCAGATCTTCACGATCATGGAAGGAAATCCGGTTCTGGTGAACTTGCGCCGGCCCGGATTCCCGATGGCAAAGGTTGAATTGCGGGCCGAATGGATCCGCGACGTGACGGCAGAGCACCGGGCGGCGTTCCACGAGTTCTGGCGGATTTACAACAACCAGTTTTACGACGAGTATTTCCACCGCCGCGACTGGGCCGCGATCCGCGACCATTACGAGCCGCTCTTGGATTCTGTGGGCCACCGTCGGGATATGAGCGAGGTTCTGAACCAGATGGTGGGCGAGTTGGAATCTTCCCACTCCGAAGTCAGCCCGGCATTTGGCGGGCCGCGGGGCGGAGACCAAAGCTCCCATCCGGGGTTCACCATTGATTACAGCTACCAAGGCCCGGGCTTGAAGGTAAAGGACGTTCCGGAAAACACACCGGGCAGTTTTGCCAAAACCCAGATCAAACCGGGCGAATACGTCATGAAGATCAATGGGGTCACGGTTTGGCCCGATCAAAACCTGTTCAAGGTCCTGAACAACCAAACCGGCCGCGACATGACCTTCACCGTGAACAGCAAACCTTCGACCGATGGAGCCCGTGAGGTCACCTATCGCGCGATGAACGGGGGCCAATTTGGGCAGATCCTTTATGAAAACCGAATCGAATGGCGCCGCAAATATGTGGAAGAGCTGAGCGGTGGCAAAGTGACCTATGTGCACATTGCTGGGATGGGAGACGCGAACCTCAACCGCTTCAATGCTGAAATGTGGGAGTATGTCCAAGGCAAAGAAGGGGTGATTGTCGACGTCCGCGAAAACGGTGGCGGCAACATTGCCGACCTGTTGATCGACATGCTGGAGCGCAAGCTCCACATGCGGTACATCCCTCGCGACGGAGATGAAATCCCCGGCCCAGGCATGATGTGGGACAAGCCGATGGTGGTGATGGCGGCGGAAACCAGCTTTTCCAACGCGGAAATGTTCCCGCAGACCGTCAAAACCCTCGGCCTTGCCAAACTCGTTGGCATGCCGACGCCGGGCTACGTGATCTACACGTATGGCGGCCGGTTGGTCGATGGGACTTCGATCCGGCTCCCGTCCACCGGTGTCTACCGGGTGGATGGCACGCCGCTGGAAAACTGGGGGGTCGAACCGGACATCAAGGTTGACATCGACCCCGACCAATACTTCCGGAACGAGGATCCGCAGCTCAAGCGGGCGGTGGAAGAAGTCCTCAGGCAGATCGGCGCTCGCGGCTGATAAAGAGTCCGAGTAAACAAAAAAACCGAACCCCCGACCAAAGGTCGGGGGTTCGGTTATTAATCCGACTATCCCGGCTGTGAATCGGGGAAACGGATTTCAGTCCACCCAATCAGCGACAAAAATATTAGTCTCGCCGGGGACAGAACCGTGCCGGTTGCTGGCAAAGACGAGCTTTTTGCCGTCGCGCGTGAACATGGGGAAGCCGTCGAACTGCGCAGAAAATGTGATTTGGCGCAGGTTGGTGCCGTCCTTTTCGATGGCAAAAATATCGAACTCCCGGCCTTGCGGATCCGTGTGGTTGCTCGCGAACAAGATCGTGTGGCCATTGGGGTGCAGGAACGGGGCAAAGCTGGCCGCGTTCAGGTGCGTCACTTGGCGTTTGTAGTTCCCATTGGCATCCATGATCCAGATGTCCATTTTGCTGGGCCGGACGAGGTTTTGTTTGAGAAGGGCCTTGTATTCGTCGATTTCGGCTTGGTTGGCAAATGGCGCAGTTCGCCGGTAGACGATGGATTTGCTGTCCCAACTGATGAACGGCCCGCCGTCATAGCCGACTGCGTCGGTCAGCCGCTTGATTCCCGTGCCGTCCAAGTTGGCCCGGTAGATATCCAAATCGCCTTCCCAGCCGCCGGTGAACGTCATGAATTGGCCGTTCGGGGCAATAGTGGTTTCGGCCACGTAGCCAGGCTTTTTGATGACCGGCTTGAGGTTTTTGCCGTTTAGGTCGGCCCGATAAAGCACATAGGCCGGGTTGACCATCCAGACATACCCTTTTGACATGTCGGTTTTGGCTTGCGGCCCGGCATCGGTGGCGTGGGTGCTGCTGAAAAAGATGTGCTTGCCATCGGGGCTGAAGTAGCTGCAAGTGCACCGCCCTTTGCCGGTGCTGACCAACTTCCGATCCGACCCGTCGAGGTTCATGGTGAAGACTTGCTCATCCGGGTAACCAGGTTGGGACGATTGGAAAATGAGCTTGGTGCCGTTGGCATCCAGGTAGGCCTCGGCGTTTTGGCCGCCAAAAGTGAGCTGCTTGATGTTCTTGAGATGGATCTCGCCGGGTTCTGCGGGCCAAGATTTTGATTTCGGCCATTTCGACATCGGCATCGGTTGTTGGGCGGCAAGGGCAGCCGCACAGATCGCAACGAGCATCCCTGGATTATGGGGGACTTGGGAAGGGGTGCCTATTGCACTCGGTGACGGAGTGATGACGGTTCTGACTGAACCCAGACCCCCGCAATAGTGACTGGGCCGCCCACCGGTGCATATGGAACGAAAGTATCGGGATGCTCACGGGCGACGTTTTTGTGGAAGAGGGGTTGATCACCCCTTACCAGCTTCAGCTTGCGGTCAACAAGCAGGTGGAGTTGGGGGGTAACGACCAGATCGCCAAGGTCATGGTCGACCTCGGCTTGATCACCGAAAAGGACAAAGTCCGGTGTACTGGCCGGGCTTGGGACATCCCCTTTGCTGACTTGACCGTCGAAGCCCCATCCCAAGATGCCCTCCAAGCGCTGACCCCTCAGTTTGCCAAGCGGTTCAACGTCTTGCCCCTCCGAATCGAAGACGGGACATTTCACGTCGCGATGTCCAATCCGCTCGACGTGTTCGTGATCGACGAGCTATCGATGAACACGGGCATGGAGATCCAGCCCTACATCGCGGTCGAATCGGAAATCTCGCAAGCCCTCTCGGAATACTATTCCTCGGACGTCAGCGTCAGCCACGAGCTGGATGGCGTGATGAAGGACTTTGACGCCGACTTGGGCGATGCGTTCTCCTCATCCAAAGAAGAGGATGAAACGGTGGACGAGGCCGACGAGGCACCAGTCATCCGGTTGGCCAACTTGATTGTGAACCAAGCGGTCGCCGACAAGGCCAGCGACATCCACATCGAGCCACGGAAGGAAGAAGTGGTCGTGCGCTACCGGATCGACGGGATCATGGTGGAAGTGATGCGCCTCCCGCGGAAGATCAGCAACGCGCTCACGAGCCGGTTCAAGATCATCGCGAACATGGACATCGCGGAAAAGCGGGCTCCTCAAGATAACCGCATCAGTGCTGTCATCAATGGCAAGCCGTTCGACTTCCGGGTTTCCACGTTGCCGGTCATTAATGGTGAAAAAATTGTTATGCGGGTTTTGGATAAAGGCGGCATCAACGTCGGCCTGACCAAGCTCGGATTTTTGCCGCACAACCTGAAGATGCTTGAAGATATGGCCACCCGGAGCTATGGCATTGTGCTGGTGACGGGGCCGACGGGTTCGGGAAAGTCCACGACTCTGTATTCGCTGTTAAACGCCAGCAACGACGGGTTGAAGAACATCATCACCATCGAAGATCCCGTTGAGTACGAATTGGACAGCATCAACCAGTGCGCGGTCAACAACAAGGCGGGCATGACGTTTGCCGCCGGATTGCGGTCAATGCTCCGTCAAGACCCCGACGTCATCATGGTTGGTGAAATGCGGGATGAAGAAACGGCAACCATCGCCATGGAAGCCGCCATGACCGGCCACTTGGTTTTTAGTACGCTCCATACGAACGATGCCCCTTCGGCCCCGGGGCGGCTAGTGGATATGGGGGTGGAGCCGTTTTTGATCAGCTCTTCGATCGTGGGGATCCTGGCGCAGCGCCTAGTGCGGGTGCTATGCCCCAACTGCAAAGAGCAATACACCGCCACCCGCGAAAGCATGCTCCGGGCTGGACTGCCGGTTCCCGAGGAGGTCGGCGCCGACACCCACGGCGAGCTGACCCTGTTCAAGGCCCGAGGGTGCGAAAAATGCAAAGGCACAGGCTACAAGGGCCGATCCGGGGTGCACGAGTTGCTGTCCATGAACGACAAGATGCGGGACGCAATCCTCAACCACGCCCCCGCGCACGAGGTCCGCAAAATGGCAATTGAAAATGGCATGAAGACTTTGCAAGAAGACGCCGTCGCCAAGATTCTGAATGGCGTCACCGACATCGACGAGATCATCCGGGTGATTTATTCCTAAAAGCCAAAGGAAAATCTTGAGATAACCGCAATTTCGCCAATGCGCATCCGACGTGACACCACCAAGAATCCTAATATGAGCCGAACAAGGGGAGTGAACTGAAATGGCTGCACAGCCGCAATTGGATCGGGCCGCCGCCGTCGCCCTGGTCATCCAGAGCCAAAAGGAGCTGGCCGCGCTACCCCAAGTGGTCTTCAAAGTCATGGAGATCACAGGAACGGACCACGGCAGTTCGGCTGAGTTGGAGCGGGCGATCGTGATCGACCCAGGTTTTTCGGCCAAGCTGCTGACGATCGCTAATTCGGCGACATTCTCCCTGCCCAAGCAGGTGACCTCCATCAAGGAGGCGGTGATGTACATCGGTGTACGTCAAGTGCGGCAAACGGCGATGGCTGTCGGTGTTTTCGATATGTTTTTGGGCAAAACCGATGCAGAAAGCAAACGGCGGCGGGCTTGGTGGCGGCATTCTGTTGATACCGCGACGGCTGCTCGGGCCCTTGCCTCTGAATTTGGTTGGGCGGATCCCAACGAAGCCTACACGGCGGGTCTCCTCCACTGGTGTGGTAAGACGGTTTTGGATAAATCTGCGCCTGGGGAGTATGACAAAGTCATACAGCTTGTCGATAAGGGGGTCGCCGTGTGGCAGGCAGAGAGCGCTGTATTCGGGTGCGACCACCGAGACATTGCTTTGGCTTGTGCCAGCAATTGGGGTTTCCCGGTTGGCTTGGTCGGCGGGCTCAAATACTTCACCCGGCCCGACGACGCCAAAATATCGGGCGAACTGGCGGCCGTGGTCGCGGTCTCATCGCAAATCGCCGACTACGCCTGCAACGGGCGCGGCAAAGATTCGAATTGGGCGGCCTGGGCGGGCGAAGCCCTGCGGATACCGGCCGAAATGACCGAAAGGATCATTGAGCGCGGGCTTGCGGCCATCACGGCGGGATCCCAGCTCCACTTCTAGCGCTCAGGGGGCGCCGACGAAATGCCGGAAGAATTCAGCTGGGAAAAGCACCTCAACAAGCAAGGCGACGAACCGGGTGGGGAAACCGCCCCGCCGCTGCAAGCGGCCGAGCCCCCATCCGTGATGCCGCCGGTGACGAACTCCAACCCATTCGGCGACCCGAATCCCCCGCAACCGTCGATGCCGGCGCAACCGCAACCGGTTGAACCCCCGCATCCGGCCTTCACCGAGCCCCCAGTCCAATCGGGCCCGTCGGCCCCGGCTCCTCCGCACGACCTTGAGCCGATCAGTTTCACCCAGTCCCCCCTCGGAGTCGATGGATCCGAACACCATGTCCCCGCCCACGTCCCGATTGAGGCCAGGACACCCGAGAAGTTCCGGGGCAAGTTCTTTGTCGCCGAAGATGAAACCCTGCCCCGATTCGATTCGGAAGAGCAGATTGCCTCGACGGCCGGGATCCACTTGGACGAGATCTTGCGGATCGCGTTCGAACGCAAAGCCAGCGATATTCACATCACGGCTGGATTGCCGCCGATGATGCGGCTTGATGGTGAGATTGTGCCCTTGCCTTTCACCACCCTCAAGCCGGAAGAGACGCAACGCCTTCTTTACGAAATCCTGACCGACGACCAGATCACTAAGTTTGAATCCACCCGTGAGCTGGACTGCGGCTACACGGTGAAGGGGTTGAGCCGCTTCCGGGTCAACGTCTACCAACAGCGACAGGCCACGGCCGCCGCTCTGCGGGTCATCCCCAACCGGATCCCGACGTTCGAAGAACTCCGGCTTCCTTCGGTCATCAGGGAGATTTCAAAGCGCCACAGCGGCTTGGTTTTGGTAACCGGCCCGACTGGGAGCGGTAAATCCACCTCGATTGCCGCGATGATCGACGACATCAACGAGTACCGCCAGGGCCACATCATGACGATCGAAGACCCGATCGAGTACTTGCACAAACACAAGAAGTGCATGGTCAACCAGCGGGAAATGCACGAAGACACCTATAGTTTTCACAACGCCCTGCGGGCCGTATTGCGCGAAGACCCAGACATCATCTTGGTTGGTGAAATGCGCGACTTGGAAACGATTGAAGCCGCCTTGACCCTTGCTGAAACCGGGCACTTGGTGTTTGGAACCTTGCACACCCGCAACGCGCCCAGCACCATCGACCGGATCATCGATGTGTTCCCGAGCGACGCCCAAGATCAGATCCGGGTTTTGCTCGGCAACACATTGGAAGCCGTCATCAGCCAGCAACTGCTCCCCAAATTGGGCGGCGGCCGTGTGGCAGCCCTGGAAATCATGTTGGGGATTCCGGCAATCCGGAACTTGATCCGGGAAGGGAAGACCCACCAGATGTATTCGGTTCTGGAAACCAACTCGAATATCGGCATGGTGACCATGGACCGTTCGTTGGCCGACCACTTCAAATCGGGGATGGTGGCCTACGAAGAGTGTTTGGCGCGTTCAGTTGACAAAGACAGCTTTAGCCGGTTGGCCAAAGGCGTCGCTTAGGGGGCGGTTGCCGTCTCCAGAGCCAATCGGAGCACTTGCCGTGCTTCGGTGACGAAGTGGGCGGTGAGTTGGGCACGGATGTCTTCGGGCACGTCTTCCATGTAGTCCTTCCGGTTTTCCTGGGGCAGGATCAGGGTATTCACGCCCGACCGGAATGCGGCGAGAACTTTTTCTTTGACTCCACCGATAGGGAGGACTTGCCCGGTGAGGGTGATTTCCCCGGTCATGGCGAGCCGATCCACCACTTTTCTGCCCGTGAGCAGGCTGACCAATGCGGTGAGCATGGTGATCCCTGCGCTCGGCCCATCTTTGGGGACAGCGCCGGCGGGCACGTGCACGTGGATTTGGTTCTCTTCAAAAACCCGGTTGTCGATTTTCAATGACTTGGCGTGGGCGCGGATATAGCTGAGGGCGGCGGTGACCGATTCCTTCATGACGTCGCCGAGTTGGCCAGTCACGGTGAGTCCCTTGCCGGGGTAGATGCTGGACTCGATGAACAGGATGTCCCCACCGACTGGAGTCCATGCGAGCCCGACCGCAACTCCCGGCAGGAGCTTGCGTTCGGCGACTTCGTCGTTGGTGTACCGCGGGGCACCCAGAGCTTTTTGCACCCAGCTTTTGGTTGCCGTGACTTTGGCTTTGCGCCCTTTGGCGAACTCGACGGTCGCCTTTCGGATGACGCTGCCGATCTCTCGCTCCAAGTTGCGGACTCCGGCTTCTCGCGTGTAATGGCGGATCAGGAACCTCAGGGCATCGGGTTTAAAGACGAGCTTCTTGTCGGTGAGGCCGTGTTCAGCCAGTTGCCGGGGCACCAGGTGTTGCTCGGCAATGGCGAACTTTTCGTCTTCGGTGTATCCGCCGAGTTCGATAATCTCCATGCGATCCCGGAGGGCCGGTGGGATTGTGTCGAGCCGGTTGGCGGTGGTGATGAAGAACACCCGGCTGAGGTCGACAGGGACATCGAGGTAATGATCGCGGAAGGCATTGTTCTGCTGGGGATCCAACACTTCGAGCATGGCCGAAGCGGGATCCCCTCTGAAATCGTTGCCGAGTTTGTCGATTTCATCCAGCACAAACACGGGATTGTTGGAACCGGCGCGCCGCAGGCTTTGGACGATCTGCCCGGGGAGGGAGCCGATATAGGTTCGGCGGTGGCCGCGGATTTCGGCCTCGTCTCGAACGCCGCCTAAGCTGAGCCGGACGAAGTTGCGCCCCATTGCGTCGGCAATCGACTTGCCGAGGCTAGTCTTTCCCACGCCAGGCGGACCATAAAAGCAAAGGATCGGTTGTCGGGGCGGCGCATCTGTTTTGACCAACCTCACGGCCAAAAACTCTATGATTCGATCCTTAATTTTATCGAGCCCGGCATGTTCGCGATCCAACACTTTCCGGGCGTTGTCCAAGTCCAGGTCGTCTTCTGTGGCGATGTTCCACGGAATGGAAGCCATCGTTTCGACATAAGTCCGGGCAACGGTGTATTCAGGCGACCCGGGGTTGATGCGTTGGAGGCGGTCGAGTTCCTTGTAAGCGGCCCTTTGGGCTTCTTCAGGCATTGCTGCCGCTTCAATGGACTGCCTGAGTTCATCCAGGTCTTCGCTGTAGTCGTCGGTTTCACCGAGTTCCCGCTGGATAGCTTTGAGTTGTTCCCGCAGATAGTATTCGCGCTGGTTACGGCTGAGCTCTTGGGTGACTTCGCTTTGGACTTTAGTGGTGAGCTCCAAAACCCGAACCTCCCGTCCCAGGATGGCCAGAAGTTTTCGGAGCCGGTTTGTCACGTCGGATTCTTCCAAGATTGTTTGCTTGTCTTGAACAGAAAACGGTGTGTGGGCGGCAATGAGGTCGGCCATCGTGTTGGGTTCGGTGACCGATTGGGTGAGGGAAGCGAGTTCTTCCGGAAGGTTGGGCGATAGGCGAACCGCTTGCTCGAAGAGGGCAGCCACGGATCTGCGGAGGGCTTCAGTTTCTTCGATATGGTCGGGGTCTATGGGCAGATCCTCCAAGACTTCGACTTTTGCCCGGAGGTAGGGAGTTGTTTGGAGCCTCTCGACGATCTTGAACCTGGCCGTCCCTTGGACGATCATCCGGACGGCGTCGGTGCCCTTCATAAGGGTGCGGATGATGACGACGCACCCGATGGGATAGACCTGGTCAAAGGTCGGGTCTTCGGTATCTGGTTCGCGCTGGGCAATTGTGCCGATCATGCGCTGGCTGCTGACGACGCTGTCGTCGATCAGGCGGATCCCGACGGGCCGGCCGACGCTGAGCGGGGCGATGAGCATGGGGAAGATGACGCTGTCTCGCAAAGGCAGGATATTGAGCTCGGCGGGGATTTCCGGCAATTGCTCAGAGTCGTCACCTTGTTCGGCCTGGATGGCCACCGACTCGACGGCGGCTTCCATCAGGGCTTCTTCCACCGAAGGGTCTGTTTTGAGTTCTGGTTTTTCCATCAGATGCGGGTGATCGTCACCCTTTCTACGACGATCACGGGGTTGTCCAGCCCGGATTTGGGGATAGCGATGGCAAGGATCCCATTTTTGAGTTTTGCGCCCATGTGGGCAAAGTCAAAGTCGCCTTGGGGGAGCAGGATCTCCCGGAAAAAGGCACCTTCTTCGATTTCCAGGAGATGAGCTTGGTAAGTATCCTCCCGCGCTGCCAGGTCGTCTGGCCGGTGTCCTCGCAGCGAAAGCGTGTTCCGGATCCGGTTGAGCGTGATTTGGATCTGCTCGTTGGTGACGCCGGCCAATTCGGCCCGGATCAGGAGGTGCGAGTCCGATTCCAAGACATCCACTTTTGGCATCCACCCCCGTTGCCGGGCGAATTTTGTCCGGCCGACTTCGGAAGCAATGTGTGCCGGTTCGAGTTCCAAGATCCACTCTTCGATATCGCGCCCGGGCATAGGGGTAGATTTTACTGCGAGTGGGGCTCGGCCCTGATTTCTTTGGTGTTGCTAAACTGCAGAGCCGATGATTTGGACCCACAACCTATCGCCCTTTATTTTCCGGGTGCATATCAACGGGGTGGATATCGGCCCCCGTTGGTATGGGCTTGCCTATGTCATCGGTTTCATCCTGGGCTACGGGGCCCTTAAAAAGGCGTGGCGGGCTGGTCGGTTCCCGGGCCTTGCCGAAAACGAAATTGAAAACCTGATGCTGTGGATTGTCGGCGGCGTGGTTTTTGGCGGCCGGCTTGGCTATTGCGTTCAAAATATGGGCGAATGGGCCAAGGATCCGTTCTATTTTTTCCACTTCAACCAAGGGGGAATGGCGTTTTTCGGTGGTTTGGTCGGCGTCGCCCTGGTTTTGGTTTGGTTCAGCCGCAAGCGGGGAGTCAGCTTCTTGACGTTGGGTGACGTTTGCTCGGTCCCGGCGGCGTTGGGTTTGGGGATCGGGCGCATTGCCAATTTTATTAATGGGGAACTCCCGGGCAACCGGACGGACGGGAGTTGGGGCGTGATCTTCCCGAACATCGACCCCGGGCATCCGCGGCACCCCAGCGTCCTGTATGAGATGGCCACCCATTTTGTTTTGGCCGGGGTGTTGATTTGGGCTGGTCGCCAACCTTGGGCGAACCGCCGCGCGGGGGTTTTGAGTGCCCTGTTCGTGTTAGTCTACGGTTTGTTGCGGGTGGTGACCGAGGCATTCCGGGAAGCCGACACCTATGTGGGGCCGTTGACCAACGGCCAGGCGGCCAGCCTGGTGATTGCCGCGCTGGGGGCTGCGGCCCTAGCGATGCTCTTCAAGCAAAAGCCGCCATTAGCGGCGGAAATCGGGGAAAACCTGGAAAAAAACGGTGAAGACGGAAACGGTTCCGCCGACTAATACGTTAGAATGAAGGGACTAAAGTCCCTCCCCGCTTGTATTTCAAGCCGTTTTCGACATGGCCGAACTAGCCCGACTCCTTGACGCTGTCCACATGGCTGCGGAAAAGCTCGCTTCGACCGCAGAGACCAAAGGCGTCCTGCGCGAGGTGCTGGAAATCTGCGTCCAGGCAACCGGGGCCCAAGGCGGTTCGATCTACATCCATGACCCGTCGAACAAAACCCTCAAGTTCTTGCACGTGCTCCCCGACGAGATCGAACGCAAATTAGAGCGTTTGGACATCCCGGATGATTACGGGGTGGCCGGGGACGTGTTCCAATCCGGGAAGTCGGTCGTCAGTGTTTATGGCGACGATGGCGATCCGCACCGCCGGGCCATTGTTCGCCGCACCGGTGTCACGGTGCAGAACATGATCACGGTTCCCTTGCAAATCACGGGGCTCAAACCGATAGGCGTGGTTCAACTGGTCAACAAGAAGGGCGGACCGTTCGACGATACCGACGAGGCCGTTCTGGATACCATCAGTGACGTCGCAACGCTGGCAATCATGAATTCGCGGATGCTGCAGCGGAGTACCAAGGTCGCGGCCTTGGAAGGGATGGGGCAAGCCGCCCACGATTTGGCGAACAAAGCCGGCGTTTTGGTCACGTTCCTCCCAGATTTCGACCGGAACCTCGTCGGGTTGCGCAAGGCGCTTGCCGATCAGGAAATTGGCGGCGAAGCCTTGTTCTATCTGGAGATGCTGCAAGGCACTTATGAAGATGTATTTGCTCCTTACAGTGAGAGGGTTTACCGCTATGCCAAGTTAATCAACGACCTTGCCGCCGGCAAACCGTTGATCCCGCAAAAGAGGGTCAGGAATTTTGCGACCGTTGTTCGGGAAGCGGCCCAATACATGGAAGCCAATGCCCGGCGCTCGCATGTCAAAATTGTTTACGACTTGCAAACGGACGCCCCCGAGTTTGCCTTCGATGACCTCTATGTTATCCGCGTCGTGGAAAATTTAGTTGGCAACGGGATCAAGGCGGTGAACGAGGTGATCCCCGACGCCTGGCTGAGCGAACACGGGGGGGATGACGATTCGACTTTCGGTTCTGTCCGGATCCAATACCGGTTTGCCGGCGGGAACCATGTCCTCATCGTCGCCGATGATGGGGCGGGCATGTCTCCCGGCACGATCCGCGCGATTTTGGGGGGCAGCGCCCGTTCAAATTGGGAACAGAGCACGGGCAGCGGCCTGGGGACAAAGGTGATCACGGATCTGGTTGCGGCCCACGGCGCGAAGCTATCCATACGGAGCAAACTGGGTGAAGGGTCGACCTTTGAGGTCGATTTCGGTTGCGGCGACCCCAAGGGATGCCCGGAGGACAAACCGAGCCTCGCTAAGGCCCGGCACTGAAACCCGGGTGGCCGTCTTCCCCGTAACGATTGGTATGGGGAATCAGCCTTTTTCAGATGGCTCTACGTTCGCGCGGTTTACCGATTTGCTCACAACCGGCCCCGGATTCAGCGCAGGAATCCTTGCCTATTTAGTTTTGGCGGTCAGCCTGTTTGCGATCGCCCAGCAAGAGCGCGAAGATTTCGGTTGGCTGGCTTTTATCCCTTTCTTGAACCTGTTGCTGATGTGCAAACTGGGGAAGGTCAACCCCTTTCTGCTGCTTTTGCTGTTTGTGCCATGCGTGAACTTTGTGGTTTATGCTTGGCTTTGGGCCAAGGTCGGCGAGTCCCGCGGTAAAGCGGTTTGGGGTTGGCTGACCCTTGTGCCCTGCTTTATTTATGTTTCGCCACTCGTGATCGCATTCGGCAAGTCATCTTGATGCCCGGGCACGATCCGGTATGATTTTGGGCGATGGCGATCAAACCGGCGGTCGGTGACAAGTACCTTTACACATGGGCGCAACTGGGGAGCCCGACCGTGCCTGGGGAAATCGAGTTGCCTGGCCTTGGAAAGCTTCTCTTTGACGACGCGGACGCCTATTATGCCAAGAACAACCGGGAAACGGCTGAATTCTTCATCCGGCGGAGCATGGCCCTCGGCGATGGGATGTATGTTGTGGTTTCGCGCCGCCAATCAGCCTAGCTGAGGTGGGGTGCCGGGTGGGGACGGCGCTTCGTCCTCTCCAAAAACTGCAATGACTAGCTGTGTTTGTCCAGCCACCCGGCGTTTATCTCCGTTCCGGATTGTATTCCGTCTGGGTGTGCCAGTCGTGCGGTTTTCCGGCAATCCTGGTAGGAATAGCGAGTCATTCCGGCACGAATGCCGGGGAAGACATCACAGTTTTTCGGTGTGGTCGACGTGGTAGATGCTGATGTCGACCTTGTTTGTCAGGGCGCCGGTCTTCTTGCTGAATTCTTGGAAATGCGGTGTTTGGAAATGGGCCTCCAATCCGTCGCGATCTGCCCATTCTTCGACAAAGACCAAGGTCGATGGATTTTCGGGCTTGCAGAAAAAGTCATAGGCGATGCATGCGTCTTCCTCCCGCGATGGGGCGAGCATGCCGTTTGCCAATTCGAAGAATTCGGCAACGCATTCGGGTTTGATGGAGACGTGGGCAATCAGGGCGACCATGGCAGCCATTATCTCCACTGAAACAGCCAGAAGTGGCGGGCGGGGGAAAATCGGGCCAAAATCAGTGGTACGAGAACCCTTGGCCCGGCTGATCCGTTGTTAGGGGAAAGAGCGACCCATATGACACTCTCACTGCTCGCCGCCGCTTTGATCGGCACCCGCTTTGCCCCGGCCCAGGACGCGAAATTGGATTTGGCCGTCCCCGGCGCAACCCTTTCGGCCATTAGCCAAGAAGTCGGTGCCCAGTTGGGGGCACGGGTGATTTTGGATCCCTCTGTGGCAAACGACTTGGCGGTGGTGTGGCTTAAAGGAAAGCCGGCTTCCGAAGTCCTGGCCAAAATCGGGGAGGTGACCGCCACAAAATGGACCCTTGCGGGCGATGTGTTGACCGTGACACCCGACATGGAGGCCCGCAACCGAGAGTTTGCCAAAGTCCGCGCCAAGAACACGGAAGCGATCCTGAAGGCGAGGAAGGCCTTTTTCGATAATTTGCAACCAAAGAAATACAAGGACGAAGATGGCAAAGAGTACGAATATGACGCGCCGAACGAGCAGTATTTGATCGGAGACCTATTGCGCAATGTGCCGGAGCAAACCCTTATCAGCCTGGCACCGGGCCAACGGCTTGTTTTGAGTTCACGGCCCACGGCCATGCAACGTCCCCTCGGCCGATTCGACTCCAAGAGGGTCATGGATTGGATTGCCGACACCAACAAGCAATTCGACCAATCGGAAGAAGAGATGCAGCAGATGAGGGACGACCCTGAATACCAGCAGTACATGCAGATTTGGGGCGAAGCTTTCATGGATTCGATGCCGAAGAAGATCACCGAGGCCCCCCAGAAGCTTTTGCTGATCCTTGAGCGCGACAACGAATCTGAGTTCGAAGAAGTGTCGATCCACGTGGTGGTGCGTGTCCAGGGGGCGTCATCCAAATCTTTGTTGACCACCGAAGCTTGGCTGGGAGAAGAAATGGGCGCTTATGAGGTGGTTGGGGATGCTGTGGCGCAGCAAACAACAACCGCCGCGCCGGCAAGAGCCGCCGGATCGGACGAAGGACAAGGTGAGCCGAGGAAAGCCATGCCGGGAGACGAGATCCCGATCGAGTTTTCTTCCGATGCCATGCTCTTGAGGGATGCTTGGGGAAGCACGAACCCTGAAAACGGGATGCCTGGCGTGCCGAAAATGTCGCGGCGAACCATGGAATTGCTGGCCGACCCCGTGAGCTATGAACCGATGCGGTACGAAATCGGCGAAGTGCTGATGCAAGCGGCAGAAAAACGAGGGTTGCCGCTCGTCGCCGCCATGATCGACGAAATCGACACCGACAGCCGGGATATGCCCAAAACCCTGGGTGCCTTGCGGGATGAACTGCCTTATTACGAAATGGATGAATCGGAGGCAGACGGGTGGTGGCAGTTCAAACTCTCCAACCCCGCCCCGAACTGGGCCAAGCGGGTCGACCGTGCGGCGTTGGCAGGGTTGCTAAAGGAATCGCTGACCCGCACGTTTGTTTCACTCGACACGCTCGCCACTTTTGTGTACCGATTCCCGATGGCCCTGTCCAACACGGTTTCCGGGTCGCGGTTGCGGTTGGTCGCCCCGCAGTTGGCCCAATCGTTCACGGGTGTCCAAGACCCATCCCTGTTGCGCTTTTACGGCTCCATGTCTTTTGGCGAGCGGCAGCGTCTGAAGCAAAATGGTTCGATCCCCTTGGGGGCGCTTTCGTCGGAAACCCAGCGGGAGCTCAGCCGCAAGTTCTTCGGTGCGGGTGCGTCGCTCGACCCGGTTGATCTGGAAAAGGATTTGGGCGACAAAGACTTGGTCCAAATGATCAGCGGCTCGATTGGGATGGGAATGGCCTTTGGGGGAATGACCGGGCACGAACCAACCGAGGCGATGCCCAACGGGCTCCCGAGGGAAGGCATTGTGGCGATGAAGGTCAATAAGGACGACTACCTTTTGCCCATGGGCAAAGAAGGTGGTTTGATCAACGGTTTGCCCCCGTTTGGCCGCGCCGAGCTGGCGTTCTTCTCGTTGTTGATGAAGAACCCGGAGTTCATGGCCCAAATGGACCAATTTGGCGAGGTGTTGAGCTACATGCGATCCGGCAAACGGGACAACCTCCACATCGCCGTGTTGGTTGCGCCCAAGCTGGGCACCAAAGGGACGTTGTCGGACATGCACGAACCAGATATGGCTCATGTTTATTCCTTGATGAACCTGCCGCCGGCGATGAAGCAACAGATGGATGCCGACGGCGCGGCACTGCAGAACTCCCCCTTCGGCAAAATGTTCGAGCAGATGGGGTCGATGGGCGGCCCATCGGGCCCGATCAAACCGTGATATGTGCGCCCGGTTTGTCTTCCGCAACATCCAGGCGATCTTAGGCCAGTTCGATGCTGAGTTGCTCCCGGAATTCCCCGGGAGCACCAATGTTGCGCCGACCGATTATTCGCTGGTCGTCCGGATTGCAGATGGGAAGCGCCGGATGTGGCCGATGAAGTGGGGGCTCATCCCAAGTTGGGCCAAAGATGATTCCAGTGCGGTGAAGTGCATCAATGCCCGGGCGGAGACCGTGGCGGAAAAACCGAGTTTCCGGGGGGCGGTGAAGTACCGCCGGTGCCTGATCCCGGCCGACGGGTTTTACGAGTGGCAGGGGGTCAAGGGGTACAAGCAACCGTATTTCATCCACCGGGCCGATGGCGAGATGATGGCGATGGCGGGAATCTGGGAGGAGTGGGAAGGCCCACAAGGCACGGTCGAAACCTTCTCCGTTTTGACGACCGATGCGAACCGGGAAATGAGCGACATCCACACGCGAATGCCGGTGATTTTGGAACCACGGGACTTTGACCGGTGGCTGGATCCGTCGCTCACCGATGTCGAGGCCTTCCGATCCGTCCTCCAGCCAGCAGCAGATGGGACCTTGGTGATGCATCCCGTCGGCAAGGCCGTCGGCAACCCGCGGGCGGAAGGGCCAGAGCTTATGGATCCGGTTGCTGGCGGGACGCTGTTTTAAGGCTCGCAACCCTGTGCTATGCTGATATCAGGATGGACACGGTGATGGAGCAGCCGGCGCAATCTGAACCTGTTGCGCGGGGGATTATCGAGGCCAACGGCGTCGATTTCTTTTACGGCAACTTCCAGGCGCTCCACAAGATCGATTTGAGAATGCACCCGCAGAAGGTGACGGCGTTGATCGGCCCATCTGGTTGCGGGAAGTCGACATTCCTGCGATGCCTGAACCGGATGAACGACTTGATCGACGGCACAAGGCTGGAAGGCAAGGTCACCATCGACGGGTTCGACATCTACGCCCCCGATGTTGACGTTGTGGAGTTGCGCAAGACGGTGGGGATGGTTTTTCAAAAGCCGAATCCGTTCCCGATGTCGATTTTCGACAACATTGCTTACGGTCCCCGGATCCATGGTATCCGGAAACGGTCGGAATTGCAGGCCATCGTGGAGGAATGCCTGGCGAAAAGTTATCTCTGGGACGAGGTCAAGGATAATTTGAGCAAGTCGGCCCTGGGGCTGAGTGGTGGCCAACAGCAGCGGCTCTGCATTGCGCGAACCATTGCCGTCAACCCCGAAATCATCTTGATGGACGAACCCTGTTCGGCCCTGGATCCGGTGGCGACGGCCAAGATCGAGGATCTGATGGTGGAGCTCAAACAGCAGTACACCATCGTTATCGTAACCCACAACATGCAGCAAGCGCAGCGGGCCAGCGACATCACGGCATTTTTCTACAAAGGCGAGTTGGTGGAAGAAGCCCCAACCCGCGATATGTTCCTCCGGCCCAAGAACAAACAAACCGAGGACTATATTTCCGGCCGGTTTGGTTAGGGAAGCGAACCTGTTAGGAATGCCGGATTTACCTGGCAACAGCGCGGGAAAGTCCCAAACGGGGTTCCGGTGGACTCAAACTTGTGCGGGGGCTCGGTATCGGGTGATATCGGTGGGTATTGGCGACCGTCTTAGCGCCGCGCGGCAGGCATTGGCACGCATCGGGGGGAGGGATCCAGATGGGATCGTTCTGCTGGATGGCTTGCGCCGGATTGTGGCCATCGATTCCGTGGCCAGTCGGTTCCTGGATCTCGACCCGAGAAGAGTTCTTGGCCGCGAATTCGATCAGATCGTGCCCGACGTAGACGCCTTGGGGCTGGTTGACGCCCCAGTGGAATCCGGCACGGCGATCGGAGTTTTTGGGCCGGAATCAGAAGGGTCGGATGACTACGGCGTCGATTTGGCCGACCTGCGGTTGTGGCCCGACAGTGCCGCGGTCGAGACGCTGTTGAGTTTTGAAACTTTGGATGGCTTAACCGCCTGGCTCGCCGAATATTTTGGCGAATGCTCTCAGGGATTGCGGGGCGCCTTGGCCCTGCGCGATGGGGAAACAATGGTGGTTTGGTCCGCATGGCCAAGCGACCTTCCGCTTTTGTTTCCATTGCGATTTTCAGCAATGGATTCCCGGGCTTTCCGAACGGGCTTGCGTTCTGACCTGGGCGATTTTGAGCCGGTCGAAAGCTCTGGATGCACGGTGTTGCCGGTGGTGGTGGATGGGTCGGTAGCGGCTCTGATTGCCCATGAAGGGGCCCAGCCCGAGGTCGAACCGTTGTTGCCGGCTTTGGGGATGGCCTTGCGCCGATTCATCGAATAGCCGCGCGGATGGCGGCAACCCTTTCGGGGTCAAACGTTGGCAGCGGGTAACCGAGATAGCCGCCCTCCTTGGTTCCCGAGCGAATCGAGAAATGCAGTTCGTTGGCCCCGGCTTGCTGGAGCCTGAGAGCATTTTCAGGTCGCACGCCCCCGCCCGGAAGGATGCGAATAAGCCCGAGGGCAATCAGTTCGGCGAGGAGCGGGGCACCCTCTCCGGCATTGGGCGCATGTCCGGAAGTGAGAATCCGGGCGAAGCCGATTTCCGCTAGTTGGGTTGCCGTCCGGACTGGGTCGGCGATGGAGTCGAACGCCCGGTGGAACGTGCACGGCTTACCGTCGGCGATTTCGACCAGCCGCCGGTTTGATTCGCCATCCAGCCGTCCATCCGGCAACAGGCAACCAAAGACGAACCCATCCGCACCGGCTTTGGAAAAATGGGCCACATCCCGGGCCATGGCCCCGAAATCCGATGGGTTGACCGCAAAATCGGCTTCGGGCTGGGCAACCATCACAAACACCGGGATTGAAACAGAATCGCGGACGGATTCAAAAAAGCCAAGAGAAGGGGTGACCCCCCCAGTGCTCAGGGCATGACAGATTTCGAGCCGGTCTGCCCCAGCCGTTGCTGCCAGCACCGCCTCTTCCACCGAACCGCAACTGACTTCTAGGATCATCCCAAGGCCATTATGGGGGCATTGGTTAGACTACTCGGCAAAGCACCCAGACGGGCCGACGCCGTCCCGCCGTGAGATTTGACAATGACGCAAACCCGCTTCGACCTCAGTTCTGCCGCCAAAGTCTATTGGAACCTTTCCCCCGCCGAGCTTGTGGAGCAAGCGATACGCAACGGGGAAGGAGAGCTTGCGGCCAACGGCGCGCTTGTTGCCCGCACAGGCAAGTACACGGGCCGCACGCCAAAGGACAAATGCGTGGTCAAGGATTCCGAAACCGCCGACAAAGTTTGGTGGGAAAACAACGCGGACATCAGCCCCGAGCAATTCGAGTATCTGGCCAACAAGGCTCAAAAGTCGTTTGCCGGCAAGACCCTTTATGTTGTGGATACCTATGGCGGGGCCGACCCGGCAAACCGCATCAAGGCCCGGTTCATTGTTGAAAAGGCTTGGCACGCCTTGTTCATCCGGACCTTGCTGATCCGGCCTTCTGTAGAAGAATTGGCCGCCTACGAACCAGATTGGACGGTTGTGGACATGTGCATGGAAACATGCGACCCCGCCACCGACAACACCAAGGGGGATGCGGTGATCGCCCTCAACTTTTCGTCGCACGAAGTTGTGGTGATGGGCACCCAATATGCCGGGGAAATGAAAAAGTCCGTTTTCACCATCCTCAATTACATTTTGCCGCTTAAAGGAGTTTTGAGCATGCACTGTTCCGCGAACATCGGGCCCGATGGCGACACGGCCCTGTTCTTCGGCTTGAGCGGGACCGGCAAGACCACCCTTTCTGCCGACCCGGGCCGCGCCCTGATCGGCGACGACGAGCACGGGTGGAGTGATACCGGTGTGTTCAACTTTGAAGGCGGATGTTATGCAAAATGCATCAATCTAAGCAGGGAAGGAGAACCTCAAATTTGGAATGCAATCCGGTTCCAGGGCGTCTTGGAAAACGTCGTCCTCGGCGACCGGAGGATCCCGGACTACACTGATACGACCTACACTGAAAACACCCGGTGCGCCTACCCGTTGGAAAACGTGGAAGGGTCGGTCATCCCCAGCGTGGGCGGCCACCCGCAGAATGTGGTGTTTTTGACGGCCGATGCCTTTGGCGTCCTCCCTCCCATCGCCCGGCTGACCCCCGAGCAGACGATGTTCTTTTTCTTGAACGGCTATACCGCCAAGGTTGCCGGGACAGAGGCCGGGGTTACGGAACCCCAGGCCACTTTCAGTTCCTGTTTCGGGGCGCCCTTCCTGCCGCTGCCGCCAAAAGTCTATGCCGAAATGCTGAAAGCCAAGATCGAAAAGCATGGGGCCCGGGTTTGGCTTGTCAACACGGGCTGGACCGGCGGGCCATATGGCGTGGGGAACCGGATGAAATTGAGCCACACACGGGCCATGATCACCGCAGCCTTGAGCGGCGGACTCGATGCCATGGAGTTTGTGACGGACCCTGTTTTCGGCCTTCATATTCCAACGGGTTGCCCCGGCGTGCCATCGGAGGTCTTGGCTCCGCGGGAAACTTGGGCGGACAAAGCCGCCTATGATTCCAAGGCTAATGAACTCAAGGCGATGTTCGACGCCAACTACGCGAAGTTCACCGTTTGAACCGGCTCCGGCTCACCGCACCATCCACGTGTTGGAATTTGATTTCATCACGGCTTGGTCGGGGGTGATTTTGCCCAAGTGGCCATCGACATAGATGCCAAAGATCATTTTTTGGTGCCGCGCCTCGATCCCGGCTTTGTCAAAGTCACCCTTTTCGGTGCCGTAAAAGGCGAGCCGGGTCACCTTCCTTGACTGGGGATCTGGCATAACGTAGGAGTTATCGAACCCGATGGCGAAGCCATCGAACGGCACAGTCTCCCCATTGGCCAGCCGGAACGGCATGGGGTTATAAACGCCCCGGGCCCCGTTGTTGCAAGTTTCTGCCAGCATGAACGTTTGGTCGGGCAAGGCGACATCGCTGACCGCCCGGGTGCTGAGCGGAGCGAACATTCCATAACTGAGGATGATGTGGTCAAGCAGTTTGTCTTGACTGCTGAACATTGATGTTTGCAGGCTTTTGCCGTTGATTTTGGTGTTTTCAATTTTCTTGGCGGAAGGGCAGGCAAAGCTGGAGCCTTTGGGCAACTCCGGGATCACGCTGGCCCAAACGATGGGCAACCCGTTATGGAGTTCTGGTGTGCGGTCCGCCCCGACATCGTAGAGCGGCGGAAACCGTCCGTCGTTTGTTTCGACGTAGATCCTGATGCTTTCGCCGATCTTGGCCATGTTTTGTTTGCAGGCGGCGATATCACTATTGCGCCTCATGATCGGGAAGATGAGGGCAAAAGCGATGGCGAGGACGACGACGAGGATCGCCACGACGATCGCATCCCGCTTTGTGACATGCTGGTTGGCCAGGCTTGGGCCGGCCCCTTCTGGAGCGTCGGGATCGTAGTTGTGGCTGCTCACTGATCCTCTTTGGGCATGCTTGGGATCGAATCTGAAGGCACGACCAGATACTGCTCAAGGGTGGATTGTAGTTTTTGATTGTCGACCGCCAGGTCG
Organism: Armatimonadota bacterium; assembly: GCA_016789105.1. NCBI lineage: Bacteria > Bacillati > Armatimonadota > Armatimonadota bacterium. The sequence goes on from JAEURN010000004.1 coordinate 368,329, forward strand.
TACGTGCCTTCGATGTCATTGACGGGGATTTGACCCATCCGGATTTTTTCGCTACTGTCCCCCAGGGATTTCATGAACATCATGAGGGTGGCCACTTCTTGGGCATCGAATGCGTTCCCGGATATTTCGACGGTTTTATCCAGCACATTCATGCCTTGTGTCCAGTTCCTGACCATTTGCTGCTTAAGGGCCAGCATCAAATCCTTTTGGCGCTTTTGCCGTTCAAAATCGCTGTCGCCGCCCCCGTGCTGGTTCTTGCGCCACCGGACAAAGCACATGGCGTCGTATCCGTCCAGGTGCTGGCGGCCCTTTTTGAGGTCGATATAGAGCTTGGCTGCCGTATCGGTGTATTTCATATCCCTCGGGACGTAGACATCGACCCCTCCAAGCATGTCGATAACTTCTTGGAACGCTTCGAAATTGAGTGTCACAACCCGGTCGATATGGACGCCGGGCAGGATCTCTTCCACGGCGGCTTTGGCCAGTTCGGGCCCACCGATTTTGTTGTAGGCGTTGATTTTTTGGCTGGCATAGCCGGGGAGCCGGCACAAAGTGTCTCTTGGGATGCTGACCGCCCCGACGAGGTTCCGGTCGAAATCCAACCGGGCGACCATCATCATGTCGCTGCGGGCGTGGGCGTTTAGAACCTGGGTGCCGCGGTAGTAGAGGTCTTCGTCGCAACCCAAGATCAGCACCGTCAGGCTTTTGCCGTTGTCGTGAGAGTCTTGGAAAACTTTTTGTGGTGATTTGGGGGCCAAAACGGTGCCGACAAGGGCCCGGCCGACTTCACTATTTCCAATCCAGCCGGCGATGGCACCAAACGACAGGCAGACGCCAAGAAAGAAGATGTACAAAACCCCTTTGACCACATTGGTTTTGGAAGTTGTCTTGGGCATAATTTGGCGTCGGCAGGAATGATTGCCTGCCCTGGGGATTATAACGCGCCACGCCCTTCGGGTGTTCCTCGATCTGGGCACCTCTGAGCTTGGTTGTGCGGTAATTGTCTGATAAGATGGACGGTATGACGGTGAGCCGGGGATTCACATTAATCGAACTCTTGGTCGTGATCGCGGTGATCTCCATATTGGCGGCAATCCTGTTCCCGGTTTTTGCCCAGGCAAAAGCGGCCGCCAAAAAAACCCAGTGCATTAGCAATTTGGCTCAAATCGGCAAGGGGACGCTTTTGTACATGGCTGACTACGACGACCGGTTCCCGTTTGCCGTGGATCCGATCGATGCGGCTCAACCGGGGATTTGGGCGGGGCAACCGCAATTCCAGGCTTTGATCCCCACCATGCCGTTTTTGCATGAAGCCCTCCAACCGTACATCAAGAGTCTGGAGCTGTTTCACTGCCCGTCGGACTCGGGGACCAAGGTGTTAGACGACCGCCCCTACCTAGATTTTGTCAATTCGCCAACCATGCACGCTAAGTGGAAAACGAGCTACTTCTTCCGCACGGAGATTGCCTTCAAGCAGCTCAGTCAAACCGGCTTGGAGCACCCGGCCGAGACGAACTACCTTTTTGATGCGGCAGGGCACTGGCACGGCTGGGGCGGGGAAATGCAGCAGAACGACCCCGATCTTGATAACAAACTCTCCAAGTACCGTTACAACACGCTTTATGGGGACATGCATGTGAAGAGCTTGCATTTCGACCAATTGCAGCAAGCCTGGAACACGACCCTTTGATGTAAAGTCGGGGCGTGTTGCCCTTGATGATCGCGCTCGGGACTGTGGAGTTAATACCGAACCAACTGCTCTATGACCGTCCGGCGCAACAATGGGTTGAAGCATTGCCGGTGGGCAACGGTCGCATCGCCGGTATGGTTTTCGGCGGCGTCGAGCACGAACGGATCGCCTTGAACGAATGCACATTGTGGTCGGGTGGCCCAGGAGATGGCAACAATCCCGCGGCGAGGGCGGTGTTGCCCCAAATCCGGGAGGCGGTGTTTGCGGGCGATTATGAAAAGGCCGATTCTTTGGCGCTGGGGATGCAGGGGCCTTACACGGATGCCTATCTGCCGCTCGGTGACCTCCACTTGGAGTTTTCCCATTCTGAGTCCGCTGATTACCGCCGTGGACTCGACTTAATGTCGGGGGTGGCGTCCACCCAGTTCGATTCGGGGCAAGGCCGTTGCGAAAGAAAAGTCTTCACCAGTTTGCCTGACCAGGTGATGGTCATCCAGATCAAAGGGGAAGGGAAATTCAAAGCGCGGTTCGAGAGCCCGCTCCGCGCATCATCGCGGTTCGAAAAAGGCCAGTTGATCCTTTCGGGCCAGGCTCCGGTCGTCTCTCGACCCAGTTACTTGGGTGGGGACGATGCCCAGATGGTTAGGTACGAACCGGGCCGAGGAGTCAAGTTCGCTGCCGTTTTGGAAGTCAAGGGCAAGGGTGCCACGGTGGCCTCTGATGGCAACGGCGTTGTTGTGTCGGCACCTGGCGAGGTGCAGTTGTTGGTGGCGATGAGGACGAGTTTCTCCTCCCCGTTCGAGATGCCGCATCTGGGGCCAGACCCGGTCTCGCTCTGCCTTATAGACCTGGAAGCGGCGGGCCGCCGTGGTGACCTTCTTTCCCGTCATGCCACTCGGTTCAAAAGTTTGATGGAGCGGAACACGCTGACTTTGGCCAATCCTGAGGCCCCGCAAAGCAGGGAGTGGCGGACTGACCGGCGGATTGCCGAGTTCCCCCGGACCCAAGATCCCTCTTTGGTTGCATTGGCATACCAATATGGCCGGTACTTGTTGGCCAGTTCTAGCCAGCCCGGCGGCCAGCCCGCAAACTTGCAAGGCATTTGGAACGAGTCGATCCGGCCCCCCTGGAGCTCGAATTACACGGTGAACATCAACACCGAAATGAACTATTGGCCTGCGTTGGTCACCAATCTCGCCGAATGCAACGAGCCTCTGTTGCGAATGATCCGCGAGCTTGCGATTTCTGGTGGCCGCACAGCTGAGGCAAATTACGGCTTGCCCGGTTGGGTGGCTCACCACAATGTGGATATTTGGCGGCATAGCAACCCGGTCGGCGAGGGTTCGGGCGGACCGATGTGGGCGAACTGGCCGATGGGCGGCGCCTGGCTTGCCACCCACATCATGGAGGATTACCGGTTCACCCAAGACAAGGTCCGGCTCAGGGAGAATTCCAGTGCCCTGCGGGGAGCCTGGGGATTTGTTTCCCACTGGCTGGTCCCGGATCCGAGAACCGGGCACGCAGGGGAATTGACCACAGCCCCTTCCACTTCGCCGGAAAACGAGTTCAAGACCGCGAGGGGGAACAGTGCTTCTGTTGCGGTTGGCGCAACGATGGATCTGGCCATCATTCGGCAACTGAACCAAGACGTCATCGACCTCAATACGGCCGTCGGTCCGGCAGGCAGGGAATCCGGATCCCAAGCCAGCATCGCGGCGGGTGCGATCGCCCCGTTCCGGATCGGCGCTCGGGGCCAGCTGGAAGAGTGGTCCGACGACCTTGTTGAGACCGACCCGCACCACCGGCACATCAGCCACCTATGGGCGGCTTATCCCGGGAGCAGCATCAACCTGGACGACACCCCGGAACTGGCGGCAGCGGTCCGCAAGTCGCTAGAAATCCGGGGCGACCAATCGACGGGCTGGGCCATGGCTTGGCGGCTGTGCCTTTGGGCGCGGCTGCGAGAGCCTGAACGGGCCTATGGGATGATCAAGCGGTTGCTGGTTTTGACAGGTGTGCCCGAAAATCCCAGTTCGGGCGGTGTCTACCCCAACCTGTTTGGCGCCCACCCGCCGTTCCAGATCGACGGCAACTTTGGGGCGACCGCGGGGATTGCGGAAATGCTCATTCAATCCCACCGTGGCGAGATCCATTTGTTGCCAGCCTTGCCGAATGAATGGCCAGACGGCGAAGCCAAGGGGTTGCGGGCCCGCGGGGGGCACATCGTGGACATCCGGTGGCGGGACGGTCGGCTTTTGGAGGCCACAATTCATCCCGATAAGGGGGCCAAATCTGTCCGGGTCCGCTATGAAGGCGGGATTGAAGGGGGCCAGGGTTCCATTCGGGAGTTTGTTGCGTCTGGAAAGACGGTGACGGTGAAGCCGTCGCGCTGAGAGATCCGGAATTGTTGCTGAGGCCCTATGCATGCGTCCTCAACGGGGAAGTCCGTTGGGGAGTGGAAGTCGAAGTGATCGACGGCGTCATTACCCGGGTTGGAATCCAATCCGGGGTTCCGGACGATTACATCTTGTGCCCGGCGTTTGTGAATGCCCATTCGCACATGGAGTACCGGGGACTGATGGGCCGGGTTGGCGGCGACGACTTTTTTGCCTGGATCAGGGAGATCACGGAGCAGAAGTCGCAGCAGGAGCTCGATCAAGTCCGGCGGGATTGCCAAATCGCTGCGAATGAGAATCGGGCCACCGGGGTTGGATACATTTGGGAGCACACCGACCGCCTGGGGTCGGCTGCTGCGATGCGTGCGGCAGGCCTGGACGGCATTTTGTTCCAAGAGCTCATTACATTCAACGAGCACGAGAATCCGGGAGAAAAGTGGGCATCCGTCCATGAACGGGCGGCCCAACAAGCTAAAGAAGGGGGATTTCCCGTTTACGTGAACCCCCATGCGATCTACACCGTGGACGATGCCAGCTTGACCAAAATCGCCAGCCGGGCCGGACCGATCAGCATCCATTGCGCAGAAAGCCGTTTCGAGCGAGAACTGACCGTACACGGAAGCGGAAAATTTGCGGAGTTCCAGCGGGCGCACGGCTGGAAAGTGGTGGCCTCCGGACTCTCGCCGATCGCGGTTCTCAACGGGTACGGCATGCTCAAGTCGACGACGCAGTTGGTTCATTGCTGCGATGTGGACGACAGCGACATCAAACGGATCGCGCAGCGTCGGGCATCGGTGGCCCATTGCCCCCGATCCAACCAGCGTTTGGCGTGCCCGACCGCCCCTGTCCGACGGATGTTGGATGCGGGGATCCGGGTCGGGCTGGGGATGGACAGCGCAGCGAGCAGCGGTCCAATTGATATGTTTGAAGAAATGAGGGCGGCCCTTGCGGCGTCGCGCCGGCGCGGGGAGCCGTTGACGGGGGAGCAGGTGCTAGACATGTCGACCGCCGGGGGCGCCCGCAGCCTCGGTCTTTCCGGCTGGGAAATCAAGGAAGGCTCGACCGTCCCGCTGATCAAAATCGTCGTGGACAGTTGTCACACAGCCGAAGATCTGATCGAGACCGGGTCGCCGGGATGTGTCCAGTGGGTTTGAATTGAGCCGTTCGGCAGAGCTCTTGCGGGTTTGTAACCGCATCCCTGCGGGGCGGGTCGCAAGTTACGGATCTGTTGGCCGGCAAATGGGGGTCAGCGGGTTAGTTGCCGGCAAATGGTTGGACAATTGGGGAGACCAAACCTGTTGGTGGCGGGTGGTGGGTTCAAAGGGCGACCTGCTGACCGCCCGACGTGATGCTGGGCTTGCGATGATTCAGAGGGCCCTGCTGGAATCCGAGGGCGTGGATTTTGACAGCCAGGGCCGCGTGATGGCCACCTTCTTCGTGGATCTTGATTCGCTTATCGGGTGAGGGCCGCCTGCCGGAGGGCATGGTCGGCCAAGACGAGTGCGGCCATAGCTTCTACCATCGGCACGGCGCGGGGGAGCACGCAAGGGTCATGGCGCCCCTTCCCGGCGATGGTGGTGTTTTCAAAGCTGGCGGTGACGGTGTCTTGCTCGGCAAGGATTGTTGCGACAGGCTTGAAGGCAACGGCGAACAGGATCGGCATCCCGTTGCTAATCCCGCCTTGGATGCCGCCGCTGTGGTTGGTGCGCGTGTAGACGGATTGACCGTCGTCGCTGCGGTAGGCGTCGTTATGCTCCGAGCCAGTCATCAGAGTGCCCGCAAAGCCGGAGCCGATTTCAAACCCCTTGCTTGCTGGCAGCGAGAGCATGGCTTTGGCAAGGTCGGCTTCCAGTTTGTCAAACACGGGCTCGCCCCATCCGGGTGGGACTCCCCTGGCCACGGCCCGCACAATTCCGCCGACCGTGTCCCCTTGCTTGCGGACCTGTTCAATGAGGGATTGCATCTGAGCCGCCGCGGTTGGATCCGGGCATCGAGTGATGTGGGCTTCGACCTGATGGATTGACACATCCGCCGGATCGACCTCTGCCTTGATGCCCTGCACTTGATCCACCCAAGCGACCACTTCGGTTTCAAACCTCTCTTTGAGGAGTTTTTTGGCAATTGCTCCGGCGGCAACTCGTCCGATGGTCTCCCGGGCCGAGGATCGGCCCCCGCCTCCCACCGACCGCAGGCCGTATTTGGCGTCATAAGTGAAATCGGCATGGCTGGGGCGGTATTTGTCCCTCAGCTCTTCATAATCCCGCGACCGTTGGTCCGAGTTCTGGACGACCATCGCGATGGGGGTGCCGGTGGTGATCCCGGATTCGACCCCGCTCAAAATGGCGACCTGGTCGGCTTCGTTCCGCTGCGTTGTGATTTTGGATTGCCCTGGCCGGCGCCGATCCAGCTCGGCTTGGATTTCGGCCCTATCGATGGCGAGTCCGGGGGGGCACCCATCAACGACGACGCCCACGGCTGGGCCATGCGATTCGCCGAAAGTGGAGATGCGGAACAGGTGCCCGAAGGTGCTGGCCATGGTTCGAGCCTTGATTATGGCTTTTTGGCGTGGGGTTGGTTCATAATCCCACTGCACTCAAGGGTGCATCCAGATCCGCGGGAAGGGCCGAGCCCACCTTGAACCGAATATCGTGACAAACAAGACCGAAGAGTCACCGGCTTGCGGATCGCCGGGAATGACACTGAGGTTCTATGGAAAATCAAAATCACGCCCGGGTGCTTCCGGAGCACCCCGATCTGACGCAACTCCGCAAACAAGCCAAGGAGTTGAAAGCAGCCGCCCCTTACCCAAACCTGTCGCAGGCGCAGTTCGCACTTGCCCAGGAGTACGGTTTCCCGAGTTGGCCCAAACTTGTCTTCGCCGTCCGGCAGAGGCTTTTTGGGGCGGCGATTAAGGATGGCGATTTGGCGGCTTTCGACAATTTAGTCAGCCAAACCCCACGCTTAGCCCGCACCCCGTTTGACGATGGCCAATACCCGTTGCATTTGGCGGTTTGGCACGATGACCCGGTGATGATCCGCCGCCTTGTGGCAGCGGGGGCCAAGTTGGATTGCCAGGTGGCGGGCAGTGGCCACACACCGCTTTCTTGGGCGGTCACTGGTTGGAAGCGCGACATTGCCCAGCATCTGGTCGAACTCGGTTCGGAACCAGACCTTTTTTGTGCCGCAGGCCTTGGGATGACGGAAGCGGTCGCGGCGATGTTGGCCTCGGGCAAGCGTTCGTTGAGCCGGGTTGGGAGTTCGCGGTACGACGCGCAGGGCAACCGTGTCCCAGGCCCGCCGATTTCGCGCCGCGACCAGATTTCGGACGGCCTTTACATGGCCTGCCGGAACGGTCACGCTGAAACCGCCCGGTTGCTTTTGGAAGCGGGGGCAGATGTCAATTGGCGGGCCTTTATCGGGGCAACGCCATTGCACTGGGCGGTGCTTGCCGGTTCAAAGGATTGCATTGACCTTTTGGTGGAGAATGGGGCTTCTTGGACAGTTCGTGACGAAGAGTTCCAGGCAACCCCGGCGGAGTTCCCGGGCTTTGTCTTGGTTGGTTGGGGGTTCCCAGATGGCCAAGTCCTCTCCTATTTGGCATCTCAGCCGGCGGCGGCGGCGTTCCAGACCCCAGCCGGAACCCTGTTGCATTTCGCCGTCTTGCGGGATCGGCCCGCCGTGGCGAAGGCGCTGGTTGCTGCCGGAGCCGACCGGCAAGCCAAGGATTCCCAGGGCCGCACGGCATCGCAGTTGGCCGGTGAGCTCGAGCTTGGGTGGTCGCCTTAGCGGTTCAGAATCGGGAGCATCTCCGCCCCCAAGGCGGTGAATGTTTCAGCGTGGGGCGTGAGTTCAGATATCTGGACAACGCGCCCCGCGCGCAACCCAAGCCGGAGGACTTTGTCCATTTGGCCGCCCGGCTTGATCTGAATGCCGTCGAGATGCATGCTGAGGCCGCCGACCACCCGGTCGCGGATCCGGTTCGCGCTGGGGTGGAAGGGGCGGTATGGGTTGACGGCGCTGACGGCGAGGTCGGTCCGGGGGTCGAACTTGTACCGCCACAGCCTCGCCGCGGCAAACGGCTCCTCGCGCAAGTCGTCCCCCAAGGCATTGAAGAGCCCGGTATCCAGAACCAAGATGCGCGGGGCACCCCACCGAAGGGCCGTGACCGCCGACCGCTGGTATTCCGGCGTATCGTGGCCGGTGACCAAAGTCCGCGATCTGAGGACGTGCTGCTCGGTGGCTCTTTCGATCTCGACGAGGGCACCTTCGGTGGAGTTACGGCTGCTAAGGGCGCAAAAGGTGTTGGCCGCCAAAAGCTTGGTATTGCCGTAAAGGTAGAGGAGTTCGGGTGGCTTGGGGTCGAACATCTCAAGCTGGCGAGGATAGTGGGCATCGGCAGCCGTGACGGCGGCAACTCCGAGCGCCGACAGGGTTTTGTCGAGCTCTTTGGCTTGGGCCACCAGGTTTGCCGAATGGTTAAAAAACCATTCGGAAACCGATCGGTTCACGCGATATTCTTCGCGGAGTGCTTCTGGCCCCAAGGCGATGAATTCGTCGGGTGAACGGCCGTAGAGGTCGTTTTTTGTGAGGATGCGGACGATGGTTTTTGCCCCGATGCCTGGCGTGTTGGCAAGGGCAAGGGTGAGGATCCGCCTGGAGGTTGCCATTCCTACCCCAGATATCGGGCGGCGCCAATCATGAGGGTAACCACCTGTTCGCCGCCCTGTTCCATGTTATGAACAACATCGTTGTGGTCCAAGATGGCGCCCGGCATTCCGGCGGCGTGGTTTGTGACCAAAGCGACCACTCCGTAGGGCACTCCCGCTTCCCGCATCACGACGGCTTCGGTTCCGGCTGTCATCCCGACGATGTCACCGCCGATGATTCTGGCGAAATGGATTTCTTGGGGTGTTTCGTATCGTGGACCAGGGTTGTTGACATAAACTGCGGGTTGGTGGAGGTGAATCGAAAGTTCCTCAGCGGCGGCGGCCAGTGAGCCGTGGGCGGGGAACGGGTCTGTAATGGGCGTATGCTCCACCTTTTGGTCGAACATTGTGGTGTTGCGTCCCGACAAGTCCACCATGCCTGTGCACAGGGCCAACGACCCCACAGCCCATTCCGGGCGGAGGCAACCGACCGCGGCGGAAGCAAAACACGCCTTTGCCCGGACGGCCTTGAGTCCCGCGGCGATGGCCCTGTAATTGACCAAATGGGGCGGTGTTTTGTGCCCGGCTGAATGGCGTTGGACGGCAAGGTAGCGGATCCCGTTGTTCTGGAAAACCCGGCCCCGCATGGTTCCAAACGGCGTGGGCACGGCGAGGGCCCGGCCCCCAAACGCCTCCAACCGGGGGCCAATGCCCGTTCCGCCGATCAATGCCAGGTCGACTTCAACCACGCCAGGCAGGATACCGCGCCCCCGATTGGGGGCATACTGGGCCGATGCCTTCTATCACGTTCCACGGTGCGGCCGGCACGGTCACCGGTTCGCGACATTTGCTGGAATACGGCGGCCACAAGGTGTTGGTGGACTGCGGCTTGTTCCAAGGCCCCCGCGAAATCCGCGACAAGAACTGGGAGCCATTCCCGGTCGATCCACGTGAAGTGGACGCGGTGGTCTTGACCCATGCCCACACCGACCACATCGGTTTCTTGCCCAAGTTTGTGAAAATGGGCTACCGCAAAAAGGTCTATGCGACCCTTGGCACGGTCGGCCTTTGCCGGGTGAGCCTTCCCGATAGTGGCCGACTGCAAGAAGAGGAGGCGAAGTTCAGGAATAGGCACGGTGCGACGCGGCACAGTCCGGCCCTCCCGCTTTACACCGAAGCGGACGCCTACGAAACGCTGAATCTGATGGAAAAGCTCCACTACTACCAATGGCAAGAACTGCCGGGCGGGGCGACATTCCGGTACCTGCCGGCGGGGCACATCCTGGGAGCGGCATTTATCGAGTTCTATTTCCCAGATGGCGAGCGGATCCTGATGGGCGGCGACCTTGGACGTTACGATGCGCCGATCATCAAGGATCCGACGCCGGTCGATTTTGCCGAGTACTTGGTGATCGAAAGCACCTATGGCAACCGGCTCCATCCAAAAGGTGACGCCAAAGAGATGCTGCTGGAGGTTGCCGAGCGAGCCATGAGAGATCGGGGGATCGTGCTGGTGCCGAGCTTTGCCATTGGACGAACCCAGGAGCTGCTTTGGTTCTGTAACGAGCTTGAAAAGGAGGGCCGATGGCCCGGTCTGCCGATCTACGTGGATTCGCCAATGGCCAACAAGGCCACGCTACTGTATTTGCAGAGCGAAGAAGACCACGACAACGAAATGAGGATCGACATGCGGGAGGGGCATTCCCCGTTCCGCCCCGACATGGTCCGCTTGATCCAAGACCGCCAGTTCTCGAAGGAACTGAACAGTTCGCCAGGCCCGTGGATGGTGATAGCTGGGAGCGGCATGTGCACGGGTGGCCGGATTCTCCACCACCTTAAAGCCCACATCGACCAACCCGGCACCACGGTTTTGTTCACCGGGTACCAAGCCGAGGGGACACTGGGCCGGGATCTTTTGGAGGGTGCAGAGCATGTCCGGATTTTTGGGGAAGAGTTGCGTGTCGCCGCCCGGTTGGAACGATTGGAGATGTTGAGCGCCCATGCGGACTATTCCGAGATGTTGCGGTGGCTGCGGGGATTCAAGGAACCTCCGAAACACACATTCATCGTCCACGGCGAACCCGATGCCGCCCTGGCTATGAAGCAACACATCATCGACGAATTGGGTTGGCAAAACCTGACGATCCCAGCCCAGGGCGATTCGTTCCAGTTGGAATAACCGATGCCGCGCGACCTGGTTTTTGGGAACGGCCGCTTCTATCTGGCAATGGATCGGCGGGGCCTGATTCGCGAGCTTTGCTGGCCGGTGGTCGGGTCCCCCAACCATTTGGCGGGCCGGAGGATCCGTTTGGCGATCCGGCGGCAAAGCGGTTGGTTTTGCTGGCTCGATGATCCCGGCTGGCGAGTGGATCAATGGTATTGCGGTGATGTCGGCCTCACCGTTTGGCGCGGGTTTGGCTTGACGATCGTGCGCCGGGCGGCGATGGGGGGGCAGGTGGCGGTTCTCGATTACGAAATTGATCTCGATGAGGAGATGGATTTCTTCCAGAGCCAGGAGCTCCGGATTAACGAAACAGATATCGGCGACACCTGCTTCTATGCCCCCGATATCGAACAGATGGTGCATTTTAAGATGGGTGTGTGGGTTGGGTTCGGGGGCCGCGGGGTCGGCCAGAAGATCGACCAGGTCGCTTGCGGGCTGAGCGGCATCCCCGAGCATGAGGGCACTTGGCGCGATGCCGAGGACGGGCACTTGGCCGGCAAGCCGATCGAACAGGGAAGTGTCGACTCGACCTTTGGACTGCGGGTGGAGGGCAAGTGGCAAACGACGATCTCCGTTGCCGAAAGCCTGGAATCGCTCGGCCCGCATGGTGAAGAGGATGCGATCAGGGTTCGGGAGGATTGGATCCGTGCCGGTGTCGTGGCTAAAGGGATCCTTGCGGGGAAGGAACCGCTTCCGGGCCGGGATGGCCCCGAGTGGCTCTCGCCAATCTGCGAGCGGGTCGTCCGTGCCAATACTGGGGAAGGCGGCCGGGTTATCGCAGCAATCGACAGCGACATCATGGGGGTTAACCGCTCGAACTACGCCTACGTGTGGATGCGGGACGCCGTGCTCACGGCGACGGCCCTTGGCGAGCGGGTCGACCTGCCGGGGTTCGTCCCGGAATGCGATACGGGCCGGTTCCTATGGCAGAAGTACCATCCGACCGGGTACCGCGGAAGCACCTGGCACCCACATGCGGGCGATGGCGCATTCCCTTACCAAATGGATGAGACCGCCTTGTTGGTGAGCTTTGCCCATAACAACCAAATGGTCGATAGCCGGATTGAGGGTTGGCTGGCTTTGTTGCGAGAGTCCATTTCGGAGGACGGGATGCCGCGCCCGAGTTGGGATCTGTGGGAGGAGTGTTTTGGAGTTCATTTCTGGACGACGGCAACCGTGGCCCAGGCCTTCTTCGATGCGGGTGAAACCCAAGCGGGGCAAGAATTGGTGGGAGCGATGAGTGAGCACTTCCATCCGGTGGAAGGGCGCATTCCCCGGCGGGTTAACGACCATGTGGCCGATGCTAGCGTCCTGGCCGGTTGCCTTTGGTGCCAACACCTCCGTCCGGCATTCCTCGACCGTTCGGTGGAAATGGTGGAGCAGCATCTTTTGATGTCAACAAACTGCCGGGGGGTCGCCCGGTACGAAGGCGACTACTATTGCCGGGTCCGCGAGGGGTATCCAGGGAATCCCTGGATCATCTGCACAATGTGGTTGGCCCGCGCCTATTGGTTGCAAGGCCGCAAAGACGAGGCGGATGACCTGTTGGTTTGGGCGGAAGACCTGGCCAGTGCCAGTGGGATGCTGGCAGAGCAATACCACCCAGACACCCGGGAACCCCTCAGCGTCTCCCCGTTGACATGGAGCCACGCCGAGTATTTGGAGTCGGCAAGGTTGATCCGGGGTTAGCGGAGCCGCCCCGTTTGCATCGCAGCGGCCCGGGCAATGTCCAGCCGGCCGTTTGGGTTGCCGCCAAGCACGGTGTAGGTCATGCCGTCTTTGTCATACCACCCGACGGCGTCGGAAAAGACGTACATGGCCTTGTTGGCAACCTTGCCCTGTTGTCCGCTGTCCAGGTTCCCGGTTTCGCACCGCCCATAGATGTCGTAGAGGCTGCCCTTGTACTCATACCGGAAGTTGAACCAGCAAGAGCCGCAACGCGTGCCCCGGAGCTGCGCCATCTGCCGCAAGTCCAAGTCGGGGATGGTTCGGTAGAACGTTTCCCGTATTTTGGCGGCCCCGGTTGCCGGGTCGTTGCCGTTCCAGGCCATCACCTGGGCCGATTTGGTTTCGATATGCGCCATGGGCGGGAGTGCTTTTGCCGAAGCGACCACGGGGTTCACCTGGTCTTGGAAGACCCGGTTGGCGGCGATTCCGATGCCGAAGACCGCGATGGCTGCCGCCGCCGCAGGCGCCCATTTGGCAAAAATCTTCCGGGCCTTTGGCCGAGCGATGTCTGCCAAAAGCGGTTGCAAGTTGGGCACAGACTCTTGGAGGGCGACAGAGCGCAGCGCAGACCGGAACGCCTGTGCAGATTCAACATCCTTGGCCAAAGCTTGGTTGCCTTTCAGGACAGCTTGGAACTCTGCCCTTTCCTCCGCCGTCATCCGGTTGTCGAGATAGTCTTCGATGCGGGTGTGGTTCATCGTGCGGCCTCTTGGGCGTTTTCTTTCAAGATCGCTTCCCGGATCATCTGCCGGGCACGGGAAAGTCTGGAGCGGACTGTCCCGATTGGGACATCCATGATATCGGCGGCTTCTTCGTAAGTCAATTCTTCGACGTCGCAAAGTTGGACGGCCATCCGGTAAGGGGGTGTCAGTTCTTCCATTGCGGCAAAAATGCGTTCAGCCTCCAATTTGCCGTCCAACTCGCCCCAGAACCCTTCTTGAACGGGTTCGATTTCGGCATGGTCTTCCAAACTGAGGGCCTCTTTGTACGACCGGATTACCATCAGCCGTTCGTTGCGGAGGATTTTAATGAGCCAAGACCGGAGGTTGCACCCGTCAAAGCGCTCCCAGGCTTTGAAAGCCTTTAAGAGGCAAGTTTGAACAAGGTCTTCGGCTTCTTCGGGGCTGCATCCCAGGCGTCGCGCCACACGGTAAAGGACAGGCAGTTCCGGAGAGACGGCCCGTTCAAAATCTCGGGGGTTGCGTTGGGTGAATATTCCCATTCGGGTGGCATCGTGGATCGCGCCGAGGGCCGATAAGGGGGCCGACATCGCTATCCACAATGATTTTAGGCCATTTTGGTTCCCGCCAGCCCGGTTTTGGCCAGGCCCTTCGGCACTAAGAACTCCGGGGCCGGACTCCCACTATTCGTTTGCCCACCGGTTGACGAGCCACCAACAGGCTTGGTCGTGGGGTGTGAACCGGTGGTTCGTGATGATTTCGAACGCCGGGAGATAGCCCAGCTCGCGGTGACCATAAGCCCGGACCCGTTGGATGACCGTTTCCACATGGTGTTTGGCAATTCGGGCGCGCTCGATGTCGGCCAACGATCCGCCGATGCGCACATGGTTGTCGCGGGCAATCCGGGCGAATGTGTCGAACAGATACCGCATGGGAGCGAGTTTCCCTATGGCGGCATCGGGCTCACACTGGGCGTAGCTGGCGTGGGCTTCCCGCATCAGCACCAGTGCTTCCACCATCCCACGCAAGGCAAGGGCGACATTTTTGTAGGGTTCGGCCGGGGCGAGTCGGATCGCCTTCTCACTGAGTTGGACTAGCTTCTTGGCACGCTCGGGCTCTGCTTCGTCACGGTGGTGGAGCCAGGCCAAAAAGGGGTTGCCAGCCAGGAAGAGCCGGGATTTGAGCTTGTGGCGGTGCCCAGAGGCCGCCCAAACCCCACCCATTTGCTCCAATTCGACCCCCATGGTTTTGGCCCAGTCCGCCGCTTCTCCAAATGAATCGGCCAGGCTTTCCCCCGAATTCGGATCGGCCGCGATCCGGGCGGCCCATTCCACGGCTGGGAAGATGCTGTCGTAGGGGTTGTACATCACCTGTTCCCAAGTGGTTAGGCAGACCCCTTCAAGTTTGAGGCTATGGGCATCTTGGGCCACCTGGCGGACATTCGATTCCGTCCGGGCCACGTGCATCCAAGCCGCGTTGTAAACGGCGGTGGCCGGGCAAGCGACTACGTCGAATCCGGAGAAGGCCGCCGCTGATTTTTGGACGCCGCCTCCATATTGCCAATCAAAGATCAGGGTTTCACGGGGGAGCCCTTCCAGAGCTGACGGATGGTCCAGGAACATGTCCCCCCAAAGGGCGGGCCGGCGCCCATGCCCGACCACCCGCCGGATGAGCGGTTCGAAGTGGCGCTGGTAAAGCCAAGCCTTTTCGTCCACGGCTTTCCCGGCCATCAAGGCGGCACAACGGGGACATTTGCCGAGTTGGGCGGTTTCGTCTCCCCCAATGTGGATGATTTCCGACTTGAAGACGTCGGCGGTTTCGTCGATCAGGGCCTCGCACAGATTGACGAATTCTGGGCAACTGGGGCAGGCCTGGAGTCCGGAAAAGACCTCTTCGCGGAAGATGCGCCCTTCTTCGCAGTTGAAGAACCCTTCAAAATGGCCGAGAAGGTTGATAAACGGGATGATTTCCAGGGATGGGAATTCTGCTTGAAGCGACCGGATCTGGTCGGGTGTGACCGCCCCTTTGCCGTGGCTCCACGGAGTCGATTGGTAGGCAAAGCGATGTTCCAAATAGAGCCCGATGGCATCGTAACCAGCATCCTGGGCGGTGGCGGCAAATTGGTAAAGATGGTCGAGGGTTGGCGATTGTTCCCGGGCAAAATCGACCATCCATATGCGGCGCATGGAGTCAGGATACTGGTTTCAGCCCTAGGGTTGCCGTCCGCATGGCCGGGTGCGCGTAGAATCGGGGGTGATGGGAACCGGTCGGATCGTATTGGCGGTGACAGGGGCGAGCGGGGCGATCTATGCCCAACGCCTGGCCCGGCACCTCGCCCAGAACTTTGACGAGATCTACTTGATGCTCAGCACGCAGGCCATCGACGTCGCCCTGACCGAGCTGGGTGTCGCCATTAACCGGAAGGAGTTTTCAACCCAGCCCTGGCTTGGCAAGAGTTTCCGGAACATCCACCTCCTGGACGAAAAGGATTACTTCACTCCACCGGCCAGTGGGAGTTTCCGGCACGACGGCATGATCATTTGCCCATGCAGCATGGGCACGGCCGGCCGGATCGCCAACGGGGTGAGCAACGATTTGGTGACCCGCGCCGCCGATGTCTGCCTAAAGGAACGCCGGCCGCTCATCCTTGTCCCTCGCGAGATGCCATGGAACCTGATCCATTTGCGGAACATGACCCAACTCGCCGAGGCGGGGGCAACGATTTTGCCGGCGAGCCCGGCATGGTACGGCAAACCGAAGTCGATGGAAGATTTGGCTGACACCGTGGTAGCCCGGATTCTGCAGGCTGTCGGAGTCGAACAAAACCTATTTGCCCAATGGATGGTCGAAGAATGAAAAGAGCCATTGTTGCCGGGGGAACCGGGTTTGTTGGCCGCCACCTTTGCCAAGAACTCTCCAACCAAGGCTGGGAACCAGTTGTCTTGACCCGGAAAGTTCAAAGCGGGGCCGGTTTTCGACAGGTGCAATGGGATGGCAAGAACCAGGGCGAATGGTCGGCCGAAATCAATGGGGCCGATGCCGTTTTCAATTTGAGCGGGGCACCCGTTGAGCAGAAATGGACTCCGGAGTACCGCCAAGTGATCTGCCGTTCGCGGGTGGATTCGACAGCCGCTTTGCATCAGGCGGTGAGTGCTGCCGATTCCAAACCCCGGGCGTGGGTCAACGCCAGTGCGGTCGGGTTTTATGGGGATAGAGGGGACGAGGTTTTGGGCGAGAGCGCCCGGGCCGGGGTCGGATTTTTGCCAGACGTGTGCCAGGCTTGGGAACGCGCCTGTCTCACTCCCGTTATCGAGGGTGTCAAGCAGGTCTGCGTCCGAAACGGCCACGTCCTCGGGGCGGATGACGGATTGTTGCCGGTCATGCTCAAGCTCGCCAAATCATTTTTGGGCGGGGCCGCTGGCGATGGGAGGCAGTGGATGCCTCTGATCCATGTGCGCGATTTGGCCCGGTTCTATATCTGGTGCATCGACCACGTCAACTCGGGGCCAATCAACGGTTGCGCTCCGGAACCCGTGACCAATGCACAGTTCATGTCGCAGCTCCGGATGGCGGTTGGGCGTCCGTTTTCCCCGCCCGTCCCCAAGCCGCTGTTGGAGTTTGGAACCGGTCTGGTTGGTATGCAAGGCTCCTTGATGACAATGAGCCACCGGGCCGTGCCGACTTTGGCTCAATCGCTCGGGTTCCGGTGGGAGTTCCCGACTTTGGAATCGATGCTGGCCGACTTGGTGAAGTAGGGCTGTTTTCCGCCCGGGGCGGAGTTCCGGCTTGCCGGAACGAGGGATTGGCCTCGGGCCGGGCGGTCGCTGCACCTAGCCAGGGGGTATCGTCGCCAAATCAACATGAAGCGGGAAACCCTGCTCCAACACCTAGGCGAAGAGCGGCACCACCTGGGTGCAGTGACGCCGCCAATCTTTCAAACATCGCTGTTCGTCCAGCCCGACTTTGACACGTTCCGGGGAAAGCTCAAAGATCCGAGCCAGTCTGAAGAGCGGTTTGTTTACAGTCGGGTTGGGAACCCGAACCTCTCGATTGTCGAAAAGAAATTGGCGATGCTAGAAGGCACAGAGTCGGCTTTGGTCTTTGCCAGCGGCATGGCGGCGATTTCTGCGGCGATCCTCCATTGTGTGCGTGCCGGGGACCACATCGTCTGTATCGACACCGCTTACGGACCAACCCGCGAATTCCTGACGAACTACCTGCCTGATTTCGGCATTGAAACGACATTCGTGGCCGGCTGCGATTCGCAGGAGATTTTCGATGCTTGCACCGAGGATACGAAGCTGGTTTACTTGGAATCGCCGAGCAGCATCTTGTTCCGTGCCCAAGATTTCCGGGCTGTTTCGGCTTTTGCCCGCGAGCGGGGGATTTGGACCGTGGCCGACAATTCCAATGCGACACCTCTCTTCCAACAACCACATTCCCTGGGCATCGACATCGTCGTCCATTCGGCCACCAAATACCTTTGCGGCCACAGCGACGTCGTGGCGGGGGCGCTTTGTGCCCGCAAAGATGTGACAACGGCCATCGAATTGCGGGAAGGGCAATGGTTTGGCGGTAGGTTGGCCCCGTTCGATGCATGGCTGATGCTGAGGGGTTTGCGGACGCTGAAACTCCGGGTGGACGAAGCGCAGCGGCAGGGAAGGTTGCTCTTCGACTTCGTCAAAGGTCTCGGGCTGGGTGAAGTCCTCTATTCCGGGGATCCCGACCATCCCCAAGCCGGTCTCATTTCACAGCAGCAGACTGGGCACACCAGCCTGGTCACCCTCATCCCGACTTGTCAGGAAGAATCAGCCGTCAAGCAGTTTTTGGAATCACTGAAAGTGTTTCAGATGGGGGTCAGCTGGGGCGGGTTCGAAAGCCTCGCGGTTCCCGTTTTTGGCAAACCGATGGACTGGCCGGATGAACGGTGGATGGTGCGGTTTTATGCCGGGCTTGAAGACATCGCGGATTTGCAATTGGACATCTCGGCGGCGGCCCACCATCTTGCGCCGGCCGTCACCGCGAATTGAACAGCCAACCGGCGGCGACCAGCAGCGCCGCGGCCATCGCAACCTTTTCGACCAATGACCGCAGGATGCGATCCCGGATCACGGGGAGGGGGGGGTCGGTCATAGATCCCAGGGCATTTTCTCGGTTGTGCCGGTTTGGGCTGCGGTTTGCGTGGGCTCTGCGACGTCAACCGTTGCCATATCCCAAGGCATGTTTTCCACAAGTTCAGCCGGAGTTGTCCCAAGTGCTGGCGCAACAACCACTTCGGCAACCTCCCGGATCGGCGTCGTTTCCGGCTCTGGCCGGTTCCGCAGGTGCTCGACTTCCCGGATGAGGGCCTTATTTTCGGTTTGAAGACGCAGCGATTCGTCGGCGTACTTCTGGGCCCGGCCGACATTGCGGAGCAACTCAATATGGCGGATCGCCTCCAGGGCGATCCCCCCTGCCAGCCCGACGCAGACCCATGCCACGGCTTCGACCATTCCCTCAAGGATACCGCCCGGGCCCGTATACTCGCCCTGTGGCGGTTTTGCGGGAAGCGGTTTCGGTGTTCGACATTTTCAAGATCGGGGTCGGCCCCAGCAGCTCCCACACTCTTGGGCCCTGGCGCGCGGCCCAGGAATTCGTGGGATCGCTCCCCGATGGCCAAATTGAGTCGATCCATGTTGATTTGTTCGGCAGCCTGGCCAAAACCGGCAAGGGTCACGGAACCGATATCGCCGTCCAACTCGGTTTGATGGGTTGGGATCCCCGAACCTGCGATGTTTCCGCAATCGGCTCAATGTTAGAAACTATTCAGGAAACCAAACGGTTGATGTGCCGTAATGCCGAGATCGAATTCGTACCCAGCAAGCATATCGTTCTCCATCGCCAAACCACTTTGCCTTTTCATCCAAATGGTTTGACATTTTCAGCCATCGTTGATGGAGCAAAATATTCGGAAACCTACTATTCTGTCGGGGGTGGCTTCGTGGTTAAGGAACACCAAGAGCTTTCCGGGGCCCGGTGCCTGATCCTTCCGTACCCCGTGGAAAGCGCAGCCGAACTTAGCGAGCACTGCCGATCCAACGGGCTTGATATCCCGGCCGTGAGCCGGGAAAACGAAGCACGGTGGCGCCCGGCTGGCGAAACCGAAAGTGGTCTGGCTGACATTTGGTCTGCGATGAAGGATTGCATCTACCGGGGTTGCCACACCGATGGGGTGTTGCCGGGAGGGTTGAACGTGGTGCGCCGGGCCAAAAAGCAGAATGCCGACTTGGTCGGCACAAGGACGTATTCGGACTTCGACGGGTGGGTCGCGGCGATGCGCTACGCCAGCCCAAATTTCCAGCAGACCCTGCGCTGGATCAGCGTGTTTGCGTTGGCGGTGAACGAAGAAAATGCGGCCTTTGGCCGGGTGGTGACGGCCCCGACTAACGGGGCTGCTGGGGTGATCCCGGCGGTGATGATGTACGGGTACACATTTTTGGGGTTCACCGATTCGCAGTTGCACGACTTTTTGCTGGTCGCCGGGGAAATCGGCTGCCTCTTCAAAAAAGGGGCCACGATCAGTGCTGCGATGGGGGGGTGCATGGCGGAAATCGGCGTGAGCTCGGCCATGGCGGCGGCCGGACACGCCTACATGTTGGGCTGCGACACGGAACGGGTTTTGATGGCTGCAGAAATCGCGATGGAGCACCACCTTGGCTTGACGTGCGACCCCGTCGGCGGCCTTGTCCAGGTGCCCTGCATCGAGCGCAACACTATGGGGGCGATGAAAGCCATCACGGCAGCGAATATTGCCTTGGCGAGCGACCCGGCCCTGGCCAAAGTTAGCTTGGACGACGTGATTGCCACCATGTGGGAAACGGCCAAAGACATGAATACGCGATACAAGGAAACGAGCGAAGGGGGCTTGGCGGTGAGGATCCCGGTGGTTGTCCCCGAATGCTAGCGGCTGGGTTGCAGGGAGCCGTCCACGCCGATCCGCTCGTCGAAGACAAAACATTCGCCGAGGAATAGGCTTTCAGAAGGGGGGATTTCTTCCAAGTAGCGCAAGATCCCGCCTTCGAGGTGGAAGACCTGGCTGTGGCCGAGTTGGCGAAGATAAGCGGTCGCCTTTTCGCACCGGATCCCCCCAGTGCAAAACATCGCCACCGGTTGGTCGCGGTTTTCCAGCCGCTGGGCATATTCGGGGAATTCGTTGAAGGCATTGGTGCCCGGATCAACTGCGCCTTGGAATGTCCCCAGTTCAATTTCATAGGTGTTCCGGCAATCGATCAGGAGGACATCGGATCGGGAGATCAGAGCATTCCAATTACGGGGCGGAACGTAGGTTCCGACTCCGGCGTTGGGGTCTACCCCCGGCACGCCCATGGTGACAATCTCCTGTTTGAGCCGGACTTTCCACCGCTTGAACGGCGGTGCGGAGGCGGTGCTGAATTTGATGTCCAACCCGGTGAACCGGGGGTCGGTTGCCAGGGATTTGAAGAAGGAAGCGACATCTGCCGGTGTGCCGCAAAGCGTGGAATTGATGCCTTCGGGGGCTACCAGCACGGTGCCCAAAAGGTTGTGGGCCAGTCCGAGGCTATCAACCCAGCCGGCAACAGATTCTGGATCCCCGATTGGGGTGAACCGATAAAACGCGGCGACTTTTGCCACGTGGGGTTCAAGCTTGGGCGTGTGCGGTTCCCCTGATGGCATCGACGGCATTGGGCGTGGTCTGTCCGGTGTCGCCGTGGTCGATGTCGAGCGGGCCGATGACTTCTGCGGCCTTGACGGCGATTTCGGCCAACGACTTGCGGTTCCGGCCGATGGCGATCAGGGCCGAATTCATGGCGTACTTGGTTCGGTTCGGCGATTTGTGGATGTTTTTAACGATGTAGTCGATCAATGGCCGGAACTCGCTATCTTCCCGCCGGGCCGCTTTGGCGGCAAAGATGGAGACTGCGTTCCAGCCGATCGTCGAAACCCATTCCGAGGGGCTTTCGATCCACGCTTGGACGGTGATCCAGGCGTTGGGATAGCGGACGACCAAACCGGCGACAGCCCCACAGAGCACGTGGTTTTCGGCTTCTTCGGCCCAGAGCATGAGCTCGTCCATGCTGAGATCCGTAGGTGAAGCGACCATTGTGGCCAGCATGCGGGCATCGTGGTTTTCGGTGTCCCACAGCAGTTTGGCCTGACGGCTACAGTTCTTGAATTCGTTGGCGATCCGTTTGAGATTGGCAAAACTGACTCCGAACATCGGGTCTTTAATGCCATGCTTGCGATAGACCTCGCAGTTTTTCGGCGACCCGCTTCGCTCGAGTTCCTCCATCATTTCCTCAAACTTCATAACCCTTCAATTGTACTGGAGATCGGCTCGGGGTCCCCGGAGCGCGCGCCTTCCGACAGGCCGCAGGTAACCTTCGGACACGCCCATGGGAAACCCCATCACGAAATCGCCGCAAGGCTTGAATGTCCCCAACGATCCGATCATCCCATTTGTCGAAGGCGACGGGATCGGCCCAGATATCTGGCGGGCAAGCCAGGCTGTGTTTGATGCCGCCGTTGAAAAGGCCTATGGCGGCACCCGCAAGGTCGAATGGCACGAGGTTTTGGCCGGCCAAAAGGCATTCGATACGACTGGCGAGTGGCTGCCGCAAAACACTCTTGACAAGTTCGACCAGTACTTGGTGGGCATCAAGGGGCCGCTAACGACCCCGGTGGGCGGCGGCATCCGGTCCATCAACGTGGCCCTGCGCCAGATGCTGGACCTCTACGTGTGTCTGAGGCCGGTTCGGTGGTTCACCGGGGTTCCCAGCCCTGTCAAACAGCCGGAACTCGTCGATATGGTGATCTTCCGGGAAAACACAGAAGACATTTATGCGGGGATCGAGTTCGTTGCCGGGAGCGGGGAGTCGGGCGCGTTCCTGGATTTCATGGAGAAAGAGTTTCCGGCGATGTTCAAAAAGATCCGGTTCGGCACCAAAGACAAGGTCGATGGGTGGAACCACGAACTCGAAAGGATCGGCGCACCGGCCCGCGACTTGCCGGTTCAAGTGGGGATCGGCATCAAACCGGTCAGCTACAGCGGCACCGAGCGGCTCATCCACAGTGCCATCGAATATGCGATCCAAGAAGGCCGGAAGAACGTCACCTTTATCCACAAAGGCAACATTATGAAGTTCACGGAAGGGGCGTTTATGGATTGGGGTTACGACGTGGCGCGCAACTTTTTTGGGGCGGTGCCGCTGGATGGAGGGCCATGGCATGTGATCCCCGAAGGTCAACGCGGTGCCGGCCTGGTGATCAAGGATGGGATCGCCGACGCCTTCCTCCAACAGATCTTGCTGCGTCCGCAAGATTACGACGTTGTCGCCACGTTGAATTTGAATGGGGACTATATCAGCGATGCCCTGGCGGCCCAAGTCGGCGGAATCGGCATTGCACCCGGTGCCAACATCAATTACATCAGCGGGCATGCGATTTTCGAGGCCACCCACGGGACGGCACCCAAATATGCCAACTTGGACAAGGTCAACCCGAGTTCGGTGATCCTGAGCGGCGAAATGATGTTCCGCTACATGGGTTGGACAGAAGCTGCCGACCTGATTGTGAGCGGGGTGGAAGGGGCCATCAGTGCCAAAACGGTGACCTATGATTTTGCCCGGATGATGCCGGATGCAATCGAGGTGAGCTGCTCTGGGTTTGGCAAAGAAGTTGTCAAGCACATGTGAGCCGGCAACCTGGCATGGATCCCCGGCCCATCCGTGTTTTGGATCGGCCGGGATCGAAATCTGGGTCTGACCTGTCGATGTCCCATTTCGGAAACCCGGTTGTTTTGCGGGCAACTATCTGATAGAGTTGTTGCATGCTGTCGGCCATCAGCGCATTAGTGCTTTCCACGCCCCTGATCGTCCGAACCGAAAACACCGTCCCCATCGCGGTTGTCTCGTTGGAGACGATCCAGGAAAACCGTTCGGTGGAAGGGGTCGCCCGCCTGCTGGATGTGACTTACAAAGCCGAGTTCATCCCTCAAGCGGTGCCGGATGCCGGCACTGTCAACTTGCGGGGATTCCGGAACCTGAACTTCCGTTACAACGATTCGCCAGGGAAGTTCGAAATGAGACCCGTGTTGGACTCGTCACTGCTTGAGCAAATCGAGGTCTTGCGGGGCACCCAGGCGCTTTCAACCTACGGGGGATCGGCGAGCGGGGCGGTTTTGAACTTGGCGATTCGGGACACGTATTCGGCGGTTCCGCGGGGGACGAACATGTTCAAACCGATTTCGGTCGACCCTTTGCAGTTTGCCCAGCAAGGGGGCTGGAACAGGCAGGAATATAGCTTCAACAAGGAAAAACTTAGCCTGGACTATAAGATCTCCGCGAGCTATTCCTATGGGGGGAAGTCGTACCAGGATTATGTCGATAAGGGGTCAATCGGACTTGGTCAGATTTGGATGCCAGTGGGAGAGCCGACAATGTCGAGCTTTGTCCCCGACGGGAAACCAAACAAGGACCTGCAACACGGCCTGGGGGGGATTTGGGTTCAGCCGCAGAACACCGAACTCGGATTCCAAGCATTTTTTCCGCCTTTGACCTTAGGCCAAATCACCAGCGGCAAGACACCGCAGGGTTATGTCACGGATGTCGAGAAGGCCAATGGTGAGATGGTTGTCAAGTCGATGCAGAAGTTGGGCTATTCGTTCCCGCAGATGATCGCGGCTCTCCAAACCCTTGCCCCGGAAGGCACGGACATGAACCGGTTGAACTTTCCTTCTTTGGATGGTGACCCGTGCGATTACGACTTGGACTGCCCGCCGGGGACGATCTGGTACCCCAGTAACCCGGCATACCAGGCGATGATGACGGGTGTGCGATATTCGCGGCTGACCTTTGCCGAGGTCTTCGCCGGGATCGGCCGGGGGGGCCAGGATCCCCGTGCGATGAGGGTTCTGTGCATGAACATGGAGAAGAAGGAGCCTGCCGCGGGGGTGAAGTACTACCCTTACCGGCCAAAAGATCCCGTCATTTCTTCGCTGGCCAATTTGATGGATCAGGCGAATTTCCGCGGACCTTGGGATCAAGCGCGGCTGTGGATCTACACGGACAAAGCGACTTATGAGCAGGTCAACGAACGGCTTGTCAACGGGGTCGGGCAATCCGCCTACTTGATGGCTTTGGCCGACGTCGCCTTTGCGGGAGGGTTGGATGACAAGATGTTAAAGGATCCCAAATACGTCAAGCCGGAATTCATGATTGGCTCAGGCGCTCCGTCCTACGCCCGGACGTGGTTGATGGAGACCTTGGACGCGTTCCACCCCAAGAAGGCTGGCGAATGGTTGAAGGGCAATGCGGCGACGATGCTCCAACTGGTGGGCCCAAAAGCAGACCAGGATGACAACCAACATCTGGCCGACACCCTCCGCCGGATGACGTCGTTCAGCGCGCCCGAAGACCGGGAGGCGGCGCTCCGGTTTATGAGCGCGGCCAAGGCCCAGATCGGGATGCTCAAGGGCAAGTTGGGATCGGGGAGCGATTCGCTCTACTCCGGCCGGG
The DNA here is from genome assembly GCA_016789105.1 of Armatimonadota bacterium. Taxonomy (NCBI): domain Bacteria; kingdom Bacillati; phylum Armatimonadota; species Armatimonadota bacterium. Next base: position 393,224 of record JAEURN010000004.1, read on the forward strand.
AATCTGAAGTGGCTTTGGCGCTTGCCTTGGTCAAAGAAGGATTCCTAACCCAGGCAAACGATGCCTTGGCGTATGTGGCCGAAAAGGGTCCAGGAGATTCCAATAAGGCACTGGCCAAACAACTGTTGGCGGGCGGGTGAACCGGTTCGGAGTACGGAACAAGAGTCATTGAAAAATGCCTTAGTGGGAGATTACTTGCCAGAGCCTTCGATTTGACTCATCAGGTGAATCCCCGTAAAAACATTGGCATTCTGCAACATAGGAACGATGCCATTTGATAGAATACGCCTATGTTGACATCGGTGGTCGCCTTTGCCGTTATCGGAGGGATAAAGACTTTTCAAGACCCAGAGGCGAGATCGATCATCTCAAACCCTTTCAAAACCAGCCGCGAAAAGGTGATGGACGGGGGCAAAGAGGTGGAAGCCGATGTGACCTATTACGCCACGTTTTCACTACTATCGAACAGTTTGACCCCTAGCGAACAGATGAATAGGGTTTTCCGTACCTTGGATGTCCGACCAGAACATCCCGGCGAGCGGTTCAACATGAGCTGCATTTTTGAAAAGGTTGATCCGAATGAAGGGGAGATGTTGGAGGCGTACCTGACGTTTCGGGAATTCGGGGCGAGCGAGTCGATAGGAGCCGAGATTCTGAAGGCAATCAAGTCGATCACCGCCTATTCGGCCGGAGTTGGCAAGGACGCGGTGAGTTGCGATCCGAACAGCGGCATCAAGCCCGACGGTTGGACACACCGCGAATACGGACATAGCCTCTCAAAGTGCGTATGCGCTTACCAAATCACCAAGGTTTGGTCAATCGGTGGGAAGAAGTCGTCAAAAGTTGAGAAGGGCGGGACCATTGAAATCGGTGATATGTGGACGCCGAAGAGAGATCCGCTTGTTGATCGCTTTAGGCCAGATGGAGAGCCGGAAAAAGAGACCCAGGAGGAGATGGGCGGCGTTACGGTGAAGCCTTCGCCAACTGCAAACCCGTTCCAGATCTTCCTCCCCCAAATCAAAGGGAACCCTTACTACCCCAGCATCAAACCGGTGCAATACATCAAGGATGTTACTGAAGAAAATGGCTCCGAGCTTGTAGACCTCATGGTGAAGGAAGGCTTCACCATCCCCCGCATGATCGATATCCTTGGCAAGATCGCCCCGGAAGGAACCGACATGAACCGTCTGAGCTTTTTGGAGGGTGGCGACCCGTGTGATAGCGACATGGATTTCCCTCCAGGCACGATATGGATTCCAAGTGACCCCGCCTACCAATCGATGATGACCGGGGTTCGGTTCAATCGGAGGATTCTCGGCTTCGACCTTTATGCAAGCCTGAACCCGGCTCCTCAAGATGGAAAGTTCGCTATGCGCACGCTTTGCTTGAATATGGAAAAACGGGAACCGGCAAAAGGGGTGAAGTATTATCCCTACCGCCCCAGCGACCCGGTGATCCCAATGCTCGCCCGACGGATGGACGAATCACGTAGCCGGGGCCCCTGGGATCAAGCCCGAATGTGGATCTACACCGACAAGGCGACAATGGAGATGGTGAACCACAAGTTGGTCAACGGGGTTGGGACATCAGCCTATCTCATGGCTTTGGCAGATGTCGGATGGGCTGGCGGGTTGAGCGACAAGATGCTGAAAGACCCCAAGTTTTTCACTCCAGAACTGATGTTGGGCTCCGGTGCCCCGGAATACGCCTCTTCTTATTTAATGGAGGTCTTGGACGACCTGCATCCAAAAAAAGCTGGCGACTGGCTCCGCAAAAACGCGACGTCGATGTTGCAACTGGTCGGCCCCCAGGCAGACCAAGACGACAATAAGCACCTTGCCGAAACCTTGCGCCGGTTGACCCTGTTTAATGCGCCGGAAGACCGAGAGGCTGCCTTGAAGTTCATGTTGGCAACGCAGAAGGAACTGGCGGGACTTAAAGGGCAGCTAGGAAGCGGTCGGCTAGCCCTTTACTCGGGCCGGAACGAAGAGGTAGCGCCAGCGCTCGCGTTAGTCAAAGCCGGGTACTTAACGCCAGCGAAAGATGCCCTTGAGTTTGTAGCAGTGAACGGCCCGGGCGATGCCAACAAGGCATTGGCTAAAGAGATATTGGGCGGCCTTTAAGCAGCCGTTTCTCCGACGTTGACGTTCCAGACCGGGCGGAAATGCTCGACAAGGGTCGGGAAGATTCCGGCGCAAAGGCTGAGCCGGTGGCCGACATAGTGCAGGCCCCCCGGATCTTTGAGGATATAGATTTGCACGCTTTTGCCGCGTTGCAAAGTGGCCCGCAAATATTGGTTGTACCGTTGCAAATGGGCTGGGGCAGAATTGCTGGTGAGCGTTGCCAAGCTTTGGCCCAAAGATCTTGGGGAGTTGGCAATGTAAACAACGGCCCCATCGATGGTGAACGCAATCAGGATGTCGGCAATTTCGTTTTTGTCGCCGACGAAGAAGTTGATCCCGGTTCCAGACAGCGTGAAATCGCCGACCCAGATGAACCCGGTTTGTTGGAGTTCCAAGATGTGCTCTTGCCCCTTGGGCACTTCGGGGAGTTCGTCGGCGGTGGGGAGCTCGACCCCCATTTCTTCGGCAACATCCCTTTGGACGACCTGGGATTCTTCGGTGACGACGTAGTTGCCGCCGGGCTTGCCGATCCGTTTGATACGTTTGACGACGCCTTCTGATTCCAATTGGCGACAAATGAGGGAAACGGCTTGGGTGCTGGGCACGAATTGACGGAGGGCGTAGGCGATTTCTTCATCGCTTGCCCCGTTGTTTTCGTGGAGGAAATCCACAACCATGTTGCGCAAGGACTGCATGGTCTGACAAAAAACTTATCGGTATCTGTCGTGCCGAACTGGAATCAGCCCCCATCCGGGGGGACGGAGGCTGATGGAGTGCAAACGGTTGCCAGCCGGTTACGACTTGCGCTTTTTGCGGGCAGCCACAGCGGCCAGTCCGGCAATCACAAGCATAGAAGCCGGTTCGGGAACCGCGTTGATGTTGTCCCAATAGACGCTGTAGGCGCTGGCCGGAGTGTGGGTGGCATCGCTAAAGTTATACGCTTGGACGAAGACGGTCCGGAGTTCCGGGCTGGCCAAGCTGGCATCGGCGTCGGTGTAAACCAGGTTCCCGTCCAGGTAGTAATCAGCTGTCGATCCATGGCTGGTGATGGCCAAATTGTGCCAACCGGTGGTGACCGCGTCGGCCAATGTGACCCAACCGTTGGCCGTATCGGCATCCCAAATGCGCCACACGTTGGATTTGTTGGTCGCGCCTTCGTTGAACGGGTCGCTGTCATCGAACCGCTTGGCCCCGAAAATCCCGTAGAACGCGTTGTTTTCGTTGGCGTTGTTGTCGCGGGTCCACAAGTCGGTGCGCCAGTTGAATCCGCTGGTCAGCATGTCGCTGCTGATGTAGACGTCCCCGCTCACCGTCCAATCCGGGCCGATATTGCCGCCCGGGCGTTGGCGCCCTTGGGTGTTGTAGAACGTGCTAGTGTTGTATCCGCTCGGCCGGTTGTTGTAGGCGTCGGCCGGGTCAATTGTGATCTTCAGCCGGTTGTCGCCATCAAAGAACGCCGATTGGAAGCCGTTTGGTTCGTAGCGGTCGGTTACCCACGCTGGGTCGATGGAATCAAAGGTGTCGCTGAATTGGGCGAAGGCGGCAGACGCGCAAAGCGCGAGCGCAGCGATAGCAATGGTTCTTTTCAATTGTGCTCCTCTCGAAACCCACCTCAACGGAGGCGGAGAATCAACCGGATTTTAGCAGGATTCCTCATCGGTGTCGATTCGTTGCAAAAAAACCTGGCAATTATTCGGGGGACGTCAATAGGCTCGCGCGAAAATGACCCGTTGCATACTGGGCTTACCCGAATAGACACATTGGCCGGGCTCGGCATCGGCCGGGTCGAGCGGCACAAGGGGGATGCAGCGAATTGTGGCCTTTGTCGCCGCATTGATGGCGTCTTCGGTTTCTTGGGTGCCGTCCCAGTGGGCAACGATGAATCCTCCCCCGCCTTCTTGCGGGAATGCGGCTTGGAACTCCTCCCACGTATCCACGCGCTTCGTGTTGCGTTCACGGAGTTGCAAGGCGCGGCCATAGAGCTCTGATTGGAAGGCGTCCAGCTGAGCCGTGACTTGGCGGGTTACATCCTCCAGGGCGACTTCTTGCTTGTCGCCGCCCAGCCGGCTGGCGAGCAGGACTTTGTTTTCGGCAAGGTCGCGGGGCCCAAGTTCAATACGGAGGCAAACGCCGCGCATCTCCCAGTGGTTGAACTTGAACCCGGGAGACTCTTTTTCCCGATCGTCGATCTTGACCCGGATCGGCTGGCCCATCCAGGTGTTGGATTTAAGTTCGGCCGCAATCTTGTCGCTGGCTTGGAGCACGGCTTGGCGGTCATCACCCCGGCCGATCGGCACGATCACGACTTGGATGGGGGCGAGGCGGGGTGGGCAGACCAGTCCGTTGTCGTCGCTGTGGGCCATGATCATGGTCCCGACCATCCGCGTGCTGACCCCCCAACTTGTGGCATAGACGTACTCTTGTTTCCCTTCTTGCGATTGGAACGTGACATCGAACGCCTTGGCAAAATTCTGGCCCAGGTGGTGGCTGGTGCCGGCTTGGATGGCTCTGAGGTCTTGGGTCATCGCCTCAATGGTGTAGGTGTGGTCGGCCCCGGCGAATTTCTCGCCGTCTGATTTCACGCCGTCAACAACCGGCACGCACATCCATTCCTCGCAAAACCTTTTGTAGACACCGAGCATGGTGGCGGCTTCTTGTTCGGCTTCTTCGTAGGTGGCGTGGGCGGTGTGGCCTTCTTGCCACAAGAACTCGGCGGTCCGGAGGAACAGGCGCGGGCGGAGTTCCCACCGCATGACATTGGCCCATTGGTTGATCAGCAATGGCAGGTCGCGGTAGCTCTGGATCCAGTTTTTGTAGCTGTGCCAGATGATGGTCTCGCTTGTCGGTCGGATGATGAGTTCTTCTTCGAGCTTGGCATCGGGGTCGACCACGACCCCTTTGCCGTTGGGGTCGTTCATCAGCCGGTGGTGGGTGACGACGGCGCACTCTTTGGCAAACCCGTCCACGTGCTCGGCCTCCTTGCTCAGGAACGATTTAGGGATCAGGAGGGGGAAATAGGCGTTGACATGGCCCGTTTCTTTAAACATGCCATCCAAGGCATCCCGCATGAGCTCCCAAATGGCGTAACCATGGGGCTTGATGACCATGCATCCCCGGACGACGCTGTTGTCGGCGAGGTCGGCTTTTTTGACGAGGTCGTTGTACCATTCGGCATAATTCTCGTCGCGGGGGGTAACTCCCAAATCCTTGGCCATCGGAGGATTTTGACAGGTTCGGTTGAGGCGGCCCGGGCGGTTGCCCGGGCGGGGATTGGATCATCTGAGCGGTTTGAAATGGCACGTCGGGCCCCAAGCCAGCGTGCCAGTTTGACCGCCGGATCGGCCCTCATTGGCCATCTCAATCGTCGTCGCCGTCGTCATCAGGCCCGGAAGTGCCTTTGGTCGGCCGGCTCCGAAGCCATTTGATGAATTCCGGGTCATCCATGGCCTGAACCGGCCGGTTGTACCGCTTCAAGAACCGGGGGTCATCCGGATCAGCGGTCTTTTCGGGGACGAACACCCGGGGGTCGGTGGGGACGGCCTTGTAGGGCGTGAAGTCCGGCTTGTCGGTGAACATGTCGTCCAGCGGGGTCGCCACCGCATCAAACATGTTGTTGGGGCCCAGGCCGAAGATCGAATAGATCGTCCGGATGATGCTCATGATGCTCGTGTGGTCGTGGCTAACGTAGTTGTGTTTGGCCCACGGCGAGATCACCTGAACAAAACTCCGGTGGCGGTCCACGTGGTCGTTGTCTCCGCCAGAGTCGTCTTGGGTCACAAAAATCGCCATGTTCTTCCACTCGGGCCGGTGCGATAGGAACTCGACAATTCGGCCGAGGGCCAGGTCGTTATCGGCCATGAAGCTGGCCACGTAGGGATACCCCTCGTTCGGTCGGGCACCGGATCCGTGGTCGTTGCAGATCGCAATGTTCATGAACTGCGGCAATCCCTGGCCCTTGCTAAAGTACATCTTTTGCAGGTCTTCTTGGAACCATTGGGCGCGGGCAATGTCGGGGATGTTGTTGTTGTAGGCGGGGAATTCAAAGCACGTGTGGTCGAACAGCACCTTGGGCATGGGCATGTTCATGGGATAGATGGTTCCCGTTTTGGAGACGTCGTGGGCCTCGTCGGTCTGAGGGAGTTCGTAACCTTCGCCATAGTTCCGAAACGTGATGCCGTTCCTGTCGAGGTGTTCGAACATCGACCCGTTTTCCAAGTAGTCCTCGGGGATTTGGGAGCCGTCGGAACCGAAGCTGACCATGCGGCCTGGCGTCTTGTTGTCGTTGCGGAAGTTCCAACCCGCATAGAACACGCGGCTGGTCCACAGGCTGGGATAGACGCCGACAAGCCACCGGTGCCCGTCTCCCGAGGCTTGGGGTTCCATATAAAAGTTGTCACTGATGGCAAATTGCTCGGCCAGGACGATGTGGTTGGGCATGATGGGGATGCGTTCTTCCTTCCCCCGTTCGCGAACCCAACCGGTTTGCCCGAATTCGGCATAGCTCGGTTCGCCTTTTGCGCCGGCGAGGTTGCCAAAGATGCCATCAAAGGTGTGGTTTTCTTTAGTGATGAAGACCACATATTTAATTTGTTCGCTGGGCTTGCCGGGTTGGTTGGGGATCACCGGGTTGACGGGCCTCGGCCGCTTGATGAGCCCATTGTTCTGCAACACGGCTTTTGTCGGGCCGGAGTAGTCGCCGGGGATCGGGACGATGTTGATCATGCCCGGCATATCCGGCAGTCCGTGGCGTTCGTCACCAGGTTGGCGGGGGTTCAGGGGGCCGCGGGGGCCGCGGCCCAATCCCTTTTGGGTCGCGATGACGAGGCTTTTGGCGTCGGGGGTCAGCCGCACTTGCATTGGGAACCAGCCGGTCGGCAAATACCCTTTAACTCGCCGGGCTTTGAGGTCGACCGCCGCCACGGCGTTGAGGCCGCTGCAACACACATAGAGCATCCCCGACTTAGCGTCAAATGCCATGCCACTGGGGATCGCCCCTCGGAGCCCGGCAAGTTCGGCGACCGGTGCCAGCCGGATTTGCGCCAATGATTTAAGCGACTTGGGGTCAAAAAGTTGAACGGTGTCGTTGTTGGCGTTGCTAACAACGATGCCTAAGGCCGTGACGATGACGGCATTGGGCGAGCTCCCGCCGACCGCCTTGCCTGCGCTGGTTGGGGCGTGGATCAGCAGCCCGGTTTTTGCCGAAGCCTTGAGCTTGGGAGCCCGGGAATTGGCCAACGTGTAGGCAAAAAGGGAGTGGGCATCGGCCACGTAGGGGGAGCCCAGTCCGGGAATTTGTCGGCCTTCTTTGTCGACCCCCATTTCCGATTCTTTGCTCGGAAATGCAAAGGCTGGTTCATCCAAACCTCCGGGTCGTCCCTCACCCGGCCGTGGGGCGGGAATGCTGGAATAGTTAAAGATGCCAATGTTTGCCACGAACAGCTGCTTGGTGGCCCGATCCATCGCGATGGCGTAGGGCTCTCGGCCGGCCGGCGTGCGTGCGATTTCCTTCATCGATTTGTAATCAATGGTCACGACATCCTGGTAGGCGATGTCCACGCCGTAAGCGAGTCCCTTTTGGGCGTCGATGACCAGGTCGTTGATGTAGGGGTAAGGGTGGTCGTCGGTTTTGAGGTTGATGTAGCCTTTAGAAACCCATGTGCCCGATGCCAGGACTTCGATTTGGTAACTGTCGCCGAGTGAGATGAGGAGATCGCCGTTGGGAAGGAACGATCCGGCCGGGGCGAGGTTCTTCTTCAGAACGACTTTCCGCTCGCCTGTTTTCAAGTTGTGGATGGTCAAACCGGCGTCGTCAAATCCAACGGCATAGGTTCCATCGGGGCTGACGAGGACGTTCCACAAGTCGGAATTGCTGTACACCCTCTTTCCAAGAGGGGTTAGGTACCTTCCATTCGGCAGAACGGTCACCCCCCCTGGCACGACCCGCGCATATTCGCTGGCAGCGGGCGCGGTGTATAACGATAGCGCCTTGGGTTGGGCATTCAGCGACAATGCAAAAATTGCGGGGAGCATAGCCACAGTTTGTCGCCAGCCATCCCCTGCTTCGCCACCTGTTGCCAAACTGTTAACGGTTTGATAACATCAAGGATTGCGGACGGCGACGTCGACCGATGCCTGGCCGATCAGCTTCCCAGAGATTTCGGCCCTGAGCTCCAGTTTGTGGGTGCCGTTGGTGAGTTTCGTGGTGTCCAGGTCAAACCCCCAATCATCTTTGACAGAGGCGATATACAACTTCTTCCCATCGACAATGAAGTGCATTTTGGCCTTTCCGGTACCGTCTTCCACCCATCCGCTCAGCCGGACGGTTCCGGTGAGCACTTGGCCATTGACGACCCGCATCGGGGATTTGGGATAGAGGGGCGGGGCCTTGTCTCCGCTCACGGGGATGGCGACCATCGAGTGGGCAAGGTAGCCGGATTGGTCGGCGGCTTCGGATAGAAAGTAATCCTGGCCAACCAACCGGCGGTAGAGGTCAAGCACTTCGCGGTTCTGCGTGACGGCGTAATTGTTGTTCTTTCGGTGCTCCAGATCCAGGTTGTTGGTGTTGAAGTAATTGATACACTTGACTCTGGGGTAGCGGCGTGGCAGAGATTCATACATCCCTTTGATGGCGCGGACGGCAAAGGCGACGGTCGGGGAGTTTTCAACGGCGCTGAAGTGGGTGGCCCCAAATTCGCCGACCATAATCGGCTTTGCCTTGGCATAGCGGTCATAAATGTAATCCAGCTTCTCCACTGGGTGGTCGTGGTAGCCCGGTTGCCCCATTTTTTGGTCGTAATAGGTGACGCTGTAAATGTTCACCCCAACCCAATCGACGGCCGCATCTCCGGGATAGTACGTAGCGATGTTGTCGGTCGGGGTGGCGTAGGGGCACCAGACCATGGCGACATTTGGTGCCAATTCGTGCATTTTTCTGGCAACCAGCTGGAACTTTTCCCGATAAAGTTTTGGGTTGCCGTTGTATTTGACCCACCGGCCGTTCATCTCGCTGGCGAACCGGATGAAGACTGGGGTTCCCGTGCTGGCGAGACCCTTGGCCAAAGAGGCCAGGTAAGCATCGTCTTTGACCAGATCCAGGCCGCCGTTGGGTTCCAGCGCAATGTGGACGATTTTGCCTTCTCCGCCCAGCTTTTGAATCCAGTCGCCGGCCAATGGCCGCCCGTACCCCATGTAATAGAAGTAGGTGGCATGGGGTTTTCCGGTGAGCCGTTCAAACAAATCGGGGATCCGGCGAACCTTGCCCGTTTGGTCTGTATACGTGTCGCGGATGGTGTCATCGAGGTCGATGAAGGCGCCGGCATAGCACCCATAACGGGGTTCCAATTTTGCGCCCGTGAAGTTTGCGGCCGCTTCCCGATCGGTTGGGTACCGATCCGCATAGATCGAAAATCCATCCGCACTGCCGGAGGCCACGCCCGCCAAAGCGAGGCCGGTCTGCAAAACCAAGGCGGCGGGCATGAAGCGCATCGGGACTGTTTTATACCCCGGGTTCCGTTTGCGCCTGACTCAGGTCCGGCCCCAGGGGAGGCTTTCTGGCCGAGCGGGCCCAAGTTCCGGCAAGGATGGCAAGTTCCACTCCCGAATACGAGAGCACTCCCAGCGCCCCGACGACCACTCCGGGGAGGCTGGTCTTCAATCCGGCTTGCAACACCAAACCCATGGCGGCCAAACCAACCAAGATTGCGGCCATACGGGCCGACGTGATGTGGTGCGCCGTCAACATCCCCCGGAAAAACGATTGGGCACTCACCAGCAGCGGAAGGGGGGATGTCCAAAGAAAAGCGATGGATGCCTGATTGGCAACTTCAGGTTTTGAATGGTAGGCGGTTTCAAAAATCCAACGGTCGAGCCCGGTGACGTGGGTGGCGAGCATGCCCCCGCTTAACGCCCCGCCAACGGCGAGGCAGAACATGGCGATGGTGCGCTCGTCGCCGGGCCGGTATCGGGCAATGACGGCCTCGGGGAGGGCGAATGTGGCGGTTTCGAATAGCCAGGCAACCGTTCCGGCGACTTGCCAGGCTGCCATCGCGATGATTGGATCGGCCGTTTGGTTCAGCGCCCGGGCCATCAAGAAGGGCGTTGTGAGCATCAGCAACGTGCTTGCCGTGAGTGGGAGGTGGAACCGGAACAGCTTGGCAAGACCCATCGGCGGCTCGCCACGGTCGTCAGGGAGGGCATGGATCACCTTGGCGGAAGCGAAGTGGATATAAAGGGCTTCGGCAAAGACCGCGGCGGCGAAGGCGGCACCAACCACGGACATTCCCGAAAGGGCTTTGCTCAGGTAAAGCCCGCCACCGACCAGGGCCGTTGTCACGACGCGGATGAGGGTGCCGATGGAGATGGGGCGGGTGCTTTCGGCCCGGATCATGATGCCTTGCCGATAGCGGCGCCAACCCACGCAAGCCGCCCAAAGGGGCATCCAGAAAAGTCCGTCCCGCGCTGCATCGGCCACTTCTGGCTTGTTGCCCATCCATTCGACGGCGACGACATGGTAGGCCGGTGTGAAGACGACCAGGGAGTGAACCACAGCCACCCAGAGCATGAGAATGCCCGCAAACTTCGAGATCTGCGCGTAACGGACGCGATCCGTTCCCAGGGTCGTGGCTGTACTCAACAGGTCGATGACAGGGCTTTCTACAAGCATGGCAAGACCCCAGACCACCAACACCCCAGCTTGGAGAACTTCGTTTTCCGGCATCAGCCCGATGAGGCCAACCGCGACCTGGCCTTCCCAGCCCATGAAAAACCAACTTAGGGCAAGGGGCCAATACACTTGCCAAAAGCTTTTCCGCACGGCGCGCCTGGCTTGGCGGAAATCAGCCGCTGGGATTACGGGATCGGCGGCCATCGGTCAACGGTACCGGTTCAAGGCTATCTCCCCGGGGATTATGGCGAGAGGAATGCCGCCGGATCGGCGGCAACGCGCAAGGCAATGCCGATCTTTTCCCACTTGGTCGTCCGGGCTCTGCCGGCAAAGGGGTTGAGCCCTTGTTCCGCTAACTTGTCAAGAATCTTGGAGTAAAGGATTCGGGCCAGGAGTACGGGCTTTTGCCCTTCGGCCGGCAATGTTGCGATTCCTTGGTCGGATAACCGGTAGAGGGTTTTGGCCCGGTCGGTTTGGAACTCCATGAATGCCTTAAAATTACGGTCGAACTCGCGCCGGGCGATTTGTGCGGGGTCGACGTTGAAGGCGGCGAGCTCGTCGAGAGGCATGTAAATCCGCTGCCGGTCGCGCCAATCTTCATCGATGTCCCGCAAGAAGTTGGTGAGTTGCATGGCCTCGCCAAGAGTTTTGGCGGCCTGGTATTGGCTCCCGGAATGGTTGGGCACCATGAGTTGGAGCATCATCACCCCAACGGCGGCGGCAGATCCGCGCATATAGGTTTGGAGTTCGGCGTAATCCCCGTATGTGCTCTTGCGGACATCGGTCTCCATAGCGGAAATGAAGACGGCCGCCTCGCAAGGGCTGACGGTTGTGGAGTTGACCGTGTCCACAAAAGCACGCATGACAGGGTGGTCTGGCCGGATACCTTCAGTGCCTTGTCGGAGCTGCCTTCTCCAGTCGGCCAGGAGTGCCAGCTGCTCATCTTGGCTGGTGCCACCGGGGTTGTCGACCCATTCATCCGGAACCCGGACGAATCCATAGACGGCGTGGGTGTGCCGCCGCAAGGGTTCTGGGAACCGTTGAGTGGCGAAAAAGTAAGTGGTGCCGTGTTTGCGGTGGAGACGTCGGCATTCCGCATGGTCTGCCGGTGTTGCAAACGAGGTTTGGACAACGGCACTCATTTGCGCCATTGAGACCCCCCGGGAGCCCGCCGCACATCCCACCGTTCGTTGACGTCTTTGGTGCCGTCTGCCAAGACCTGGAAGCCTTCACCGTTTCCCGACACGTCCTGCCTGGCGATGTGGCGGTCGAGTTCGGACAAAGTGGCGCACAGGGCTTCGCGGGTCGGATCCCGCGGGTCGCCTTCGGACTGGACCGGAACCCCGACCATCACGAATGCTTCTGGCCTTTCATGGATCCCCATCCGATACCGGATCGCCACGGGGACGACGGCCGCCTGGGGCACATGCTTGGCAACCGTTGCCAGGGATTTGCCCAAGGGCAAAATGCCAGGGCCCGAGTGCAACCGGCCTTCTGCGAACAGGACGAGGCTCGCCTGCTGGGAGTTCATCAACCGGATGGTTGAACGAATCGTCTTGGCACGGGCCGACGCATCGTCGTTTGGGAAGGGCAATCCGCCGATGGCAGCGAAAGCGGGGAACGCGCCGAACTCCTCAATCCAGTCGAGACTGGGCAATCCGAGTGCTTTGACCAAATGGTACATCAGGTAGCCGTCGTGCCATCCGTTGTGGTTGGCGACAAAGATGCAGGGGGCCGCCAAGGGTTGCCGGGGCGGGATCCACAACACATGCCGGAACCTCTGCCGGACCGCCCGTCTGACCATATTTCCCACGGCCCGCCCCAAAATGCCCCGCTCTTGGTTCATGGTGTGGCCCCCATGGCTGGATTGGGCTCCACTCCAGGCGCGATTTGCCCGTCGAGCACCAAGCGTTGTTCCAGCAATTCCGCTGAAATCAACACCATGGGCAACCCGTTTCCCGGTGCGGTTGACGCGCCGACATAGTAGAGGTTCTTTTGAGAACGGCTCCGGTTGCGCGGGCGGAAAAATGCGCTTTGGAACAGGTCGTGGCTAATGCCAAACGCGGCGCCTTGGTCAAGGGCGAGCTCAGAATGCCAGTCCCGCGGGGTGCGTTCTTTGACTTGGCGCACAAGGCCAGGGTCGAACGATGAGATCTCGGCAAGGCGTGCAAATGCCTTTTGCTTCAATGTCTCGGCATCATCGTCCGACCAATCATGGTCGAGGTTCGGAGCTGGGATCAAGATAAACAGGTTAGAGCTCCCCTCCGGTGCGCATTGGGGGTCCGTTTTACAACTGACCGAGCAATAGAACGCCGGGTCATCCGGAAGCTCGAGCCGGGTGAAAAGCGATTCGAAATTCCCGCGGTAATCGGCGCCGAAGACGACGTTGTGGTGAAGCAGCTCGGGGAGTGCCCCGGCATAATCGATATAGAGGCAAAAGGCCGAACAGGAGTTCCTTAGCGGTTTGGGGGCCGCGGCTTTCTCTAATTTCTTCTGGGTTGTGGGCAGATCGGCGTTTGAAACAACGATATCGGCCAGGAACCGCTCGCCGTTGTCCAGGGTTAGCCCATCGGATTCTATGGAGGCAACCGGTGTCCGCAGCCGGATTTCTGCCCCCGCCTGTTGGGCAAGCCGCGCCACGGATTCGGAAACCATTGGCAACCCTCCCCGGGGATACCAAATGCCCTCGCCGTACTCCATGTAGGTCAGCGATCCATAAACCGCGGGGGCATCGTATGGGGAGAGCCCGAGGTACATCGATTGGAAGGTGAAGAGTTGGTGGAGCCTTGGGTCTTGGAACGTCTGCTCCACGCGTTTTGCCAGGTTGCCCAGCATCCCATGCCTCAGGACCCTGGCCACCTGAGCCGGGTGGATGACATCGAAAGGGGAACGGTAGTTGTTGCGGACGAAGTTTGGGATGGCAGCCCGGTAGAGTTCGGCGAGCTCGCCCAGGAAACCTGGGTATTTTTCGGCGTCCTGCCGGTTCATCTGCGACTCGATTTGGGCGACCATCCGGGCAACGTTGGGAGTGCCGTCAAATGGGGGTGCGTTGCGAAAGAACACCCGGTAGCTCGGGTCGCAGAGCGTGAGTTCCAGGTGGTCTTCCAGTCTCTCGCCGAGGTCGGCGTAGAGTTTCCGGAACGGGTCGAGCATCATCAACAAGGTCGGCCCGCCGTCAAACCGGCAGTCCCCGACTTGCTCCCTCCGGTTCCGCCCCCCGACTTGGTCGGTTTGTTCAAAAACCGTGACATGGTGGCCTCTGTAAGCCAACCTTGCGGCAGTTGCCAGCCCACCGAGCCCGGCCCCGATGACCGCTACCCTCTTACCCAACCGGAACCTCCGACTTTTTCCGTTGCAAGAGGCCCTTCATGGCCTGGCTGATCCAAAGGTATGAAAGGACGGCAACCCCGACGAGAGTCATTCGAGAGTTCCCAACATGGGTGTGGGTAGCGGCAACAGCAGACATGACAACAAGGTGCCCGGCCAAAACCAGCGTGCCGGCACCAGATTCGATTTTATTCTTCGCGCCGGCGAGCCGGGCCGTTAGCGGCAGGCAGCCGATTGCCGACACGAAAAACCAACCGACGGCATTTTGCCAAGGGGCAGAAAACCCGTGGGTTGGCCCCCGCCATGTCCAGTATCCGAGCGCATCGACCATGACGGGCTCCATGGCAAAATCGACCGCTGTCGCCAATAATGCAACGGACAAAACCGAAATCAACCAGGCACGGCGGCTGAACGGTTCGGCGGCTCGGCTGGCGGAAAGGCTGGCCGCACCAACCACCATCGTCCAAGCCAGGGGGAGCATCAGCGGGAAAAAGTGGTTGCCGGGCATTGGGAGGACGGGGGCCCAAGCTTCATTATAACGGTAAGTTCCAAAGGGAAAACCAGTATAGAGACCCAGAAGTTCCGAAAGAATCCCGACGGTGAGGACCGCCCCGAGACCTTGGACAGCGTGGACTTTTCCGATCGCGGAGGCTGCGGCCCGGAACACCGCAAAATTCCCGACTAGGATGATCAAGGCGCTCAAAACCGGGGCGATGATCCCCGGTTGGATCCCCGTCACAAACGTGGCGAAGGTACCGGCAGAAGCCGACGCCACGAGCACGAGATAGACCTTTTGATCCGTTGATAACCGCATACTGGACATCAGATGAATACGACTTGGAAGGATACTGCCTCAGCCACCAGCTAGAATTGTCCTATGGAATGGGCGGTATGGGTTCTGACGGCAGTCTGGTTCCTAATCGCATTCATTTCACTATTGAATTTCTTTTTGATCCCTCGGGCAAAGCCGCGCGGTGAAAAGTTCGGCACTGTGCTGATCCCGGCGCGAGACGAGGTCGATAACCTCAAGGCCCTGCTCCCCCAGTTGGTACAGGAGTGCGAATTGGTCGTCGTCTATGACGACGGCTCCACGGATGGGACAGGAGAGGTTGCCCGGGAACTCGGGGCCACGGTGGTGAGGGGGCACACCGATCTGCCTCCGGGGTGGACGGGAAAGAACCATGCTTGCTGGCAATTGGCCAAAGTGGCGGCCGAAATCAGCCCAAGCAGCTGGTGGCTTTTCTTGGATGCGGACACACGGGTGGAGCCGGGATTTGGCGGGGCCTTGCTAGACCTGGCGCAAAAGTTCGGGAAACAATGTCCCGTCGTCACTGCATTCCCCAAGATGCTGTCCGGGAAGTTCCCGGAACCGGCCTACCTGGTTTGGGTCCCATGGATCCTTTTGGGGACGATCCCTTTTGGGCTTATCCAGTCCAGTGGCTTGGGCCATGCGCGGTTCACAAACGGGCAATTTGTCCTTTGGGATCCGGCGCGTTACTTTGAAATCAACCCGCACGAAACCTGCAAGGGGGAAGTTTTGGAAGATATCCAGATTGGCCGGTTGCTTGCCCGGTTGGGAGTCCCGGTGGCCACGGTAGACGCCTCGGCTGTGCTCAGCGTCCGCATGTACCGGGATATCGGCGAAGCCTGGAAGGGGATGTTGAAAAACTCGTTTTGGGTGACGGGCCGAGTTTGGGGGGCATTGGCATTGGGGGTGTTGTTATGGGGCTTGGCCGCCGTGGTGTTCCTGAACCCGTTCGCCGCGATTTTCGGGCTGGTTTCTTTTGCCGCGACACTGCGAGCCACCCGTTTGCCATGGTGGTGCCTGCCCCTGTTCCCGGTGAGCGTGGCGTCCGCTGGAATCACGCAGTGGGCATCAGTTTTTGCCGTGCGAAAGGGTGTGGCCTGGAAGGGCCGTCGATACGGCTTGCGCTAAGGGAGGCAAAAACGCGGGAAATCCTGCGGCAAGAGCTTGCCCTCGGCGAAATCAACGAGCCGCTCGCCCATCCATGGCCCGAATTTGAACCCGTGGCCGGAGCAGGGGGACGCCCAGAACAGGTTGCCACCGATTTGTCCCCACAAGAAATCTTCGGTGGAAGTCCGCGAATAGAGGCAGGCTTGCGGTCCGGTGAGCTCCGGATTTGGGATGGCGAAGCGGCGCTGGGCGAAATCCCGCAGAAGCCACAACTTTTCTTCCGAGACTGGCCGGGCCGGGTCGTCCGGATCGACTTCGTCGCCGGATGAATGAACCCCGAACTTGATCAGTGGCCGGTCAATGCTTTCGGGAGGGAACCCGTAGATCCCGTGCTCCCCGGTTTCTATCCAAACCTTAGTGTGGTGCTTTGGGTTCGGCACTTGCAGATAGGCGAACGTTTGGGCGGTGACGGTCAGCGGGAGGTTAAACATTTTCTTGGCCCAACTCCCGGCCGTGACAATGACGGAATCGAATGATCCGACAAGGGATTCGGGGCGTTCGATCTTGATTGAGTTCCATGCGCCGCCATGATCTAAAATACAAGTTCGGGCATAAGTTCTAAACAAATCGGCATCAACCCAGCCAGCAACGGGGTTGTGGATGGCAATTTCCTCCTCATCCAGGTGCAGAGCCGGGAAGTGGCTTTGCCCGGGCCCGGTTTTGTCGTAGTGGATGTTTTGTTCGATCAGACCCTGTTCCAGGGTTTGGAGGTCGGGGTGGTCAGGGTCGCCAAACGTAAAGATCCCGCACTCGTGGAAGACCTGGACACCGAGCCTTTGGTTCAGCGATTTCCAGAGCGGATATCCCTCGAGCATGATTTTGAGATAGAACGGGTCGGGGTAATCAAGCCGGATGATGCGCGACCGCCCGTGTGAAGACCCCTGGGTGTGCATCGGCTCGAACTGCTCAAAGACGTTGGTTTCGTGCCCGCGCTCCTGGGCGGTCAAAGCAGCGTTCAAGCCCATCACCCCTGCCCCGACCACCGCGATTTTCACGCCATGAATCTACCTAGTCCAGAATGTTGATAACAAATTCGAGGAACCGACAATGGAATCCGGAGAGTTCAGGTAATCCGCAAGCCGGACGCTGACTGCGACGGTTTTACCGTGTACATAAACGGCCTTGAGAACATCGTTTTTGACGTTGCCGTCATCAGTAAACTCTATAGTTGGGTATTGCCCATTCCCCGCCGATTTGGCCGACAAATCGGGATTAAGATAGCGGCCACATTCCCGGTGTAATCTCGTTGGGTATTGATGAGCAGGGCGGGATGAGAGCCACCACGCTGGGCCAGTGACAGACGGCAAATCAAGTTCAAAATTGCAACGATGGGCCACCGAGCGCTAAGACGCCGTTCCATGGCCAAAGTACGGGCACCGGTGGACTTGATCGCCAAGCGCCCGTAGGTAGTCTGCAAACCGATGGATCTCACAAGTCTGCCGGAATGGACGGCAGGGCAGTCTCAAGAGGAAGCCGCCCGGGCGACGGTTGGGTGGTTTCTCAAGGTGCAGCCTGAGATGGAGGGCCCGAAGTCCGGGCCACCCGAACTGTGCCCCAATTGTGTCGAATCCCCGGGCCAACCAAGGTCACCCTATTGCGGCACCTGGTGCAAGGAGGAGTCGGCGTTTGTCCGGCAGTTCCGGGCCGCCGGCAAGTCTGGCGGTTTGGCCGAGCCCGATCGACAGATCGCGCTTGGCCAAAAGCTCTGGCACTTGATTGGGGGCGGCTACCCGTTGCGGGTTTCGCTTGTTTCCCGGTCGGATATGGAGAGGTTTCTCGCAAAATCCGGCGGCTTGTGTGCCTGCTGCGGAAACCCGGCCGCAACATTCGACCACCTAGGTTCGGGGTGAAACCGGCCGATCAACCGTCGTGCAGTTTGCGCGGCCTGTGCCATCACCAAGCCTTTTGGGGATCCGGGCCTCATCGGGTCTCAAATCCGGATCATCAAGGCGTTGGCGTCCCGGGTGGGGGCTCCGCAACCCCTGCGGCTCAGCGACGACCCAGAACTTTGGGATTGGCGGGCGTTTCTCAAATCCCGCTAGTGGAACGGGTTGTCCAGGCGCTTGGCCCGGGCGAGCGGCAACCAAGTGAATTCCGCCCGTCCGACGATCGCCGAACGGTGGATGAGCCCCCAATAGCGACCATCGTTGGATCCGTTCCGGTTGTCGCCGATCATCAAATAGTAGTCCTTGGGGATGCGGACGGCGGGGAGGTCTTTGATCTGCCTGGGGTCGTCCACCCAAGTGATGGGGAAGCGCGACCCGCCCCGCGGCGCCCAGATATCGCCTTCGAAGACGACGGGGATCACTCCGGTCGGGTTGCCGGGGGTTGTCGGGTCGGTTGTTTTGTAAACGTCTGAATCGACGAGCTTGAAGTCTTCTTGTTCGTCGATGTAGGGCTGCCATTCGTCTTTGGGCAGCGGGAGTTCGTTGCCGACCGCAGGATTGCTGATTGTTTTGTAAGGCTCTTCCACCGGCTTTCCGTTGCGGTAGAGCTGCCAATCCTTCATTTCAATGAGGTCTCCCGGCGTCCCCAGACACCGTTTGATGAAGTCGGCATCGGGCTGGTCTTTGGTGCGCGCGTAAACCGGTGGCTTAAAGACGATGATGTCGCCGAATTTGGGGTTGCTGACTCGGTAGATGAACTTGTTGGCGACGATGAAGTCGTTGGTCCGCAACGTGTCCACCATCGATGGCGATGGGATATAGAAGGTCTGGATGCCGAATGGCCTGACCAACATGAACACCACGACGGCGGCATAGATCAGCGCATCGGAAAGGTCGTTGATTGTGCGCAGCGTGGGGTAGATCCCGGTTCGCAAGTGGATCGGCGTATCTTTGAGGTATTTGAAGAGCCCCAGCCGGATGACCGTAAGCGCCACCGCGAAAATGATGATTTGGCTGATCGGGGTCCGGGCGATCTTGTCGACAATGACGACCATCCCGCCCGGTTGGCTTTGTGCCAACAATTGACCGACCAGCAAATCCATGGCAGGCTACCGTTTTTCGGCGATGCGGGCTGCCTTCCCGACTTTGCCCCGGATGTAATAGAGTTTGGCGCGGCGAACTTTTCCGTGGCGCAGCACTTCGAATTTCTCCACGTTGGGGCTGTGCAGCGGCAGGGTCCGTTCGACCCCGACCCCGTTGCTGATTTTGCGGATGGTGACGTTGCGGGCGATGCCGCCGTTCTTCATGGCGATGACGAGCCCTTCAAAGACCTGGATGCGCTCTTTGCCGCCTTCACGGACTTTGACATGGGCGCGGACGGTGTCGCCGGGTTTGATGACGGGCAGTTCGCCCTTGATGTGGGGGGCGGCGACGCTTTCCAGGATGGCCTGTTTGGACATTTGAATCTGTTCTCCGATGTGGGGGTGGGCCGCAAGGCCAGAGAGGGATTATAGCAAATCAAGGTCGGAAGGATGCAGGTCCGCCCGGGCGAATAGGTCCGGCCGCCGCATTTTTGTACGGATGAGCTGTTGTCGGCGGCGCCATTCGGCGATTTTCTTGTGGTCGCCCGAGCGGAGGACTTCGGGGACAGGTTCCCCTCGGAACTCAGCCGGCCGGGTGTAGAGGGGGAATCCGAGCAACCCGTCGTTGGAGTGGGAGTCGTCCTGGTGGCTTTCTGCCGAGCCCAAGACACCAGGCAGCAGCCGAATGACGCTGTCGGCGATGGCAAGGGCAGGGATTTCTCCCCCCGTCAAGACAAAATCCCCGATGCTGAAAACGTGGGTTGCGACCTGAGTGGCGACCCTCTCATCCACCCCTTCGTAATGCCCGCAGATCAAGATGAGGTGGCCGGCTTGCGCCAATTCTTCGGCATGGAATTGCCGGAAAGGCGTTCCGGCGGGGTCGGTGAGGATAACGACAGCACCTGGGCCGGGTTGGCACGATTCGACCGCTGCGGCCACCAATGGGGCCATCAGAACCATGCCCGGCCCGCCGCCATAGGGCGAGTCGTCGACAGTGCGATGGGCATCAGTGGCAAAGTCCCTTGGGTTTTGTGTGCCAAAGGTGACCGCCCCCGAAGCGGCCGCGCGCGCCATGATGCTGTGCCCCACCGCTGGCAGCACCATCTCTGGGAAAAGCGTCACAAAATCGACCTTCATCACCGGGGGAGAGCGTACCGCGTTGGGTAAAACCGCCTTTGTGAACATACCGGGTGATCTGAAATACACGAAATCGCACGAATGGGTGCGCGTCGAAGGCGATGTGGCCGTGATCGGGATCACCGACCATGCCCAAAGCGAGATGGGGGACGTGGTGTTTGTCGACCTGCCAGAAGTCGGTCGCCACCTGAGCGCCGAAGAAGGATTCGGCACCGTAGAAAGCGTGAAAACCGTCAGCGACGTCTATGCGCCGTTCGCTGGGGAAGTGGTTGAAACGAACGGGTCGCTCGGTGCCCAAAGCGAACTTGTCAACTCTGACCCATACGGGGAAGGGTGGCTTGTCAAAGTCAAACTCGACGATGCAAGCGGACTCGATGGCTTGCTTTCGGCAGAAGGTTACGCCGCGAGCCTGAACGACTGACGCGGCGAGCTCGCCGCAAGGAGGATTTTCCTTGGTTTCTTTTGCGGTGCTCCGGCACCGGCCGTTCCGCAACCTGTGGATCGGCCAAACGGTTTCGCAACTTGGCGATTCCCTCTACTGGCTCGTGTTTTTGTACATGGCCGACCACGTGAGCAAAGATCCGCGGATGGTCGGCTTGGTCGGGGCGGCCGGGGCGATCCCGTTTGTCGTGTTCGGCCCTCTTGCCGGAGTCTTGGCAGACCGGGTGGATCGCCGGTTTTTGATGCTGTTTGCCGACTACATGAGTGCAGCCATCACGTTTGGTCTTGCGATGTATGCGCTCAAAGAGCCAAACCCCCCGGTATGGGTTTTGCTCGTGGCGGCGTTCCTTCTTTCCACGGTCAACACAGTGTTTTTCCCCGCCCGCTCGGCATCCGTGCCCCGTTTGGTGCCGCCGGGCGACGTGGTCGCCGCAAACGCTTTGAACGAAGCAACCCGGCAAACGGTGATGATGGTCGGGATGGCCGTATCGGCGGTGGGGCTCGGCGCGCTTTACCTGGCAGCGCCCAACCTCTTCTTTCTGACTTCCGTCGCATTCAATTCAGCAACGTTTTTGGTTTCGGCGTTTTTTGTGTCGCGGTTGCCGAATCTTGCGCCTTTGCGCGGTGAAGTGCCTTCTGGCGAGCCGGGCGGCGTAGCGAAGAGGGTCGTCGCAGACATGCGCGAGGGACTGGCGGCGGTGTCGCAAGACCCCCTGATCCGCCTGGCGCTGCCCGTCAACATGCTGAGTACCCTGGCGGTCTCTGGATTCTTTGTCGTTTATCTGGCATTCAACCGCGCTTGGTATGGCGGCGGCTATCAGACGTTGGCTTGGATCGAACTCGCCTTTGCCGCGCCTATGGTCTTTGCGAGCCTTGCCGTGGGCCGCATGACGATTGCCCGACCTGGCCGGTGGATCATTGCCGGGCACTTGGGACTTGGCGGGGCTGTCGCCGCGATGGCCTTTTGCCGCCCCTATTGGAGCATGCTTATCATCAATGCGGTTTGTGCGTTGTTCCTGCCGCTCATCATCATCCCTTTGCAGAGTTATCTCCAGTTGGCTGTCCCCGATGCGCTCCGAGGCCGGGTCAATTCAACGTGGTCGATGCTCAGCCAAGCTATGAACCCGCTCGGGGTATTGGCGATCGGGCCGTTGCTCACGTGGCTCGGTATTGAAAAATGCCTGATCGCCATGGGGGTGGGGATGGCGTTGGCCGGGATGGTCGGTTTTGCCAGCCGCCGGTTCCTCAATACTGAGATGCCGTCCGCCAGGCCTCAGGCCGCGTAAAGACCGGATCGCCGGCCGACTTGGCGCAAAACAAAGGCAAATTCTTCGAACCCTTCGCTCAAGGTCTCGAACAGTGCCGATTCGCGGTCGTAAGGTGGATGGTCGAACGTACTGACCACGTGGTAGCTTTCCCGGCCTTGGCGGGAATAGTCGCACTGGACGTCATCCAGCACTCCCAGCCGGAACTTGCGCAAGTGATCCGGATAGATGCCCGTCCAAAACAAGATGAAGTCGCCGATGT
Source organism: Armatimonadota bacterium (assembly GCA_016789105.1). Classification (NCBI taxonomy): domain Bacteria; kingdom Bacillati; phylum Armatimonadota; species Armatimonadota bacterium. The sequence continues at coordinate 415,384 of JAEURN010000004.1, forward strand.
GCTTGTGCACTTCGCGCTCCCGTTCAAACGAATCCGCACGGAGCCGCACATCGCCTTCCGAGACCATCTCGATAACGGAAGTCACGGGTTGCCCTGATGAATCGCGGATGGAATAGAGTCGGTCAGTTCGGATGAAATCGAGGAGGAGGCTGGCAAGGTACTCCTCGGCAAAGGTGGGCACGGATCCGATGTGGAGGCCGACCTGCTCATGGACGAGGTCGGCCATCATCAGCGCGAGCGGATGGTTGGGGCTGACATTGGCCATTTCGTTTTCCTTCTAAGGGATTGGACGATTTTTGCCCGCGAATGTTGCAGGTTTGTTAGTCCGATGCCAACCATATTCCACAGTCGTTTGTCGATTTCAAGAGAATCCTGGAACTGTTGCCAGGGTGGTGAATCTGGGCAACCTCTCACTGTTTCTGGCGTCTAATCCGATAGGAGACCCATGCAACCACAACCCGTTGACCCTTATGCCGCCCAGTCCAAGCGGTCGATGCTGGGCCTGGGGATCGGCATCGGGGTTTTGGCCACGTTGCTCCTGATCGGCGGGGGGATGGCGGCCCTCGGGTTGCTTGGGCCGCAGTCCAAGGTTTTGCCGCAAGTGGCTGGCAACCAATCGGTGTTGCCCTCGGTTCCGGGCGACCCTAGCCCCGCGTTGCCTTTGGAAGCCATCAAGAACGAGCCGGCGCTCCCCAAGCCGCAAGAAGCGATCCGCATGCCGGACGATGTTTACAATTGGTTGGAGCACCTCCGGAAAACCGAGAACATGCGCAAATCCATGGCCGGCGACCAGATTGGCGAGCTGACGGTGATGATGACCAAGATGAAGACGAGCAGCATTACGGACGCGATGAAAGGGCTATTTTCTCCCGACGAATCCCCAATCCCGATCGATGAGAAGCAGCCCGACAAAGACTCTTTGGTTGTCGATGCGGGCAAAAAGAGGGAACAGTGGAAGCAATTGAACGATTTCTTTTTGAGTTACCCACCGCCAGACGAATGCAAGCCGATCCAGGCTAGTTATGCCCAGGCGCTTGGCGAAACCGGGGCGATGATCGTCGAGATTTTGGAAGCCGTCGACATGGCCAGCGAATCGCCAGACAAAGCCATTGCCGCCCTGACCAAAATGCAAGGCACTTCCGGCGGCCGGATCGACCAGTTGGCAAAACAGACCGACGACCAAGTGAACGACATTTGCAACAAATACCAAACCCGCAAGTGGTTTGGAATCCAGGGAGACGTCGGCGGCGGGTTCCTGAGCCAACTCGGCGGCTTCTGATAACATCAGGCGGATGTCCGTAAAGCGCACCGCCCCGAGCATCCGAGCGATGAAGGGCCAAACCCGCATCGTTTGCCTCACTGCCTACGACGTGATGTCAGCGGAGATTGCCGATGGCGCAGGGGTTGACCTCATCCTTGTCGGCGATTCGCTCGGCAACGTCATCCAAGGGCACCCCACGACGATCCCCGTCAGTTTGGAAGACATGGGTTATCACGTGCGGGCGGTCCGGAGGGGCGCTGAGAATGCACTGCTGGTTGCCGACCTGCCGTTTGGCAGTTACCAGTCGTCGGTTGCCCAAGCAGTCGATTCTGCGGTGTACTTGATGAAGCAAGGGGCCGAAGGCGTGAAATTGGAAGGGGACTACCCGGAAGCCATCAAGGCCATTTCCAAAGCAGGCATCCCAGTGATGGGCCACGTTGGTTTCACCCCCCAAAGTGTCCACGGCTTTGGCGGATTCCGCGTGCAGGGCCGTGAGGATGGGGAAGCGATCGTCGACACCGCCCAGCGGCTGGATGCAGCGGGCGCGTTCGGGATTGTTTTGGAACTCATGCCGGCTGCGCTCTCTGCTCAAATCACCCAATCGGTTTCTTGCCCAACGGTGGGTATCGGGGCTGGGCCGCACTGTGACGGGGAGATCCAGGTGTGGCACGACGTGCTTGGTCTCGGCGAAAAAGTTTTCAAACATTCAAAAAGATATGTGGACGCAAGATCACTATTCTTGGAAGGTCTCAGTGTCTATTGTCTGGAAGTCAGGGAGAATCGGTTCCCCGGGCCGGAGAACAGTTTTTGAAAGTCTTGCGGACAATCGCCGAATTCCGCGCTTACCGGTCGTCAGTGGGCGAAGTAGGATTTGTCCCAACCATGGGGGCCCTGCATGCTGGCCACCATGCGTTGATGGTGGCGGCTTCTTCTGAGAACGAAGTCGGTGTGGGGAGCATTTTTGTGAATCCCTTGCAGTTTGGCCCGAATGAAGATTTGGAAAAATATCCTCGGAACGAGGCGGCAGACCTCGATGTGGCGGAATCGGCCGGGATCGCAGCGATGTTTTGCCCAGATCCCGCAGAAATGGTGCATGGTTTATCTACTAAGGTCACGGTATCTGGTGTTTCAGACCAATATGAGGGCCAACTGCGACCCGGCCATTTCGATGGCGTGGCGACCATTGTTGCGCGTTTGTTTGGCATCGTCTTGCCGACAAGGGCCTATTTCGGGCTCAAAGATCTCCAACAATGTGCTGTAGTCCGGACGATGGTTCGCGACCTATGCCTGCCGGTGGACATAAGGCTTTTGGAAACAGTCCGCGAACCAAGTGGCTTAGCCTTGAGTAGCCGCAACGCGTATTTTTCACCGGAAGACCGAGAGGCAGCCGCTCAGTTGCCAATGGTTTTGAAAAATGTTGCCGGGGCAATCAGCGAGGAAGGAGGCGATATTGCCGAATCCATATCGACTGGTATGGCCGAGCTGGCAACATTAGGCTTCTCAGTTGACTATCTGGAACTTGTAGATCCATTGACGATGGTACCGACTCGGAAAATTGGCGAGGATTCCAGGCTCATAGTTGCCGCTCGTTTCAAAGGAGTCAGATTGATCGATAACATTGCGATTTATCAAAAATAGGTCAAATAACCCTTGTAATTCAATAAATGCTCGGGCATAATCTGCCGTTGGAATTGTGGCCCCCGTGCACAAGGAACTTATTCAATGGCAAAGTCGCTCGAGCAAATCAAAGCCTCACTGAAACTTAAAACCGCACCCAAAGAAGGTGCCTTGACACTGCGGGTCGGCAAACGCAAAGTTGTCCTCCCGTTCGAAGTGAGGTTGCTCGAATGTGACAACTATCTCTTCGTCCACATCCCGCCGGCCGCCGAAATCTTGCGGAGCGGCGATGAGAGTTTTGCGGTTGTCGAAGATGTCAAAGCCGCCGAAGCTGCGGCCAACGAATTCAAGAAGTCCCGTCGGCGTCGGCGCGTCGGCAGCCGGACGACGGCCGATGTCCCCGCGGAATTGAAAGAAGCTTTGAGCAAGGTTCCGGCCGGGTTCAAACTGGTCTATGGCCCCGATGGCTCCCCGCGGCTTGCCAAATCGCGGGCCCGCCGCAAAAAGTAGGTTTTGTACCAACGGCCCGGCCCGCCCAGCCTCCGGATGGGCGGGTCGGGTACTTTTCCGGATCGTGCCCGATTAGCTCAGCGGTAGAGCAACCGCCTTGTAAGCGGTAGGTCGTCAGTTCAAGTCTGTCATCGGGCTCCACCACCCTCGCGCTCTACTGGTTCGGAAACTACGACTGGTTCAATGAGTTTTTTGCGGTTGGCAAAGGCCAAAACCGCGCCGGCGGCGACACAGGCTCCGCCAATCCCCAATGCCACCGGAAGGCCGAACGCGTCGGCAATCCAGCCCATCCAAAGGTTCCCGAGCGGTGCGAGTCCGGCGATGGCCCATAGGTGCATGCTCAACACCCGACCCCTCAACTGGCCGGGAGAGATCAGCTGGAACAGCGTGTTGGTCGTGTTGAACATGGAGATGGAACAAGCACCCAAGATTGCGAAGAGGGGAAGGGCCAAAGCAAAGTTCCGGGTGACGCAAAGTGCGGCCAAAGCCACGGCAAAAGTGGACATGGCATATCGGACGATGCGCGTCTTGATCGGCCGGACGCTCAGGGTTGCAATGGTGATCAATCCGGTGAGCGCCCCGAGGCCATTGGCCGTGTAACAGACGCCAAGCCCGGCTTCATCAAGGTGGAAAAAGTCTTTTGCAATTGCCGGCATCTGAAAAAAGTAGGGCATCCCGAATAGGCTGAGGGCCCCTTCCATCAAAAAAAGCATCCGCAGAGAAGGGTTTCGCATGGTGAAAAGCATCCCTTCAAAGATAAGGTCTTTGATCGGCTGGGGTCTCCGTTCAGATTTCTCGGTTTTGGTCTTGATGGCCATCGCCGCGAAGGTCATGGCAAGGAAGCTGATGCTGTTAGCCCAAAAGCAGGTTGCAAACCCAAAGGCGCTGGTCAGGATTCCGCCGATGGCTGGCCCGATCGACTTAGCGATATTGAAGGTCATGGCTTGGAGCGGCACGGCCTGGGCCAGGTCTTGGTCTCCAACGACTTCGCGCACGATGGTTTGGCGGGACGTCGGTTCCACGGTTTGGACAAAGCCCCCGATGAGCGCGACGGCATAGATTTGCATGATCGTGAGGGTGTGAGTCGACGCCCCATAGGCGTTGTAGGCGGTAGCCAGGAACAACGCAATGCTTGTGAGGATGATGATCTTGCGACGGTCGAACAGGTCGACTACTGCGCCCATGACCGGGGAGAGGATGGTCACGGGGAGCATGCCGAACACGGCCACCAGAGCTAAGGCGGTCTTGCGGCCGGTCACTTCATAAACGTAGGCGCCCTGGGCGACCATTTGGATTTGCGACCCGGTGAAGGAGATTAGGGCACCGAACCACAACAACCGAAAATCCGCGTGGCGGAAAACGCGAAATGCGGGCCAGGATCGGAGGAGTTCCAATGCCTTCTCCAACCGGACTGCCATGCGCGAAGCTTAACCATAATCCGGCCTGAGGGATGGGTAGCCTGGCCGGTATACTGGCACTCTCGGGCAGGCGGTTTTGGTGCAGGCGCTCAAGATACTGCAAGTCATATCCAGCTCAGCCACTTCGGGGGCTGAAAAGCATTCGCTCGCGTTGGCGCGCCGTTTGCAGTCTCAAGGGCACAGGGTGGACTTCGCTTCGCCTCCTATCCCTTGGGTTGTGGAGGAACTCGGCGGCACCGGGGTCACGGTTCACCAGTTCGATATGAAAGGGGGATGGGGGATCCCCGCCCTCCGCCAATTGAGCCGGTTGGCCAGGGAACGCCAGTACGATTTGGTTCACGCCCACTTGAGCCGTGCGGCTTACCTTAGCCTGGTGGCGACCGCCCTCCACGGCATCCCGCTGGTTTGCAGTGTCCACGTCAAGACGCATTATTTGGTTTACCGGCTTGCCGCCCGCAAATCGAACCGCGTGATTGCGGTGAGCAACTACATCCAAGGGCTCTTGGAAGGCTCGCATGTCCCGGCCGAGTTCATCGATGTCGTCCACAACGGCACCGATTTCCACGACATGCAATACGAGGCAGAGCGTGACGTCAAAACAGAATTCAACCTGCCTGCAAATCGGCGGTTAATCGGCTTGGTTGGGCGGGTCGCCGAAGAAAAAGGGCATCTGATCGCGGTCAACGCCCTGCCATCCCTTTTGGAGGAGCACCCCGATGCCCATATCCTGTTCGTCGGCCGGAACGAGGGTGAGTTCGCCGACTTCCTTGCCAAATTGGTGGAAAAAAGGGACTTGAGCGGGCGGGTCACCTTTACGGGCAACCGTGGTGATGTTGCCCGCCTGCTGGATGCGATGGAATTTTCCATCCTCCCCAGTTCGGCAGAAGCCTGTCCATTGGCGGTGCTGGAGAGCATGGCCCGAAAGCGCCCGGTCGTCGGGGCCAGGATCGGCGGCGTGGATGAACTTGTTATCCATAAAGAAACCGGGCTCTTGGCCGAACAAACTCCAGAGGACTTCCGGTCTGGGATGAGCTATATGCTTTCCAATGACGACGACCGGCTTCGGATGGGATCCAATGCGCTCCAGTTGATCCACGACCGATTCACCTTCGACCAGATGATGGAACGTCTTGAGGCGGTCTATTCCCGGGCTGTCCGCACCTGACCTTTGAAGCCGGTTGACACTGTTTGCAGTAGAATAAGCGGTTCGTTATGTCCAACGACACGATGCTTTCTCAAGAAGGGTACGACAAGCTGAAGAAGGAGCTCGAATTCCTGAAAGGGCCGGAACGCGCCCGGATTGCCGAAAACATTCGGGAGGCCAAGTCCCATGGTGACCTCAGGGAAAACGCCATGTATCACGAAGCGAAGTTGAACCAAAGCCGCCTGGAAGCAAGGATCGCTGAGTTGGACAGGGTGATCCTCAATGCCAAGATCGTCTCAGTGGAAAAGCGCGAGGGAGTGGCCCACCTTGGATCCAAAGTCGTTTTGGAAGACCTGGAATGGGGCGACAAGATGACAATTGAATTGGTGGGGGCCTTTGAAGCCGACCCAGCCAACGACTTGATTTCGATAGCATCGCCCATGGGCGCGGCCTGCGTTGAAAAGGGGGTTGGGGAGACAATCGAAGTCGAAACCCCTGGTGGCACCCAAAAGTACAAGATTTTGAGCGTGGATTGAATGGATCGCCGACTCGGATGGGCCTTGGTTGCGGCATGCGCCGCATTGGCGGGTTGCGATGTCTCCGGCTTGGCGATCAACGGGAAAGGTGGATCCCCGCAGTTGGAGCTTGATGAGGTTCAAATCGGGCGGGACGCTTTGACGAGCGACCTTTCGTTGATGAGCAAGGATAGCCAAATCAGGCTCGGCCAAAAATTGAACACGGCGCTCGTTGGCGGGTTCCGCCGGCCTTCAAAGGGGGTTGCTCTCAAAGAACTGCCCCCGGGCGTGAGTTCCGAATTCACCGGGCTTGGCTGGGAAACCCCGGAGCGGACGGTCAGCCTGGTTGGCAAGGAAGACGACATCATCCTGGCCCTGGACATGCTCAATCGGTCGACAAAAGATGAGGTTGGGCAAATGGTAAGCCGCTACCGGCTGTTCAACGGTGCGCCCCATGCCGAAGTGTCTTCGGCAAACGCCGACTATTGGTTCTGGCAAGATGGTCCCGTGAGGTTGATGGTTTGTTCGGTGAAGGTGGCCCCTGGTTATTATCGGGTGACCACGGTTCTGGGACTGGGTGAGGTGATGGATCGCCTGCGCATGGATGAAGGATCGGCCCAGCGGGATGTTGCGGCAGCCACCCAGATTTCCAATGAGTCCGATTCCAAATGATTGCAACTTCACGCTTTGTTGGGGCGTCAACAAATATGTCGCTCCGGCGGCAAATTCACAAACAAAAGGAGGTGGTGCCCAGCAATGGATTACCATAGTCAAAACCTCCTCAGAGTTCCCGGGTTTTAGCGGACCAGGCAGAACGTGTCAGGTTTCGTCATGAACTTGGCTCTGAGGTTGAAAAAAAACGCCCCGGCCACTTCCTGGCCGGGGTTCGTTCTTGGTGCGGATGTCGGGGATCCTTCAATTTTTGGGGATCACGGAATACGCGGTGACGAGGAGCATCATTTCGTCTGTGGTCTGCTCACCCCAAGTGACGGTTTTGGGCGGGTCGTTGGGTTGGAATCGGTTGTTTGTCGAATTGTCATACTCGGATTCGAGGATGAGCCTGGTGCCACCCGGGAGGTCGATGGGCTTGATTGGCGTGTAGACCAACTGCCAATTAAAATCCCAGTCCCGCACGTCAATCAGCACTTTCTTTGTGCCATCAGGGAGTTCGGCCGTCGCTTTCATGGTTTTTCCGAGCAGGTGCATGTGCGGCATCAAGTTATAGATGCGGTAATCGACCGGATTGCCGTTGGCTGCGCCGCGCGGCAACATCACATCCACTAACTGCCGTCCTCGGATCTTTTCCGGCAACGGAAATGTGTATGTGAACTTCTGGCTCGATTTGCCGGCCTCGATGCGAATGAACGGATTGGCCAAGAAGGCGAGTTTCACTTCGTGTTCCGGCTTTTGTTTGTTGAAGTAGAGGGCGACCTTTGATTGGTCGCTTTCCGCCTTGCCTGACTTGTTGTAGTGGACTTGGAGGATCAAATCGGTGCCTGGTTCAAGCAAGAACCCGGCGTTAGCGGGGAGCAACCGACCGTGGGCACCGGGGGCCCATCCCCCCAATGACCCGTCCGGGAGAAAGCCGATCCCGCCGCCAGAACTGAGGTAGCCCAGCTTCCCATCCCCTTCGGGCCCCTTGGCCAATTTGCGGCCCTGGCCCTTCTTGTCCAAGTAAACCAGCACATGGTGGACGATGTTTTTGTTGCCAGGTTCGACATCGATCCCGCTGATCCAGGTCGGTTCGGTGATTTCGGGTTTGACGACGAAGTTCCAATATTCGTCATGGCCCTCGGCCTCGAGGTTGAGGGCATAAGGCATTTGGATGACCATATCGGGCTTGCCGTTCACCCAGCCGTCGGTGAACTTTGGCGGTTTCGGTTCCTTGGCGGCATCGCCTCTCGGGGCGCCTGCTTCGGCCCATGCGGCGAGGGTGGCGATTTGATCGTCGCTCAAGTGGGCGTCATCATGGAATTCCACGTCGCCGGGTTGGGCTTTCCACGGCGGCATGATTCTCTTGCCTGTAGCCAAAGCCACCATGTCGCTATAGCGCTTGGCGTTGGCATAGCCTTCCAGGCTGAAAGGCGCGTTTTGGCCTTCGCGGTGGCACCGGACGCAGCTTGTGTTCAGGATTTCTGCCACATCTTCGGCATAAGTCACGGCTTTCATCGAGCCGGGCTTGGCTTTGGGCGCCTCCGGCTTCGGCTGAGAATGTGGCGACCTTGGAGCGAAAACCAAAGCCAGGGCCAGGATAGAGAAGGAGGGGACCAAGACAATCGGGAGCGCGACCGGGGTTTTCATGGGATCCAGAGCCTAGTTTAGAGTCTAAACGGGCCGTGATGTGTCAGAGTTTGGTTTATGTCTAAAAAGCGGGTCCTTGTGACGGGTTCCAGCCGCGGGATCGGCCGGGCCATCGCCTTGCGCCTGGCGACCGATGGCTGGGATGTCGCCGTCCACTTCCATGAGCGTGCCGATGCCGCCGAACAGGTCATCAAACTGTTGGGCGAGCGGGCGGCCGGAGTTTATGAAGCCAACTTGGGCGATGTCCGGTTGGCAAAGAAACTTGTTAGCCGGGTTTTGAAAGATGGGCCCCTCCATGCGGTCGTCAACAATGCCGGTGTCTACCTGACCATGGATTTTGCCGGGAGCCCCGACGCCTCGTTTGAAGCGGCGTTCAACCGCTGCATGACTGTGAACTTTGAAAGTGCCGCCTGGATCATCCGGGAAGCCACCCAGCACTTCATTCAAAACAATGGGGGCACGGTTGTCAACGTTTGCAGCCGGGTTGGGCACCGGGGCGAACCGGGTGCCGCCTTCTATTCGGCCAGCAAGGCGGCACTGCTCAACCTGACCAAAGCTTTGGCGGTGGAACAGGCTCCGCACAACATCCGGCACTTTGCCATTGCCCCGGGTTGGGTGGATACGGCGATGGCCCGGGACGGAATGGGTGAACGGTTACCCGAGATTTTGGCGTCCATTCCATTGGGGAGGATGGCCACTCCGGAAGATTGCGCGGCGGCGGTCTCGTTCTTGGTCAAAGATGAAGCTGCCTACATGAGTGGGAACGTGATCGACATCAACGGGGCGAGCTACTTACGCTGATGTTGGCAACACTGTGCGGCCTGATCGCTTTGAGCCAGGAAGGCGACATCGTCCAAAAGGAGTTGCCCAATGGCGCCAAGTACCGGATTGAGCGCATGTCCGATTCGGGCCAAGTAATGGCGGCCCTCTATGTGGATGAGTCCAACCTTCCGCAAGATGGCGGCACCTCCGGGACGCGGCACTTGTTGGAACACCTGATCGCCAAGGGCGGTGACCGGCAGTTGGATCGCCGGCTGGAATCTGTCGGGCTGAGCCTGACCGCCTTTACCGAGCGGGACGGGACGGCATTCGTGATCATGGGTCCATCCAGTCAGGCAGTTGCCGCGGTGCAAAGCCTTGCCGACCTGTTGGAACCGTTGGACGTGCCGGAGGCGGAATTGGCGAACGAAGTCAAGATTATCGACCAAGAAGGCGTTTTCCGCGACCGGTTCAGTCGGTTTTTGGATGCGGCTTGGCTCAAACTCTTTGACCCGCCGGTAGAAAGCATCCATGGCAACATCGGGGCCCTGGCCCAGTTGACGCCAGCAGACCTCAAAGGCGCAGCAGAAGCCTATCGCGCCGCCGGTGGATTGAGCGTTTTTGTCCGGGGAGAGGTCGAACCGGGGCCCGTATCGTTGAGGTTGCAAGAAATCCTTGGCGCGGCAAGCCCGGGCAAGTCCCGGTATCAAACTAGGAATGTCTTGGAATCCATCGGGATGAAAGAGACAGTCAAGGCCAAGGGGGCCGCGCGGGCCGTTGTTGCCGCTGGCCTAGATCGCCCGATGACCCTGGCTCGCATTGGCGTTGCCCTGGCCATGCAGGGGCTAGAACCAGGGTTTTCGACCGTGTATGAACCAAGTTTCAACCGGGGAGCCCTGTTGCTTTTCTCGGAAGACACCCGGTCATTCGAAAGCCTTGGCAAATATGGGGTCGGGGATGTCCCCCGGCTCGCGCCCTTCGTCCGATTGCAAGCGGTAAGGTTCGTCAGCGGCCTTCTTACCGAGGGTCCGGCTTACGGAGCTTTGCGGGCCAAACAAGTCCGGCAAGCCCCTGCCTTCAAAATCGAATCGTTACGCTCGACGGCTGTCGGCTTAACGGATCAAGAAATCTGGAGTGCCCTGCAAGATTGGCAAGGCGGGGCGCTGCATATTGGGGGGACGCAATGATCGCCGCGTTGATCGGGGCGGCGCTGGTTCAGACTCAGGTCAAATTCAGCGTTCTCGAGTTACCGGATCCTCAAATGGACCACGTGGCGATCCATGCCTATCTGTGGCGGGACGGAGCCTATGCGAAGGAAGATGCGGCTTGGCGGGTCATGGCCGCTTCCATCGGCCAAAACTCCAAAACTTATTCAACCAGCGATGTCGAGTTTTTTGGCAGCATGGCAGGCATCCGTCCGCGGGTTTGCGCCGCTCCCGGGTTCATCCGGGTTGAAATTGTTTCTCCCCCGGCAAAATGGCGCGACTCGTTGGCGCTTGCTGCTAGTCTCATCGCGGAACCCAATTGGCGCGCCAACCGTTGGGAAGAAATGCAGGAGATGCTGGCCAAGGCCCCGGCCGATCTTTGGCGTGACCTTGTTTGGCCGCCCGGGGATTTTTCGCAGAAGGTGGATGGCGAAGCCCTTGCGAATTGCCATGCCCGGAACCTGGATCTCAATGGCGTGCGGGTCGTGGTCTCCGGTCCGGTGGAAGTCGGCCAAGCCCGCGATGTGCTCGCCAAGGCGGCAGCGGGGTGGCCGCTGCCGGATTACCGCAAAATCAGCCGCTATTCTGAGGAAGTCAAGCCCCCAGACCGTCAGGCGACCGGCGCAACCAGCTACGAACTCACCGGAGCCCCGATCCGCGTAGGCGAAAAGGGTGCCGCCGCCGAATTCCTGGCTTCGGTTGCGCTTGGTATCGGCAAGGGGTCGGCCGTTTGGGAACAACTCCGAGAACGGGATGCCCTGGCCTATCGGGTCGAAGGATTTTTGTGGCCGACCCGCCAGGGGTTCGTCCCGCGTTTGGTGATGATCCGCCGGGCCGAGCCGAACGAATTGATCCATGCCGGCACGATGGTCAACGGCCTCAAGGAATCGGTCAAAGGGTTTGCGCTTCCCGAACTTGCCCGGGCCAAGGTCATGGCAAGGCAAATCCTGCTCCGGCCCAATGCGTTTGCTTCGGTTTATCTGGATTCGGACTCCACATTGTTTGGCGACCGCGACGACGACACCCGCTGGCGCGGTTTGTTGAATGGCATGGATCTCCCTTCCGTCCCCCTTGCGCGCTGGGCCGATGCGCTTGACCAAGTCAGTGAAGAGGAATTCCGGGCGGCCGCTGTCAAAATGCTGGAGACGGCCCAAATCCACGTCACCCGGGGGATTCCGGGGATATCGGACTAACGCCGCTCGGCAAGCAGACGCCGGACGGCTTCTGCTTGCTCCGGCGTGTCCACAGCCAAAGCCGACCCTTTGCCCTCGGCCATCCGGACCCGCACGCCATGTTCCAAAAAGCGGAGTTGTTCGAGCGACTCGGCGATTTCCAAAGGGGTTTGCGGCCAGCTTGCAAAAGATTCGACCAAGCTGTGCCGGTAGGCATAGAGGCCAATGTGCTTTTTGACGGGGGTTGTCCTTTCGTTCCGGGGATACGGGATGGAATGGCGTGAGAAATAGAGGGCGTCGCCCGCAAGGTCGGTGACCACCTTGACAACGGCCGGGTTTTCAACCTCATGGTCTGGGCAGTCCGCCATTAGCGAAGACATCTGGACGGCGGGGTCATCGAAGAGCGGTCGGGCGCAGGCGGCGAGGTCGCCGGGATCGATGAGCGGCTCATCTCCTTGGACATTGAGGTAGAAATCGTGGGGCATCGACCGGGCGACTTCGGCGATCCGGTCAGTCCCGCTGGGGTGGTCGGGCGAGGTTAGGATGGCAGGTGCCCCAAATTGGCCAGCAGCGTGTACGATTTCTTGGTCCGGAGTGGCAATGACGACGTTGTTGGAAACCCCGGATGCAACGGCGGCTTCATAAACCCATTGGACCATCGGCTTGCCCAAGAGGTCGCAGAGGGGTTTTCCCGGGAACCGGGAAGACCCCATGCGGCTTGGGATGACGACGAGGCAGGTCATCCTACTCTTCGTCTTCGATGGAGTGGCTGGCCTGTTCGCGGACGGATTTCTTGCGGCGGATCGTCCCGTATGCGCTGGTGTCCTCTTGGGTTGCCGAGGTTTGGGTTGCAACAACCTGGGCGGCTCGGAGTTTGGTCTCGTGCTGCGCTTCGTAAACCAGCCCTTCGGCTTCGCCCTTTCGTTTGACAACGGCCCGATCCCAAAGCCAGAGGATGGGAGAGGCGTTGAAGATGGAGCTGTATGTCCCGACGAGGATTCCAAGGAACATGACGAGAACCATGAACTTGAGGTCAGGAGTGGGGGTGCCGAAGATCAGGAGCAAAGCCAGGGGCAGCATCGCCGCGGCCGAGGTGTTGATCGACCGGGCAACCGTTTGGGTCACGGATTTGTCGCACAAGTGCTCGAAGGTTTCCGCGCCTTTGGATCGCCGCAGATTCTCTCGGATCCGGTCGAAAATGATGATCGTATCATGGACTGAAAAGCCGATGACCGTCAGCATGGCGGTGATGAACATCGAACTGACCTCCCAACCCAAAAGCTTTCCGATGATGGCGGCCATGCCAACGATGAAGAGCACGTCGTGGAGCAGGGCCATGACGGCACTCGCCCCGAACTTGACCCCGTTCTTCATGCCGCCAAGGGCGAATCCGAACCGGAGTGCCATGTAAAGCACGATCAGGGCCGACGAGATCAACACGCCATTGATGGCGTTGGTAGTTGTTTCTTTGCTGATGCTGGGGCCGATTTCACTGATTCCGGAGTCTTTGTCGACCGTCAGCCCTGCGGCTTTGGCGATATCGGCTTGGGCTGTGGCGCTCTGCAAACCTTGACCAGTGGGGACAGTGATGTAGACCTGGTGCTTGCCACCCTCGAGCGTCGCCAATTTGACGTTGGTGCCCTTGAACCCAGCGGCGGCCAAATTGGCGTTCACTTGTTGGGTTGTCACCGAGTTATCGACGACGAAGCTGGCTTCAAATCCGCCCTGGAATTCGACGTTGGGTTTGATGCCGAAGACGGCCAAGGCGATGATACCGGGGACGATGAGCACGGCAGACAAGGTGAACCACCGCTTGGCCTTGCCGATGACTTGGATCACCTTGTCCGATGCGCCGGCTTCCAGCTTCTCTCCAAACAGGTTGCGGTTCAGCGCATACCATTTGGGGTCGGTTCCGATTCCCAGCGATGTGAGGCCGACAAGGAGCGACCGGGTAACGGCGACGGCGGTGAAAAAGCTGACCAAAACCCCGATGACGAGGGCAGTTGCAAATCCCTTCACAGCAGAGGTGCCGAGGATGAACAACACCGTCGAGGTGATGACTGTGCAGGCATTGGAGTCGAGGATTGCCGACAAGGCCCGTTTAAAGCCGAGTTCGACCGCGGTCAGCAGCTTGCGGCCCGCCCGGAGTTCTTCTTTGACCCGCTCAAAAACAAGGATGTTGGCGTCCACGGCCATCCCAACCGACAGGATGAAAGCGGCCAAAGAAGCCAAGCTAAACGTCGCCCCGATGTACTTCATCACCGTGATGGTGAACAAGCAATAAAGCGTCATGGCGACGGCGGCGACGAGCCCAGGGAAGGCGTAATAGCCAATCAAATAGATGATGATGATGACGAAGCTGATAACCCCGGCGCGCACCATCTGGTTGAAGGCTTCATCACCAATGGTGGGGGAGATTTTTTCGCTGGCCAAAACCTTGAGGTCAACGGGCAGCGAGCCGGATTTCACGAGATCCGTCAGTTGGCGGATGTATCCGGCGTCGAACTCGCCGTCGATGTAGGCATTGTCCGAAAGCACCGCGCCGTCCTTCTTCGGGGAGATCTGCAGCACGCGACCGTTCATGACGAACGCGAGATTTTCGCCTTCATTAAGGTACCGGCGGGACCAAGCCGCTAGCTTCTTTGAGCCGGCGTCGCTGAATTTGAACATCGGCCGAGATTTGCCGTTGCCGAGGACTTCGCCAAACGCATCGACGACATCGTCGCCTTCCAGGATCAAATCCCAACTCTTGATCATTTGGTCGTACTCCGGTGTGCCGGGTTCGATGATCTTGTCGGGCGATGTGCTCCGGGTGAACGTGGCATAGGGGGCCCCGCTCTTGTCGATTTCCTGCTCGGAAGCGACCTGGTAGGTTTTGTTCGGGCGTTTTTGCGTCCCGACACTGCGGGCGTGGAACACCTGGACTTTGGCAGTGTTGCTCAGGAGTTCCTTGGCTTGCTCCAGGTCGGTTGCACCGGGCAGTTCAATTACAAATTGGTCTTCACCCTTGGTCGTGACCGTTCCTTCGTTGACGCCAAGGCCTTGCCCCACCCGCCGCTCCAAGTTCCCCTGGACGGTTTTTTGCACGCGGGAAAGGTTTTTGGCCTGCTCGGCGGTCAAGGTGGCCTTGTCCATTTGCATGGTCAGGCGGATCCCACCGGCGACATCGAGGCCCTTCTTGAGCGGTTTGAGGGTGTAGCCCCAAATCGAGAGCCCGGTCAGGGCGACTACAAGGATGAGAAACCAACTGTTTCGGGAGTTCAAACGAAAAGCCTCCGGCCCGAGGGCCAAGCGCGGATTATACCTATGGGTTTGAATTCAAACCGGGGGGCTTGGGCCACCTAGCGGGGCTTGATCTTCTTGAACCCGGAATAGGCGGCGGGGAGGTCGTATTCGCTGGGATCAACCTTGGTGTTGATCGAGTCTTTGATCAAATATCCTTTGATGCGGCTGACCCGCCCTTCGGTGGTTTTGGTGATTTCGAATTGTCGCAACACGAATGTCTTGGGTTCAAACCATTGGGTGATTTGAACCTGGGATTTTTGGGTCGGGCTGATTGTCTTGGCGTCGTAACGGGTGAGCTTTTTGCCGTCCACCGTGTCTTCGGTGGCCGCGGTAACGGTTGGGCTCGGGTTGGTGGCGAACCGGGGTCCCAAGTCGTCCAGTGTCAGAGACATCTCGCCCGCGGCTGGGGTGAGTTTTGGGGCGTTCGGTGGCAACTCAATCCCACCCTCCGGTTCATCCATTTCATAAGCCTTGTCCAGTAGATAGGCCGTCCATTTCCTTTTTTTGTTGTAGGCACTCTCGGCAACATCAAGGCCTTCGGTATAGAGCTTTGTCCGGCGGCCATCGGGGGAGATGGTCAAGGTGACTTCTTGGCGCATGCCCGCCCCTTCTTGGGGGATGCTGACCATCACATAGGTTCCTTTGAACCCGGTGAGCTTGTTGATGGCATCCTGCTTCATCTGTTCGAGTTGCTCGAACGTGGGAGCTTGGCCGAGGAGGAGGGGTACGAGCGCCAGGGTCATGGCTATACGGGGTTAGACGGTTGGCAAGGGCCGGGGTTGCGGCGAATTCAGACGATGTCCCTGGTGTTTTCCAGTCTCATGCGGGCCGGATGGGGGGCGGCCGAGGAAATCCTGAACCGGCCCCCGGCGCGCCCTCAGTCGCGGGCCCAGAACATCGGGCCGGCCTCTTCGGCGATGACGGCTTGCTTGAGAACCTCTACCGCCTTGGAAAGGCCTTCCGTCGATGTCATCAGACCGTCTTCGTGTTCGATGCTCAAGACGAAGTCGTAGCCAACGGTGCGCAGGACGGAGACAAAGTCCTTCCACCATTCCACCGGGTGGCCGTAGCCGACCGAGCGGAACACCCATGACCGGCCGGCGATGTCGCCATAGGACTTGGTGTCCAGGTTGCCGTTGATCCGGGCCGTTTCCGGGTCGATCCTCGTGTCTTTGGCGTGAACATGGAACAGGGCACCTTCGCGACCAAGTTGCCGAACGGCGGCCAACGGGTCGATGCCTTGCCACCACAGGTGAGATGGGTCGAAGTTGGCCCCGATCCGGTGACCGTTTTTGCCGGCCCCGTTGCGCAGCGTCAGCAAGGATTCGTTGTTGTAGGCCAGGAATCCTGGGTGCATCTCAATGCCGAAATTGACGTTTTTGGATTCGAGGAAATCCGCTTGTTCTTGCCAGTAGGGCAACGCGACAGACCATTGGTAGGCGAGGATGTCTCGGAATTCATCGGGCCAAGCGCAAGTGACCCAGTTTGGGTTTTTCGCATCCGGATTGTCGCCCGGGCAGCCGCTGAATCCGTTAACCCTTTCGATGCCAAGCGCATGGGCCAGTTCCACCCCCCGGCGGAATGCGTTGTGGTGGTCTACGGCGATGGACTTAACCGGGTGGAGGGGATTGCCATGCACGGAAATGGCACTGAGAACCAGCCCCCGCCGTGCCAATTCGGCATGCAACTGATCGCGGGCCTCCTTGCTTTGCAACAGCTTCTCGACATCAAGGTGGGGAGAGCCCGGATAGGCACCAGCCCCAATTTCCACGGCACCGATGCCAAGCGATTGGACGATGTCGAGGACTTCGGTGAGCGGTTTATCTCCGAACAGGGCGGTGAAGAGGCCGATCTTCATTTTCGGCCCCTGTTTACCCGCCGCGATCGTGCTCTAAGGTCGCCCGGCCCGGGCCACGAGGGAAAGGTAGTAAAGATACGAGGGGTAGAAATAGTCGTCTGGCGTGGTGGAAAGCCCGGGTGAATATTCAAAGAGTTGTTGGCGACATTTGTTGAGCATCCTTTCGGCCGCTGGTTTGTCGCCGGATCGGATCAACAATTCGGCCATGGCAAGGGATTCTTCGAGGAATTCCGAGGTTTCGTCCAGATAGATCGACCGGTAGTCTTCGGATTTGGCCAGCATGTCGGCGAGGTCTTTGGCAAATGGGGCTTTTGATTGTTTGCCGTCGTATTGCCGGATGATCCTCACTGCCGTTGTGGGGAGCAGATCTAATGACTCGGTGAAATAGCCGAAAAACGTCCGCATGTCTTCGTCGGACAGTTTCGATGAATCGGCCAAGACGAGGAATGGGGTCTCGCCCGGGCTAATGTTGTAGAGGTCACCGACGGTCTCGAGGATGGCTTCGAAGTCTTCGGTGCCATAAACCCCGCTGAGGCTTTCTGCTGCGGCAAACTCAAAAACATCGGAAACCATCGCCCCGCCACCGTCGGCAATGAGCCCGGCAATGGCCTCTGCCCCGGTTGGGTAAGGCTTTGTGTTGCCGTTGAGCACGGTTGTAAACGGCTTGTCAAACGACCGAGCGGCGTCGATTGCTTGGATGGCCGCGTCGCGCTCGGTGGATGTGAGGAGGTCGCTTTCTTGGAGCTTGGCCGCCATTTGTTTTGCTTCATCCCATTGCCCCATTTGGATGGTGCGGTGCAGGCAGTCGATTTGGATCAGGTCAGATCCGCTCTTATCGAAAATCGCTTTGAACGTTTTAGCAAACGACTCCTTTTCAGATTTCGTCAGCTTCCGCATGGGGACGTCCCCATCCATGTCGATGAGCACCAAGAACAAGCTGAGGTAGGCGGTTTCGGCCTCTTCTTCCCCCGCTTTGGTCAAAGTCGCCATGGCTTGGTCGGGGCTGATGAACATTTGGCAAAACGCTTCGAAGGCCAGCCAGTCAGAGAGCCCGGCATAAAGTTCTGGGTCGAGCTTGCCTTGGACCTGTTGGGCAAAGGCGATGCCCCGCTTGGGGTCGCCAGAGTCTAGTACCGACCATTTCGCGATCGCCAAGAGCATGTTCCACAGAGTTCCGAACTGTTCTGGCTCCACCTCTTGAGTTTCGATTTGGTTGAGGACGAGTTGGAAGGCGGCCTCCGGTTTGCCGATGTTGCTTTTGATGACCGAGTTGGCTTGCCGCAAGGGGGCGTTGGCGGCATATCGGGCTTTGATTTCGTCCGTCCGCACCTTCCGCGACCGGGCCATATCGAGGTTGTCATCTTGGAATAGTTGGAAGGCGGCTTCGGCGAATTCTGGTTCCCCAATGGCTCCGATATAGCCATGTTTATTTACAAAAAATGAGATATTCGAGTCGGCCAGGCTGGCCTTGTACCAGAGTCGGCCCAAGACTTGGGAACCAGTGTCCTGAACCAATGCAATCCGGGATTGACCCCGGAATAGTCCGCGGGCCATGGCGTCGTATTCGCGGTACCGGGTTTCTGCCGAATCGATGTTGGCGACGATGACACTGAGCCCGGGGTTATCGGCCGAGATCTGCCTAATCGTGTCCGCATCGTATTCAAGCGAATCGAAATTGGCTTGAGACCAAAAGTAGAGAAGGTAGTTTGTACCCCGTTGCAAGGTGGGGGCTGGATGGCCAAGGATGACGCTCCCGAACTCGAATGTCGGGGCTTTGTCCCCGGGTAGCAAAACTTCGGATTCTTGGGCAAAGGCACCAACAGAGGCGAACACGCAAAACAAACAGGCAAGAAACCGCGACATGTGCGGAAATTACCTATGCCAGGCGCGGTCGTGCCGCAAACTTTTCCCCAAGGGCGTTCAGCCCCCGATCGCTGCCTTTTCCTTGGCAGCCGCGTTTTCAATTTCCTTGCGGAGGCTCTTCATCTGCTCGTCTTGGGCATAGGGTGAAGAGTCAAAGGCCTTGAGTGCACGGTTAAGGATTTCGAGGGCCTTTTTGTGCTCCCCAGTAACACTGTAGGCGGGGGCGACGGAAAACAGCACCAAGGCGTCGTCGTGTTTGAGGTTTTCCAGGATCTGGTCGGATGTGAATACGGCGAGCTCCCGGTTGCCGGCCTTATCGATCGCTTGCTCGTAGCTAAAAAACGCCAAATTGGCGATGTCCCCAAACTCGCCCTTCGCCATGGATTTGATCATTTCCTTAGCGGCCGGGATGTTGTCCCCGGCGTAGAGGCCGAGTTTGGCCATCTTGGCGTTGCCTCCGACGGTTTCATTCTCTGCAAGGGCATCCAGGATTTTGATTGCTTCGTCCTTTTTGCCTTGCTTGTAAAGTTCTTCGGCTCCCGTGATCTGGTCGAGCAGTTCGTTTTGCTCGATTTGCTTCTTGACTTCGGCCTCCCTGGCCGTGCGGGCGGCAGTTATGTCGAACTTCTTCTCAACCACTTGCATGAGTGGTGTTTCAATCTCCATCGGGTGGCCGATCCATGCGACGAGACCCTCTTGGTTGATGATGAACGCGGTAGGGATTCCGTCGCTGTAGCTGGCTTCCATCCATTTGGAAGTCATATCCATTTGCGGTGTGTCCACGGCGACTCGGTAGCTCATCTTGGCCGCCATTTTCTTCACAAACCCGCTGATCCGGGCATCTTGGCCATCCTCTTCATCCCAGATGTTGACCCCAACAAATTCGGCTTTGCCTTTGAGCTTGAGGCTAAGGTCGTTGAGATGGGGGATCGATTCGATACAGGGACCGCACCAGGTGGCCCAGAACTCGACGACGTAAACCTTGCCCTTTTCAAAAGCTTTGATTTCTTGGCCTTGGTAATACTTGGCCACTTTGATCGCCGGGGCTTTGTCTCCCGGCAGCAAGATTTTGGGGTCTTGCGCCGGCACCCCTTGGTTGGCCCATACGGCAGCAGCGCAGGCAAAAATCGTGGCGGCGGTCAAAGTTTTCATGAGGATTTGGTTACGATACCTGGACGCGCGGTAGGCTCTGGCGGTTGGTGGCAGCATGGTTGGACTCTTGATTTTGGGCCTGATGGCGACCTTGCCCTCGCCGGTTGTCAGGGGCCATTCGCACAACGATTACGCCCAATCCAAGCCCCTTTGGGGGGCATTAGAAGCAGGGATGTGCTCAATTGAGGCCGATGTGTTCCTGATTGATGGCGAACTCCGGGTGGGGCACGAAAGGGCCGACGCCGCAAAAGGCGGCACCTTGGGCGACATATATCTAAAGCCGTTGGCGGATTTAATGAAGGTCGATGGAAAGCTTGCCAAAGACTGGCCGGAAGTCACCCTCCTGGTCGACATCAAAGAAGAAGGGGAAAGGGTGTATCCGCTGCTGGTGCGGCAGGTGTCCGCCCACCCGGAGACATTTTCGACCGATTCTGCCATCCGCGCCGTCCGGGTCGTGGTGAGCGGAGACCGGCCTGTCGACTTGATTTTGAAAGACCCGACGGGGTGGTTGGCCCTGGACGGACGACGCGATGATCTGGGAAAAGGGATATCCGTCCGCCGCATGCCCCTAGTCAGCGAAGCGTGGTCTTGGGTTGGCTACAACAAAAACGTTGAGCTTCCACCAGAGAACTTCAACAAAGCCAAGGGGTTTGCCGATTCCGTTCGCAGCGAAGGGCGGAAGAGCCGGTTTTGGGGTGTGCCGGATCGGGCCGATTTCTGGGGGCTGATGGATAAGGTGGGGGTCGATTGGCTGAACACCGACCACCCGGATGCCTTGCGGGCGTGGACACTGAAAAAGTAGGTTTGGCCCGGCTGGAGGGATTCGAACCCCCGACACCTGGTTCCGAAGACCAGTGCTCTATCCACTGAGCTACAGCCGGATTTGGGTTAGGAATTGTACCGGCCCGTAATTTAGCGCATGAGGCTTGCCCGCTCCAGGGTTTCCAGGGTTTGCTTCCCGATCTCGCCATGGCGGGGCTGGCCGTGTTCCCCATGCCGTAGGTGGGTCACGCCAAAGTGGAGCGCCCATCCCTGAGCCCGGCGGACGACCCCAGGGTCGCGGGTGGCCGCCCAAATGGCATCGGGATCTTGGAAAAACATATAGAACCGGGCGAGGTCGCAAGCCGGGTCGCCAGATGTGAGGTCGCCCCAATCGAGGATTGCCGCAAATCGGCCTCCTTCTGTCAAGGCATTCATCGGGTGGAGGTCGCCATGGATCCACAAAGCTGATCCGGGGCAATCCTCTTCCAGGGACAGATTCCACTGCTCAATCTGGTGCCGGGTGAGGTGCGGTTCGATGGGATCTCCCGATGATTGGCGGCGTCGATCCATATCCGGGAGCGGCACCCCCCGGTAGGGGTTAACGGGCGCATTCGCGGGCGCTGGTTTATGCAAGGCCTCAAAGAACCGGGCCAGGGCAGCCGGCTCCGAAGCAGCGGGAGGGAACAAATCGGCCGGCTTTCCAGGGAGCCAAGGCACAATCGTCCACGGATGGGGGAAGTCGCGGTCTGGTTGCCCGAAATGGAGGGGGGCCGGCGTTGGGAGCGGGAGCTGCTTTGCCAACAAAGGGAGCCACTCGATTTCAGCTTGGGTGCAAGCCAGCGAATCCTCCCTGCGAGGCAAGCGAACGGCAAGGTCCTTGCCAAGCCGGAACATGGAATTGTCCCAACCCGATTCGACTTCTTGCAAAGCCAGCCCAGAATATTGGGGGAACTGCGATGCAACAAGCCGCTGCACAAGGCCGGCCTCTACGGGGAAGTCTGCCGGGGGCTTTCCAAACTCCACAGGGTCAGTATGGCTGTTCGGGCGGGATGGCACTGGCTTGGCTTTCGATCAGCCGACTGATGGCAGCCGCTTTTTTGGAGTCTTTGATTTCTGCCAACACTTTCGCCACCTTTTCGGAATCCATCTTGCTCAAAACCCGGGCAAAGTTGGCGTCCTCATATGTCGCCGCGATCCGCACGATATCTGGGGCGTTGAGGTTGTTCCAGATACCGGCAAGCTTTTTTGCCCCGAGGTCAGGATCGGTTTCCGGTTTGGGGGTGGGCGCGAGCTCAGCCTTTGGTTCAGGTTCGATGGTCGCCTGGGGTTCAACCGGCTTAGCCTCGGGCTTTTTGTCTTCCTTGTCCGTGTAGTTGGCAGCGGCTGTTGATGCCGCCTTCATACCAGGGAGTTTGAGCCCGGGGATTTTGACAACGCCGGCGTAGGCGGCCCCCACCACTCCGCCAGCAATAAGAAGCGGGAGGGCAACGGCAAGGGCGATCACCAGCCCCTTCTTTCCCTTAGGTTTGGTTTTGGCTTCTTCGGACATCAGTTACCTCCAATCCGCCCCAAGATTTTGCGGACATAGTCTTGGGTTTCAGAAAACGGGGGGATCCCCCCAAACCGCTTGACGGCCCCGGGTCCGGCATTGTATGCGGCCAAGGCAAGGCTGCGGTCACCGCCGAATTCTTTGAGCATCTGGGAAAGGTATTTGGCACCGCCGTTCAGGCTTTGCACGGGGTCATAGGGGTCGGCGACACCCATGGCCTGAGCCGTTTTGGGCATCAGTTGTGTGAGCCCCATGGCCCCTGCCGAAGAAACGGCGCGGGGGTTGAACGAACTCTCTTGTTCGACGAGAGACTGGAACAAAGCGGGGTCGATCCCGTACTTCTCGGCGATTTGGGTGGCCAAGGTCCGGAGGTCGCCTCCTTCTGGCCCCTGCGGTGGGGCGATCTGGCCCAGCATCATCGGGTTAAGCGGGGCGTTGCCATCCATGGGGAGGGTGAACCCGGCTCCAAGGCGGCTCGGCGCACCCGATCGCTTGTCGATCTGCCCGCCCATGGAGGGTTGGGCGACCGGGGCAGGCGTGGGAGTCGTCCTTTGTTCGAGTTGTGCGAGTCGGGATTTGATTTCGGCGATCCGGGCTTGCGTGCCCTCAAACCCCCGCACCCTCAGGTTCATGCCACCCTCCGCATGGTTGCCCATTCGTCCAGAGCGGCTTGTTCCTTGCGGTTGACCTCCGCATTGTGCTCGGCTAGAGCCTTTTCCCTCAGGTTTTCAAGAGCTTTGACTTCTTTTCGGGCCTCGATCCACTTTGCCTCAGCCTGTTCCTCTTCGGCTCTGAGGACACTGGTTAGGCTGTCCAACGCCCTTGCTTCGTCTTCCAGCCGGTCGTTGTAGGCGCAGGCGTCTAGCCGCCCTTGGAATGTGGATGGGTTGGAGCCTCTCAACTGCGCCATGAGCCGGTCAATCCCTTGGCGGTCGCTTTCCGCGTCCAACCTCTTTCCTCGGGCAAGTTGGAGAGCCAGTTCGGTTTCTTCAAGTTCCTTTTGGCGGAGTTCAAGAACGGTTTGAAGTCGGAATTTGAACATATCAGTTGACGAGTTGGTTCAAGACGAGTTGCACGTCGGCCATCGGGGTGCTTTCCGATTTCCCCTGCCGGAGCATGGCGTTGATGCGGTCCCATTTATCCAACGCCTCGTCGGCAATGGGTTTGGATCCTGGTTTGTAAGCGCCGACGGACACCAGGTCTTCAATGTCGGCATAGGCGGCGATGAGTTCCCTCAACCGGGCGGCGTTGCGGACATGACCTTCGTCGGTGACCATCGGCATGACCCGGCTGAGGCTTTGCAGGATAGAAATCGGGGGGTAGTGGCCCTTGGAGGTGAGCTTGCGGTCCAAAACGACGTGGCCGTCCAGGATGGATCTGGCTGCGTCGGCGATGGGTTCGTTGGTGTCGTCCCCATCAACCAAGATCGTGTAAATCGCGGTGATGGCCCCTTTTGGTCCGCAACCCGCGCGTTCCATCAATTTTGGCAAAAGGGCGAAAACGCTGGGCGTGTACCCCTTTGTGCTCGGCGGCTCGCCGATCGCCAGCCCGATTTCGCGCTGGGCCATGGCAAACCGGGTCACGGAGTCCATCATCAGCATCACGTTCAGGCCTTGATCGCGGAAGTACTCGGCGATTGCGGTGGCGCTCAGGGCCGCCTTGATGCGCATAAGGGCCGGCTCGTCGCTGGTGGCGCAAATGATGATGCTCCGAGCCAACCCTTCGGGGCCGAGGTCGTTTTCGATGAATTCGCGGACTTCGCGTCCGCGCTCGCCGACCAAGGCGATGACGTTGACATCGGATTGCCCATTCCGAGCGATCATCCCGAGCAGAGTTGATTTCCCGACGCCGGATCCGGCAAAGATTCCGACCCGTTGCCCAACGCCCATCGTCAAGATGGAATCGATGGCCCGGACCCCGGTTTCAAAAGGATGCTGGATCATCTGCCGCTCCATCGCGTTGGGCGGTTGCGCAATAACGGGGTAGTGGTTGTGGACGGCCAGCGGCCCTTTGCCGTCGATCGGGCGGCCGAGCGCATCCATTGTCCGGCCGAAGAGCCCTTCGCCAACGGGGACGCGCAGGCAATGCCCCGTGCCTTTGACGAGGCACCCGGATTTGACCCCGCTGATTTCGCCCAGGGGCATCATCAAGACCTTTTCACCGCGGAATCCAACGACTTCGCAACGGATTCCGGGCTGGCCGGGTTCGGCTTCGATGATGCATAGGTCTCCAATCCGGGCCGACGGCCCGGCGGATTCGATGACGAGCCCAACGACTTGGGTGACGCGCCCCATCACCTCGAACCGGTGCACGGAGTCGATCGCGCGCATTGCGCTCTTGAATTGGGGAGCCTGCATCGCTTATGCCGCCTCTTCGGAGATGTGATCGGCCATGCGGTGGAGATAAGTCTCCACCCTGGCATCGACGACGCCGCTGTCGGATTCAACAACAATGCCGTTTTCGATCTTTGGGTCGCTAACCACTTCGATGTCGCGGATATGCGAGACCGAGCGGATGATCTCCTCGCGACGGGCTTCTAAGGTTGCGGATTGAACCGGGTTGACCCGGAGCCGGACATGGTTCCCGGTCGTGACTTCTTGAAGAACCTGTTTGCTGATTGCGACGACCACGTCAGGGTTGAGGGACAGTTCCTGGCTGACGGCCCGCCGGGCGATTTCGACCGCGAGGACGGCGAGTTGCTCCTCGGTCTCCTGGTACCACTGCTCGATGTTCCTTTGGGTTTCCGAGAGCAACCGAGACAAATCTTGGGCGAATGCAGCAATCGCCTCCGCATGGCCCGCCTCGTGTTCTTCCCGGATTCTCATCTCGCCGATTTCAAGCCCGGCTTCGATTCCCTTGGCTTCGCCTTGGGCAAATCCGGCGGCATAACCGAGCCGGACGCCTTGGTCGTGCGCCTCGGCAAATTTTTGGTCGATTTGGGATTTGGTGAGCTTGGCCGTGGGGTCTTGGGCGGCCACGGCATGAGTGGTCTGCAGCTGATCCAAGAACGTCCCGTGGGGGACGGCTTGCCGCAGGATGTTCCGCCCGATAACGGCCCTAGACAAGGATCTCCTCCTCGTCCCGTCCAATTTCGATTTCCCCGGATTCTTCCAGACGGCGGATGACGGCCACGATCTTTTGTTGGGCTTCCTCGACCGTCCGCATCTTGACCGGCCCCATGAATTCCATGTCTTCTTTGAGCATGTTCACGGCCCGTTCGGACATGTTACGGTAGATCTTTTCTTGGACTTCTTGCTTGACGCCTTTGAGGGCGGTGCCGAGATCCTTGGAATCGACTTCCTTGAGGATGGATTGGACGGCGCGGTCGTCAAGTTGGACGATGTCCTCAAAGACAAACATCATGTTCTTGACTTCATCGGCGAGTTCGGGGTTGTTCTCGGTGAGGGCATCCAAGATCAGGCGCTCCGTCTGCCGGTCGACGCGGCTCAGCAGATCCACCAGCGATTTGGGCCCCCCAGCTTTAGTCATTTCGGTGTTGATGACGTTGGAGACCTTTTTTTCCAAGATGGATTCGACGGACCGGATGACTTCCGGCGGGGTTTGGTCCATGGCGGCGATGCGTTCGGCTACTTCGCCTCGCAAATCGGCCGGCAGTTTGCTGATGATGGTCGCCGCCTGGGTTGTGTTCATGTAGGCCAAGATCAAGGCGATTGTTTGAGGATGCTCCTCTTGGATGAAGCTGAGGAGCTGTTGGGGGTCGGCTCGTTTGAGGAATTCGAACGGGACGACCTGCATGGCCGAAACGATTTTTTTGGTCAGTTCACCGGCTTTGTCCTCACCAAATGCGGCGATGAGGGCCTTTTTAGCACTGTCCACCCCGCCTTCGGCAATGAATTCTTGGGCTTGGGCCATCTCATGGAATTCAGAGATGATGCGGGCTTTGAGCTCTGGCGAGACCTTTTCCAACCGGGCGATCTCCATCGAGATGGCTTCGACTTGGTCTTCGTTGAAGTGTTTGAGGATTTCCCCGGCAAATTCCGGCCCCATGACGGCCAAGATGATTGCCGCCTTGCGCCTGGGGGTGAGTTCGATGGCTTTCTTGCGCATCTACTTCGCCTCCTCCATCATCCAGCTTTTCAGGAGCATGGCAACGGCTTCTGGGTTGTTGCGCGACATCTTGCGGATCTGTTCGAGCGGCACGTCGACTTTGCGTTTGATGGATTCGATATCGGGGTCCTCTTCGCCTTCGTCTTCGTACATCCCTTTCTTGCGTTTGCGGGTCGTCACCACGACATCGCCGTTCTCGTCGACGGACTCTTCGATGATCTCTTCGAGTTCCTGATAGTCGGGGAGGGCTTCTGGGGCGGGCCGGGTTGCCTGGTCGATGAGGGCCAACAGTTTGGGGTCGCTGTTGACGGGGATGGTGAGTTTGTCGCCGTTGGAAAGCACCAGGGTTTGGTTCTGCGACCTTTTGATGGTGCCGGTCAGGGATTTGATGAGGATTGCGGCAACGGCAATGAGCGCTCCAATGGGGAGGAGCGAGATGACCTGTTGCATTTGGGCAGCGCTGGCGGCGGCGTCGCTCGCGGCCTTTTGGGACTTTGCCGCCTCATTGCTGAATTCAGCCGCGGTGACAGATTCCGTGAATTTGGGGTTGCCCTTCCAAGGCGCGACATAGTTGGCGACCCGGCTCTGCAGCGGTTTTAGATCCTTGATGACTCCGCTGTTGGCAAACACGCTCACGTTCATGCCAATGATCTCCCCCGCCGCCTTTTCAATTTCCGTCTGGGTGTTGGTCGTGGGGTAGTGCTTGGTTTTTTGGTCGCTTTGGTAGTTGGAATTCTTGTCCGAGTTGACTTTCGCGTTGTTCTGGCCCGGGATGTTGCTTTCTGCACCGACGCCATTGAGCGGTTCCGAAGTGCTGGAGACCATCGTCTCCGTAGCCGACTCTTCTACCGTCGGATCTCCGGTGCGCACCGTTTCATCCTTTTTGATGGTAGTCGTGTCCATGTTGAGCTGGACATCGACTTGGACGATGGTGTTGCCCTTGCCAAAAACCATGTCGAGTTCTCGCTGGAGTTCGGCGGCCCTCCTTTTGGCTTCGGCCGATTCGGCCTCCATCTTCTTGCTGGCCAAAGTTCCGGAAGAATTGGCTTCTTCGCCGTCGTAGATCATGCGGCCGGAATCTGTAACAACGGTGACGCTCTTGGGGGTCATCCCGGTAATGGCGTTTTGGACCAACCGGGCGATCGCTTTGCCGTTGTCTTGGGTGAGCGCCCCGTCGTTGGATTCGGTGATGCGCACAGCGGCCGTCGGCGGGATGGTTTGGTCGCCAAAGGGCGAATCTTTTCCAGCGGCAAGGTGAACCTGGGCGTTGGCCACCCCGGGCATGGTCATGATGGACTGGGCAAGCTCGGCGGTTTTGGCAGCGATGATTTTTTCATTCTCCTTCTTCTGGCTATCGCCGATTCCGATGGAGTTGATGAGGTCCATGCCACCCGTGCTTGTTTTCGGGAGCTTGTTCTTTGTGGCCAAGTACATCTTGGCCCTGGGGACATCTTGGTTGGGGACGACGACTTCTCCCTGGGGAGTGATTTCCACTTGGAACCCGCCCTTGGTGAGCTCATCGTAAATGCCGCCTCGCTCCGCATCGCTGAGCCCGGGTATGACGGGCTGCATCTTCGGCTTTCCGGCAAAGAAGATTGTGAGTCCAAGCAAAAGCGCAAGAAACGCCCCGCCGAACACCGTGACCATTTTCTGCGTTCGGTCGGCGGTGTCCCACCATTGTCTGATTCGGTCGAGTAAGGCACCCATGTGTGTCCCGCTGACCGGTGTTCATTTCCTAGCCGCTAGACTTGCATGCGGCTGATCTCTTGATAGGCTTCCAGCGTTTTGTTCCGGACTTGCATCATGAGTTGCAAGGCCGTGCTGGCCCGTTCCATTGCGATCAATAGGTCGTGTGTTTCCACCGGTCGATTCGCCATAAGGTCGTTTTGCAGCTTGGTCGCGTCGGACTGGGCTGAGTTGACTTCCTTGATGGCGTCCATCAACATTTGGCCGAAGTTTTCAGACTTTTCGCCTGTTTCGGCTTGCGGTGGCTTCGCAAGGGTTTTGGCGGGATTGATCGAGGCATCGATGCGCATGGCTCAGCCTTAAACCTTCCCAATGTTCAGGGCCGCCATCATCATCCCCTTGGTGGAGTTGAAAGCGGCGACGTTTGCTTCGTATGCCCGGGTGGCGGACATCATGTTCACCATCTCGAGCACGGGGTTGACGTTGGAGTAATAGACCTTTCCTTCGGCGTCGGCGAGCGGGTTATCTGGCTCGGTGACGGCACGGAGGTCCGAAGGGTCATCGACGATTCTTTCGATCCTCGGCCCCTCGTCAGTCGGTTCGAGGACGACGATTTTGCGGCGGTAGGCTTCTTTGCCCGGGGTGCTGACGCTGTTGGCGTTGGCGATGTTTGCCGAAACGACATCAAGTCGCATCCGCTCGGCGTGGAGGCCGGAAGAGCTGGACCGCAATGCTGAGCCCAGTGTCATCATCTACCCTCCCGGATCACGCTTTTTAATCCGGAGAAGTAGCGGCTTGTGATTTCGGTCATCAATTGATAGCGGACTTCCATCTCGGCCATCGACATGACTTCGTCCTCCAAGTTCACGCTGTTGCCATCCAACCGCACGGGTCGGGACTCGTTGTCTCCATCCATGCGGGAGCGCCGCGTCCGGAGGGTGGAAATACTGCTTTGGTCTTCACCTTCGGGCTCAATGCCGAAGTCGATGTCTTGGCGCTTGTAATTGGGGACGTTCACATTGGCCAAGTTCCGCGTGATGAGGCCCGCCCGTTGCGTGGTCAGATCCATCGCCCGGTTCAGGTTGCGGGATTGCGGCCCGAAAAGCTTGTCCAGTAATTGCACGGCAGTTTCCTGTTCTGTCGCGCCGTCCGTTGCGTTTCCCACCCCGATCCTTGGGGTGGAGTGGCCGGGCAGAACCCGGCACATCCCCATCTTCGGCATGAATACGAGAGGCTTGAGGGCTGGTAGCCCCGTTCAGCACAAAAAATGCCCCCAGCGATTTTGCCGGGGGCATTGCGGGCCAAGAACTAGTGGGTCAGAATCCCGCTGTGAACCCGATTCCGAAGGTGAAATTGGTGCGGTTCGGCGCGCCCTGCAGGTTTTTGGAGTCCAGAAAGCCGGCGTATCCGACCTTGAGGTAGCCGTCCGTCCCCCGGAAGAGGGTGCGGGTAAAGGTGGCCTCCAAACCGAAGTCGGCAAAACCGCTCCGACCGTTGCCATAGTAATAGCTGTTGTGGGTTCGGTTGCCGTACCCGACCCAGCCTCCCAAACCGATCGCGCCAACCGGCGTCTCGAGTTGGCGGCTGGCCCCAAAGCGGCCATAGACCGCCTTGTCGGCCTCGTCGACATCCATGTTGACCTGGATCGTTGGGCTGAAGTCCCCGCTGAAGGTGAAGCTGCCGTAAAACTCGGCCGTTCGAATGGGGCCGAGAGGAAAGGCATAGTCGATGTAGCCAAGGCTCCAAGAGCCTTGGGGGCCGCTAGCCGAATAACTGACCGTCGTATCCCACTCGTCAAACCTCTTTGAGCCGTTGATGTCGTAATCACCCCAGAAGTTGAGGTTCCATCCGTGCCAGGCCAGGTTGGCTGAAGGTTGGAAGACGGGGTCGTCGATGAAGTTGATGCCGCGCCAGACGTACTTGCTGTAAACCGGCATATCCAATTTGGCGGTCACCGGTTCGTCGGCACAGGCGGCGCCGCATGTGGCCGCAAGGGCAACCAGCGTAAGGTTCTTGAAATCCATCTCTCTTCCCAGAGGTGCCGATCCATCGGCAACCAGGAAATATTTTCGGGTTGTCGAATCCAGAACGGTAGGCCGTTGGGCGGGCAAGAGGCCCTATTGGCAAAGATTGAGGAACTTTAGCTTCTAGCAACCGGTAAAGGTCTGTGTTCCAAGGGGGATCGGTTAGACCAATCGAAAAAGGTCGAAAAGGCTGTCTCCAACAATCCTTTCCCGCTCCCCTTGGTGCCTAAGTTGTTATATATCATGTAGGCAATTGGAAAAACATATAAGAGAACTTATTATCAATATATACGACATTAAGTTCTTCTGTAAACTTGGCAAACCCGGCACGGGATTGTGGGACGATTCACCCAAGAATTTGCGCTTCCACCACGGTCATCCGGATCAGATCCAAAGCCTGTGGGTGATTCAAAGGCGGTGCGCCGCCAAATGTTTACATGGCGGCGGATGCAAAGCAGTTTGTCTGAACCGCCGCAAAGATCTCAGGTGCGTGCAACCAATTACTTGGGCAACGGCAATCCCATGGCTTCCAACCATTCGCGGAGTTTGGCGATTCGGGTGGCGTTTTCCGTGGGGAGGACGAGTGGCCGGCCGCGGCCGTCGATGACGATGCCGACCGTACCCCCTTCCAATTTCGCTTCAACCCTGTTGCCTTTGCCCGCCCCGACATCGAAGTTTTTGGTCGGGGTGACGGTCACGTTTTTGAACTCGTGCCGCCCGAGTGGGATGACTTTGATCTGCCCAACTTGGACGGATTCGTTGATGCCGTCGCCGGTAACAGTGACCATGGGTTCACCTTCTTTGCCGGTGCCGACCGGGCTGATGCAGTGGCCGCATTTGACGATGCAGTCATAGTCGAACACTTGTTTGGCGGCTTCAAAAAAGTGCTCGCTCAACACGCCGAGGTGGGGCATCATGAAGATGCTGTCCACCGTGAGCATGGTGATGCCTTCGGGTTGGTAGGCGTCCATCATCATCAGGGCGCTTTGGGCGCGCATCGGGGCGTGGCTGAGCACCCCTCCGGAGCCGATGATCATGTCCAACTTCATCATTTTGATGAGCGTCGAGCCCGATTCTTGCTGTTCAAAGATCTGTCCGACATCGCGCTGTTGTTGGACGCCTTTGAGCGACCGGGCGAGCGATTTGTGGTGGTCGAATGCAAGGCGCAGGGCCTCGCGGCTGACCGCCTGTTCAATCAGCAGGTCCTCATAGGCCTGCGGGATCGTCGTGGGGCGGATCATTTTGTTGCGCAGGCGGTTCCGAACTTCGTACGGGTCGATTTCGAACGGCAACCAGCGGGCGATGTTGGTGGTGCCGGTTTCCTTGAGCACGTTGCAGATCGAGTAGCTCATGCCGAGGTTGGCCGAGACCGTCCGGTTATAGATGCCGTCGAATACGGAAAAGACGTCGGTGGTTGCCCCGCCGATATCGACTCCGAGGATGTTGATCCCTTCTTGATCGGCATACGACTTGAGCAGTTTGCCGACTGCGTTGGGAGTCGCCATTACGTCGTAGCTCGCCCATTCCAACAGCTTGTTGTAACCAGGAGCTTGTTGCATGACGTGCTCCAAGAACAGCTCATGGATTTCTTCCCGGGCCGGGTCGAGGTTTTCGCTGTCCAGGGTCGGCCGCAAATTGTCGACCACGTTGAGGGCGATGGAGTCGCCGAGAACTTCGCTGACTTCTTCCCGGACATCCTTGTTGCCGGCGTAGATGACGGGGAGCTTCATGTCGCCGAACCGCGGCTTGGGGTCAGCCCGGCGGATGACTTCGGCCATGTCGATGAGGTGGATTTTTGTGCCGCCATCGGTTCCGCCGGACATGAGGATGATGTCGGGGCGAAGTTTGCGCAACCGCTCAACCTTTTGAAAGTCTTTGCGGCCATCGTCGACGGCCAGAGTGTCCATCAGGATGGCTCCGGCCCCGAGGGCGGCCCGCTCGGCAGATTCGGCGGACATCGATTTGACAACTCCGGCGACCATCATTTGCAGCCCGCCCCCGGCGCTGGATGTGCTGACATAGAGGTCGCTGCCGTCGAATTCGCCGGCACGTTCTTGATCCCTTTTCCCGTCTTTGACCATGCGCCAGACGTGCCCGTCTTTGAGGAGGTTTCGCCGCTTGGCAGTGAAACCATCTGGAACCTTGCCTTCGCTGACCTCTTCGAGTTCGGTCATGGCGTTGGTGACGCCGATCGTGACGTCTTCAAAGGGTTTTTCGACCGTGGTTGGGGCTTCGCCCCGGGCAACCAACCGGTATTGGCCTTCGGCGTTCCGCTCGATCATGATGGCCTTGGTGGTGGTGGAGCCACAGTCGGTGGCAACGATGCGCAGGATGTCTTGAGACATTAACACCCATTATGCGTGAAGGGGGTTCCGGAGTGCCACGAAGTTTTGTTAGGGGGATGGCTAGCCATCCCCCACTTTGGCAATTTAGAGCGTCCTAACGACCGCCTTCGGTCTCGCCCTGATCACCCTTTGAGGCTTCGCCACTAGCCCCCCGGGCTTTGGCAAGTTCCTGTTGTTGAGGGGTGAGCTTGCTGGAGTCGGTCAGGTCGACTGATTCCGGTTTGGTGCCTTTTGGCGCCGGCGCATCGGAGCCAGCATCACTGCTGCAACCAATGGAAGCGAATGCGGCCAGGGTTGCAAAAGCCATGAAAACGAACTTTTTCATCAACCTAGAAGATGGTCCTCGGGCCGAAGTTTGCAAAGTCGAATTCCGGTCGGAACAGGTAGGGGTGGCAGAAGTACTGATCCCAAGACCGGTTGGCGACAAATTGACCGCTATAACGGGCAAATGGGTCCGTCCGCGGGTCTTGGTCGCCCGTTTGGTTGACACCAATTCTCCGGGCCTTTGCGTGGCTGTCTGCGTAGTTAAAAGTCATGACACCGCTAAACAGGTCGTACCCTTGGCCGCTGGAATTGGACGTGTAGGAGCTTGCCTGGCCGTTGACGGCCGTCGAACATGTGGGAGTCTGAGGCTGATAAACGCAGGGAACACCGGCTTGAGGGCAGATGAGCCAGGGGCTGGCGTAGCCGCCACCGATCAGGGAGCGTTTGCCCTGACCCGGCCACCAGACGATCAAGTCGGCAACGCTGCCAATAGCAGTTGCACTATATGCATTCAGGAGTCCGTTGTAGGTATAGGTCAAATCCTTGGAATCTCCCGGCGGTTTGAGTCCACCCATCATCGAGAAGGTGCCGCCATCAAAACGGTTTGCTACAGGGTCGTGAATGATATCAATGTTTTTCATATACGGCTGAATTGCATTTGTTACAAATGACCGCGCCGTGTTGACCAAGGATTGGTTGACACCGAGATTGGTTGCAATGCTGTCGGGGGTCGGGACGAACCGGTTGGCCGTAGTGGCGCCAACTGCTATCCCTGGCGCTTCAACGGTCCCTTGCGGGTAGTAGTCGTCGTAATCGCTGAGGTAGATCTGAGTTGCGGTTCCCATATTCTTCAGATTGCTGAGCGACTGCGTCTTTTTGGCAGCCAATTTGGCTTGCGCGAAGACGGGGAACAATATTGCGGCGAGGATCGCGATGATCGCGATCACCACCAGCAGTTCGATGAGGGTGAATGCTCTTGTTTTCATGGCTTCAAAACAGGTCGTTGATGACCGGGCGGAAACCCGCCGTTCTCAATCATACGTCAAAAAGGCTCTGGCTCGGCGGCATAGTCGAGTGGCGGGACCTTGCTTTTTTGAACGGGGTTCCGGAGTGCCACTGAGTTCTCACTGAGGCAAAAATGGGGGCGGGCGGGGGACAATCCCCCGCCCGTCTCAATAGATCCGGCTTACGGCTACTTGCCGTCTTGGCCGCCGCCATCCTGGTCGCCAGGTTGGCTGGTGCCTTGTTTGCGCATTTCTTCCATCCCGCGTTCTTCGGGGTTTTTGGCCCCTGGGGGTGCGGTGGTAGTTTCAGGCGCATTGCCTTTCGGCGCGGCATCGGTTGATGCAGTGTCCGAGGCGCACCCGGCAATCATGCCGCACATGAGCGCGGCGAGCATTGCGATGGCAAGGAGGTTCTTCATTACAGGGCGACCGCCGTGTCCCAGGTTCCGAAGTCCAGGTCGGGCCGGAAGAGGTAGGCGTGGCATCCGGCGGGGTCTTCTGCCGACCACCAGCGCTTCATGAGGTTGGTGCCACCGTTGGTGCCTTGCCAATCGGTGAACGGGTCGATCCGCGGATCGGTGGGGCCGGTGGATCGGGAACCGATCTTGCGGGTTTTGGCGTGGCCATCCACAAACGTGACGATCCAGTGGCCGCTATACATGTCCCAACCGGCGCCACCCGTGGAGCGCGAGACGAACGAGGTGGAGCCGTTGTCCAGCGTGTTGCAGCCGGCGTATCCGGGTTTGTAGACGCAGGACGTCAGGCGGTTGGCGTTTTCGCAACCCATGTACGGGTTGGCGAACCAAGCACCGGGGGTTTTGCGGTTGCCGTCTTGCGAGAACAGGATCAAGCCGGCCGGGTTGGTGACGGCCGTTGCGCTGTAGCTGTTCAACAAGCCGTTATAGGCATACGCGTAGTTGTTGTTGATGTTTTGGTAGGGCATGCCGTTGGCAATGCTCAACGTGTAGATCGAGGTGGTCGAGGAGGCGACGGGGTCGTCGTAGATCTGCTCGTTTTTGAGGTAGGGCCGCATCGAATTCACGTAGAACGTGTTAAACGCGTTGATCCCGCTTTGATCGGTGAATGCTGCTGCCTGCTCAGCCGGAACCGGGCAGAACCGGTTATAGAGGGTGCGGTTGTTCTGCGGGTTCCAGATATTGGTGATGGGCATCGTGTCGTCGTAGTCCGACAGATAGATCTGGGCAGCCGTGTTGATGTTTTTGACGTTGGAGATGGCTTGCGCCTTCTTTGCGGCAACTTTGGCTTGCGCGAAGACGGGGAACAGGATGGCGGCGAGGATTGCGATAATGGCAATGACCACCAGCAGTTCGATGAGGGTGAATGCACGTGTTTTCATGGCTTCAAAACAGGTCGTCGATGACCGGGCGGAAACCCGCTAATGTCAATGATACGTTAAAAAGCCTCTAACTTGGCTGCATATTCCAGTGTCTGGCCTGCATTTTTTTTGAAGAGGACGTAGCGTGCGGCACGATTGGCTATAATCCCTTCCAGTCAGGCAACGGCGCCTGGACCAAAGGCAAAGGAGAATTCACAGTTTGGCCGGGGTCAGCTTCAAAGGCGTCACAAAGATTTTTGGCAAAGATGTCAAAGCCGTCGATAACTTGAACTTGGAGATTCGAGATAAAGAATTCATGGTTCTCGTCGGCCCTTCGGGTTGTGGGAAGACAACGGCCCTCCGCATGATCGCGGGCCTGGAAGAGGCGACCGAAGGCGATTTGAACATCGGTGACCGCCGGGTCAATGATGTCCCTCCGAAAGATCGGGATATCGCCATGGTGTTCCAAAACTATGCCCTTTATCCGCACATGTCGGTTTACGACAACATCGCGTTTGGGCTCCGCCTTCGTGAACTAAAGGGTTTCCTCTGGCAAATTGCCAATGCTGCAGAAGCCAAAAAGGTCAAAGCCGATATCGACAGCCGCGTCCATGAGGCGGCGAAGATGCTCGACATCGACCATTTGTTGCACCGCAAACCCAAGGAGCTTTCTGGCGGGCAACGCCAGCGGGTGGCCTTGGGCCGCGCGATTGTGCGCAAGCCGAAAGTCTTTTTGATGGATGAGCCGCTTTCCAACTTGGATGCCAAGCTCCGCATCCAAACGCGGGCCGAGCTGATCCGGCTCCACCGCGACTTGGGAATCACAACGATCTATGTGACCCACGACCAAGTGGAGGCGATGACGATGGGCCAACGCATCAGTGTCATGTCCAACGGGGTGCTCCAACAGTGCGACGAACCGGAAACGGTCTACAATTTCCCGGCGAACAAATTCGTTGCCGGGTTCATTGGCGCCCCGCCCATGAACTTTGTTGAAGGATCTATCCAAGCCGGAAAGTTCGTTTCCCCCAACCTGACCCTCCCGTTGCCAGCGGGTCATGCCGCCGCGGGAATGGAAGGCAAAAAGGTGACCCTGGGGATCCGGCCGGAAGATGTTTCCGACGCCTCGCTTGCTGGCAAAGTCGACGAATCCCACTGCTTCACGGCAACGGTCGATGTGCTCGAAAAGCTCGGGGCGGAAGACACCGCCTACCTGAAGGTCGGGGATGTCGCCATGATCGCCACGCTCGATCCGGCAAACCGCTTGGAGATGGGGAGCGAGCACAAGTTTGTTGCCACCATCGAGAAGATCCACATTTTCGACGGCGAGACCGAACAGGCCATCCGCTGAAAATCCGGTTGCCAGGGCGTAGTGAGGGCGCGACAGCCTGCGCCCAAGGCAGGGGAACGCCTTCTAGTGCCCTTTGCACTCGATGGTGACCGTCACCGGCTGTTCGCCGGTTTCGCCACGGGCACGAGACCGCGAAGCAAACGTTCCGCAGTAGGCGGTGAGGAAACTGTTTTGGTCTCGCTGGGTCAGCGGTTTATCTAGACTCGAAGAGCCTTGGTAGTACATATTGTCCAGACTGTCGTCGCTGTGACCCTGGAGGAAGAGCGCATGGCCGAATTCGTGCGTGCATGTGGCCTTCAGCCCATCTTGGAACTGGGCAGCCGTCATCCCAGGCCACGTGTTGATCGTCACGTGGGCGCTGACGATTTGCCCGGTCGAGGGGTAATAGGTGACTTGAGTGAATCCGAGCGTGCCCCCGCCCCCGGGAGCCGTGGAAAGCTGGTTGACATCGACGGTGATATCGGCGCCTGAAGAAGAGCCTACCTGGGTCACCACCATGTTTCCGCTGCTTGCCGCCACCCACCGTTGCATGGCCGCCCAAAAAATATCGTTTGTGTCATAGCTGTTGCCGCCGTAGGTGTTGACCTGGTTGGAGGCAAAGTAGACGTTGATGGGGAAGCCGGGCCAAGTCAGGATCTTGTTCGGCTGGTTGTCGCCGGGGTCGGTCGCCTGGACGTAGTTTGGGGTGAGGAAGTTGGGCCCGCAGGCAAGCGGCGTGGTGTTTCCGCCGGGCGTGCTGTTTCCTCCGCCTCCGCAACCGATTGCAAAAAGAACGATGGCGGCCGAAACCACTGCCACAAATGCGGGGTGCAACTGCTTCACACTTACAATAGTTGGACGGCCGCCGCCGGTTTCTCAGGCAAAAAAGCGGACTCAGGTCCCGCTGACTTTGTTTTCGGCGACGCCCTTGTGAACGGCAATTTGGGCGGTCAAGAGCTCCGCTTTCTTTTTGGGGATCCCGGTCAGCAGGGTTTGTGGAAGTTCATCCAACAATTCTTTCACTTGGTTTCGGTTCAAGGCCAACATCTGCTGAAGGCAGGAGATCATTTCGTTGCTGTCGGGCGCCTTGACCAAAATGAGGTCGTACGGTTGGTCGTCGTCGTGGATGGTATAGGCTTCAAAGACCTTTTTGGCCGCCGTTTGTTCGTCGGTTGCGATGGGGATCTCCCGGTCGCAGGATTCGCAGATCAACCCAGTGGATTTTTCGCTGTAGTAATTGAGCGTGTTGCAGTAACCGCAGCGAACCTGATAGACGTTGAGGATCTTGCCGCCCTCGATGGGCACTTCCCGGTTGCAATGGATACATCGGAAATCACTTTCGGGGGCGGCCGTCAAAATGTTGGTTTTCTGGCAGAACGGGCATTCAACCGGATGTCCTTCGACTTCCCGGACTTTGGTGAGTCGGTAAATGCCAAAACCGAGTAACCCGATGCCGATCACTCCCAAAACAACGCCAAGTCCCGAAAAAAGCCCGCCTTGGCTCCGTTGGTAATAGAAGACGACCGCGGCGATCAGCAGAATGACCACGCCGGGGGCGAGGCTGAACACGGCATCGGCGGCAATCCGCTCTTTGGCGTCGGCCGCTTGCATCAAAACCGGTTCGATTTCCGCGCTTTGTCCTTCTTGGGAGATGTTTTCGTCTTCGCTCATCGTCGGTCGGCCCTGAAACCGATAGTGTATTGACGCGGCCGGACGCTGTCAAGTGTCCGGCCGCTAATTTTACCGGTTGGGAGCCCCGTTACCGGAATCGCCAGATCACGTTGCCAAATGTGTTCAAAGATTTGGCACTGTAAACTTTGGCGTGCCCGTCGGCAAAGATGACCGGTGCCCGCCCGTTATTCTTCTTGTCAGCTCCAAAGGGGCACTTGATCGGCTTAAGTGCGCCGGCGCTCAAGCTGGGAGAGGCCGGATAATTTTCGTCGCCAGTTTCGGTGACCAAGTCCCGGTCGCTGATCATCGGGAGGCCTTTTTTATAGTCGCCGCCTGGGTCGTTGAGGCCGTTGTACGGATTGAACACGTAGCCCCGGTGTTTGGTCGTTGTGACATCTTTGGGCGCGTTGGCCGTCACCGCGAACAGTCCGGTTTTGGCGGTTTCTTCGGCTTGGCTGAAGTTGGCCGCAGAGGTGAATCCTTCGGTTCCTGGGAGCGCGGCTCCGGGGACGGCGGTACTGTTGGGGTCGACCCCGGTCGCATCACTGTAGCCAACCGACTGGTGCCGACGGGTTGCCCAACTGGCGGCGAATCCCCCGCCTGAGTCGGGAGTGATGAAAATCTGTTCATTTTTGACGTAGGGTGAGAGCCCTTGCGTCCAAATCGTCGGATCCAAGGCCGGATTGACGTCGCGCATAGAAGCCGGGACGAAAAAGTCGTCGTAGTCGCCGGCATAGATCATGACGCTCATGCCTAATTGCCGCATTTGGGAAAGCGATTGGGTTTGCTTTGCCGCCACCTTCGCCTGGGAAAAAACGGGGAAGAGGATAGCCGCCAAGATGGCGATGATCGCGATCACGACCAAGAGTTCGATGAGGGTGAATGCTTTTCGCATGTTGATCCTAAATACTGACTGCAATGATAACACAAAAAGTTTGAAACGGGGCTCGTTACCGGTTAGCCGAGCGGTCGGCTGGCTCTCCGGCGCCAGGGCGGCCGGTCGGGATCGGCTGGAGCCCGGAATCCGGATCACCTGGGCCGGAATTCGGCTCCACAAATCCGGGGAGCGTGCCTGCCCCGGGGGCGTTGGGGTCTCGCGCGGGAATGAGGAGGATCGAATCGGGGGACTGCACCGAGGCGGTGAACCCGAGTTCCGCCCCCAGTTTTTCCAAGACTTGGAGGGCGGGCAGGTCGCGGAAATCAACCGCAATGGTCGGGTCGGGCATGCCTGGGGCCGATTCCAACCGGATGCCCGCTTGGATCCCGACATCGTTGAGGGCGGCCGAAAGCGAGGTCTGCCGGGCGACAAGGGTCACACGCCGGTCAACTGGTCGTTCGGCTTGGATGGGCGGCGTATCCCCCGGGCCGGTCGTCGTTGGCGGATTGTTCACCGGATTCGGCAGGGAGTTTCCGCCGGATTGGGGGTTGCCGTTGTTGGCCTCGATTCCCGGTTTGATCTGCCCAGGGTCGTAAGTGGGTTCGGGCGCATTGCGGGATTCGATAAACCGAAGTGTGCCGAGGGTGGCAAAAACGGCACCGGCCACCAAAATAGCGGCGGCAAGCGCGGCCGCCCAGCGGGGCGGCCCGGCAGAAAGGGGTCTGGCCGAAGGCATGAACCGCTCGGGCTTTCGCTTGGGTGCCGCCGTGACACCTTTGAGCCCGGCGATCATATTGATGCGCGATTGCAGTTCTCCTTTGAGCTCAGGATGCTGCTTGAGGAACGCGTCGATCTGCTTGGCATCTTGGTGCTCGGCCAATTGCCACAAGATGTCGTTGTATTCGGTGGCGCTCACAGTCCCACTCCGTCGATGGTTTCCCCAGAAATCTTCTCGTAGGCTTCGCGCAACCGTTCGCGGGCTCGGAACAGCCTGGTTTTTGCCGCGTTGGCCGAGCACCCCATGCTATCGGCGATTTCTTGCAGGCTGAGTTCATCGCCATAAAACAAAGTGAGGATCGCCCGGTCGTTGGGGTGGAGTTGCCCCATGGCTTCATTGATCCTGGGATCGTTGTCTTCGGTGGGCGGGACTCGCTCCGGAATGGATTCGATTCGGTCGTCGAATTCGGCTTCCCGTTTTTTGTATTTGAGCTTGCGCGCTTGCTGGATCGATCGGTTGACGGCGATGCGGAACAGCCAGGTCGAGAACTTAGACCTGCGATCGAACCGGCCGAGGTTCTTATAGACGAGGGTGAAGATCTCTTGGATGGCGTCGGCGGCTTCGTCGGCGTCTCGCAAAACACCGTAGGAGATGCCGTAGACCCGGTCGTAATACTTTTCGTAGAGGGCTTGGAAGGCATGGGGGTCTGACGACAAAACCCTATC
This sequence comes from Armatimonadota bacterium, assembly GCA_016789105.1. NCBI lineage: Bacteria > Bacillati > Armatimonadota > Armatimonadota bacterium. Next base: position 455,803 of record JAEURN010000004.1, read on the forward strand.
GACCAGCAAGAGATCCTCGTCGAATTGTTCAGGTTTCACGTGGTCGTATGCCTTAGACAACACCTTGAGTTTGGACGAAAAGCTGATTTAGCGGGTTACCGGGATGGGTACCGCACAATTGCGGGAGTGCCCTTTTCGGCATCGGGGTCATTGCCCAAGCCTTAGCGGGAACCCTTCGGAAATCGCTTGAAGGGCCGCCAAATTCAACAGTCCGAGGAATACCGCGGGGACGATCCAGGCGGATTGAGGTTTATCCTTGGTCAGCCTCACCGCTCCAAAGGCGAAAAAGTAGGAAAAGGCGACGAGCGCGGGGAACAGGTATCTTGCCTGGCCTTGGAAATATTGCATGTTGAACCGGATGAACAAGGCCGTCGCGAAAACTAGGAGCACAGCTGACAGGATCAAAAGGTGGGATGGCGCGGGCAAATCTTCTTCGGCGGCTTTTGCCGATTCTGCCTTTAATCCCAGCAAACCCAAGATCACAATCCCGGCGAGGATGGCAAAGATGGCCGAATAGAGGGCGCCGGATTGGTCGGGCCGCATGGAATCGAAGAGGAACACATCCATGTATCCGAATGCGCCGACGAACGACCGGGCTGTCCACCACAGCACCATGTTCAACCAATACCCCCATGCCCCCAATGCCCCGATGAAGAGTGAGGCTTGCGGCGAACCGGTGAAGGCCGCGTTGAAGACGGACAACGCAAAGAAGTCCCCGTAAAGCGATTTGTTTCGCATTAACCAGGGAGAGGCCAAAATTGCCGGCAACACCAGCGCCAACGCAACGGCTTGCAACCCCGGCTTTGCCCCATTTTTGCGCCAGGAGATCAGGAACGCGCCAAGGATGACGGGGAAACAAACAAGGGCCGTGGTCTTGGTGAGCAATCCGAGCCCAGCGAGCAGCCCGATCGTGAGGGCGACCTTGTTATCCCAACCTTCATGGATGCCCTTGAGGGACAGCGCGAACACCCAGGTCACCAAACAATAGAGGAGGGGATCGTTTGAAACCGCGGCGTGGAGGGCGATGTTCATGGGCAACAGGGCGGCAAAGGCCGTTGCGGCCAAGGCGACATCTTGCCGGCGCAACCCCCAGATCCCGGCGAAATAAATGCCGAGCAAAGTGCCAATGCCGATCAGCGAGTTCAAGAATCGGAGCCGGAATCCCGCTCCAGGGTCCGTCGGGTCGGCTCCTGTCACGGTGGACCATCCCGCAGCCAAGATGTAATAAAGGGGTGGTTGGTGGGCCTGGTAATTCTCGTAGGCGTCTGGTGAGCCGGGGACAAGCACGGGGAAACCCTTTCCCGATTTGACAAACGCGATGTAGTTGGCATGCTGCCGTTCGTCTGGGGCACCGATATCTTCGGCCCGCTGGGGCCCGCCCGTGGCCGGATCGCGCTGATGCTTGAGGAAACCGCCTTGGCGATACGGGGTCAGGGAGCTATAGACCCCGGTCAAGATCAGGAAGACGGCGAGAACCGCATAAAGGGCGGGAGGCAGCTTCATCGGCGTTTTGCAGTTTAGTCGAGCCTGGCGCGGATTTTCTCCCGCTCTTGGGAAACTTTCTGTCCAGATCCAGATTCCCGGTAGAATAGGGGGAACGATCCCCAACGGGTCCCCGTTACGTAGAGGCAACCATGAAAGGAAATCGCATCCTATTCGCCCTTCCGGTTTTGGCGGCAGCGGTCGCGGCGACCGCGCTTTTGTCCGCTCCGGCATTCGATAGTTTCAAAACGACCCTCTTGAAGGCCGATGGCCTCTCGGCCGACGTCCAGGTTTCGGTGGTTGGCGGCACAACTTCTGCCTATTCGATCCAACTGGCTAAGCCCGATATGTTGCGCCTGGAGACTGCCGATAAATTGATCGTTGCCGACGGCAAGGAGATCACGACCCTGCTGAAGGATAAGAACGAATACTTCACCGCCGAACAAACTCCGCAAGGGCTTGCGGAAATCCTGGGTCAGGCCGACCTGCAGGTGTGGCAGCCGTTCTTCAACGAAAAGGCTTATGGCAAGGTCGCCCGGGTTGAAAAAACCGGCGAGAAGAAGGTCGGTGGCGAATCCACGGACGTCATCCGCGTGGAAGCGGATGCCAAAGGTGAAACGATCATGGATTTCTATCTGAGCCAGAAGTCGAAAATGCCGGCCCGCTTGGCGATCAACACCAAAGGCATCTCCGGAACTGAAAGCAAAGTGTTGGCAATGTCCAACGTTCAAGTGGGCAGCCGCCCGGCCGACCTGTTCACTTTCAAGGCCCCGAACGGTGCCCAAAAAGTCGACCTGAGCGTGATGAACCTGGGCAAGTGGCTTTGGGATTACGACCAAGCATTCAAGCTGGCCAAAGCCAGCGGCAAGATGGTGATGATCGACTTCATGGCCAGCTGGTGCGGCCCCTGCCACATGATGGAAGACCAAGTCTTTTCCACGGACGAGTTCAAGAAGGCGACCGCGAACATGATCCTGCTCAAAGTCGACGTCGACAATTCGCCCGACCTGGCCCAAAAATATGCGATCGAAGCCATGCCTTCGGTCAAGTTCATCAAACCGGACGGAACCATTGTCCACGAGTTCCTTGGTTATGGCGGCTTTAGTCAAGTGATGAACGAAGTCGAAACGGCTAAGTCCAAGTACGGCAAGTAACCCTATCCGTTGATTGAAACGGAAGTTGGCCCCGGAGTCGCTTGGCTCCGGGGCTTTTTATGCCGAGAATGTTGGAATGGCCCCAGTTCGGCAATGCCTAGGCAGGGCAGTAAGCCGACGGTAAAATCCACGGACTTTCAACCTGGGAGCACCAATCCGGCGAGAAGGAGAAATACGTAGTGGCGACCACGACAACGGACACGGAGAGTGCCCAGAACCAAGGGCAGCAAAGTCCGGTGAGCCGGCCGAGCGATCGGCTCACCCCTGACGATTACCGCGAGCTGTTGCTCCAGCTTTATTTGGCCCGGTATTTCGACGTCCGCTTGATTAAAGAAAAGAAGCGCGGCCGTTTGAGAGGCACGCTTTACAGCAGCCACAACCAAGAGGCCGTGCTCGTCGGATCGCTTTTCGGGTTGGAACCCATGGATTGGATCTCGCCGATCCACCGGGACATGCCCGCCTTTTTCCTCAAGGACTTTCGGTCAGGTTGGGAAAACCCAGACCGGATGGGGATGACGATCGAAGAAGTTTGCAGCCAAGTTTGGGGCAAAGCCACGTCGCCTGGCCGTGCCCGCGACAACTGGAGCCACATCGGCAGCAAGGCCAAACGGATCATCCACTCGACATCGATGCTGGCCGGGACGATCCCCGCTGCAACTGGAGTCGTGTTGGCCGACCGCTTGAACGGGCTGAACACGGTTGCGGTCACGTTTAATGGGGAAGGTTCTACGGCCCAAGGCGTCTTCCATGAGGCCATCAACTTTGCCGCGGTCGAAAAACTGCCGGTGGTGACGATCATCGAAAACAACCATTGGGCTTATGGCACCCCCACCCACTACGAATATCCGCTGGCGGATTTTGCGCGGCGGGCGGACGGCTACGGGATCCCGGGATTCATCGCCGACGGCCAAGATGTCATCGATGTGTACGACAAAGTCATGATGGCCGTGGAGCACGCCCGGGCTGGGAACGGCCCCAGCATCGTGGAATGCAAGACATTCCGCGCCTATGGGCATGGCGACCACGATGACGACCGGGCGGAAAAATACCGCCCGAGCGAAGAAGTCGAAGCCGGCCGCAAGCGGGATCCATTGGCGGTGATGAAGGCGAAAATGATGGAACTCGGGTACCTCACAGTTGACGAAGCGATGCAACACCAAGCCGAAGGGAAAGGTGCTGGCGAAGTCACTGACCATGATTTCCCCCAAAAAGTTGTCGACTACCTGACCAAGGGTGTCCAATTCGCGATCAAGGCTCCATTGCCCGATGAAACCGAGGCGGCGATGTGGGTCTTCCGGGAGGCCAACTGATATGGCGGCACCCGTTGCAACCGAACTCAAAAAGAATTACCTCACGGCGCTCAAAGAAGCGATTGCCGAAGAGATGGATCGGAACCCGGACATGATCTGCATGGGCGAAGACATCGGTGCCCTTGGCGGGGCGTTCGGCGTCACCGACGGCCTGGTGGCCAAACATGGCCGATCGCGGGTTTACGACATGCCGATCAGCGAGGCGACCATTGTGGGAACCGCCTGCGGACTTTGTCTAAATGGCAAGACCGTGATGGTCGAGATGCAATTTATCGACTTCATTTCGTGTGGATTCGACCAGATCGTCAACATGACGGCGACCTACCATTACCGGACGGCCGGCGAAGTCAACATCCCAATGGTCATCCGTGGCCCTGCTGGAGCCTACGGCGGCGGCGCGCTTTACCACAGCCAGATGAACGAAGCATGGTTTGCTAACTCACCTGGGCTGAAAATCATCTGCCCAAGCACGGTCTATGATGCCAAAGGTTTGATGAAAGCGGCCCTCCGCGACCCGAACCCCGTTTTGGTTTACGAAATCAAAGACCTTTACCGTCGGCGCGAAATCGAAGAAGTGCTGCCCGAAGAGGATTACATCGTCCCCATCGGCAAAGCACGGATCGCTCGCGAAGGCGATGACGTCACGATTGTTACCTACGGGCAAAACGTCTACCACGCTCTTGCGGCGGCCGATGAGATCCAAAAGGAAGGTTTTTCGGCAGAAGTTATTGATATCCGGTCGCTCGTTCCGTTGGATGAAGAGACCATCATCGAGTCCCTGAAGAAAACCAACCGTCTTGTGGTCGTCAACGAAGCCCCAATGACCTGTGGGTTTGCTGGCGAGATCATGAGCCGGATGACGGAAAAGGCCTTTGAATACTTGGATGCCCCGCCGGCGAGAATCACCCGTATGGATACGCCGGTGCCTTGGGTCAAACCGTTGGAACTCTACGTTCTGCCCAGCGTTGCCAAAATCACCGAAGCGGCCGTCAAGGCTTGCCGGTACTAAGGCACAAATCGGCCGATGGCCAATGGTAGGGAAGTCCGCCGGTCGTAGAGGGCCCAACGGAACGGCTCGCCCTTGGAGGGCGGCCCAGTGGTTCCATCGATTTTGATTGAGAGATACTGGCGCATGATGGCCACCCCAATCTCGTCGCCTTGCGGGATGATTTCAACGCTTAGGTTGCGGAGGTCGTTCGGGCCGGTGATGAGCTTTTCAAGGCCGAGGGCTTTTGCCATTGGCAACAAATCGGCTTCTCCTTCGATCACGGTTTCCACCGGGCTAGGCCCAGGGGCGGATTCAAAATTGACAACCTGTTTAAGATAAGATTCCGCAGGTAATTGCCATAAATCCTTGTCTTCCCAAGCCAAAAAGATCAGGTTGCCGTCCTTGGCTCCCCAAATGTCACCATTCTTGGCCAGCGGCGAATTAAACGTGACGGAAAGTGCGCCGGTGCAAACAATTGGGTCGGATTTATCAAAGTCCGGAGCTTTTGCCTTGTAGATAAACTGGTGGATCCACGCGGCCATGGCATTGTGCGGGGTGATGCCGGCGCTCCCAAGCCGGACGACGTCGCTGCCGATCCGTTCAGCCATTTCCGTTTGGAATTCGGTTTGCATGGGGGTTGGCCAGATCATCCAAACCGCGCTCCCGAATTTCATTTGGTGATTTTCTGGTTGGACAAGCGGGATGTAGAGGTCGTTAAATCCCTGAACCAGCGGGTATTCATCGGGAGAGTCGGTGTGCAAAAAGGTGGCAGCCTCGGTGAATGTCTTGCCTTCGGATGCCGCTAGCAGGGTGAGCCCGGTCTGGTAGGCAGTGACGATGGGGAATGCAAAGCCCCCATCTTGGCGCGAGAATTCTGATCCGCAATATTGTGAAAACGCCAGGTAACTCCTGCGAAACTGGGCTAAATCGTCGGCATCGGCTTGGCGTGCCGTCGGGGCATAAATTTGGGTGGGGATCTTATAGGTTGTGTTGGAGCGGCAACTGGCCAGGCAGAAGAAAGCGAAGACCAGGAGCGGCATGGTTTTCGCCGTCCGCATGGTTCCAGTTTAATCCTGGGGTGGGGATTTCTTTAGGCCGTTGAGCGGTTTGTTCCGTTGGGGGGAATCATGCGGGAAAATTCCTGTATACTCGGCGGCACCAAAGCGGCCGGGTGGATTGGGGCCCGCCGCGCTTGCTTGGATTGACTATGAAAAACGGATTGCTTCAAATCGCAGGGCTCACGCTTGCCATCGCCGGCATGAGCCTTTTCGGCGGATGCAAGGATCCCGGCAGTGCCGGGTCTACGGGCAGCACCACCGGCTCATCGACTTCGGGTTCGGGCGGCACGGGCGGAACTGCCAGCGGCGACACGATCAAGATCGGGATGGTTGCCAGCCGCAACGGTGAACTCAGGCCCTGGGGCACTGACTGTGAATCGGGCGGCGTTTTGGCCGTCAAGTTAATCAACGACGCCGGAGGAATCGGCGGCAAGAAGATCGAGCTGATCGTCGAAGATTCCAACTCCAAACCGGAAGAAGGGAAATCGGCCGCGGCCAAGCTGGCGGGCGACGGGGTTGTGGCCATCATCGGCGAAGTTGCGAGCGGCATCACCAAACAAATGAAGATCGTGGCGCTGGAAAAGGGCATCCCGATGGTTGCCGTCGGGGCCACCAACCCGGACATCACGAAAGATGGAAAAGGGCTCATCAGCCGCGTGTGCTACACCGACGACCTGCAAGGGCCGGTGATGGCCAAGTTCGCCTATGACCGGGGCCTGCGGCGCGTGGCCGTCATGACCGACAAGAAGCAGCCTTATTCCACGGGCCTCACCGCCACGTTTAAAAAGAAATTCGAGGAGTTGGGCGGCAAAATCGTCGCCGATGAGAGCTATCAATCCGGAGACACGCAGTTTAATGGCCAGCTGACCCGGATCAAGGGCCTTAACCCAGACGGCATTTTCATGTCGGGTTACTTTAACGAAGTGGGCCCCATGTCTCGCCAGGTGCGCCAGCTGGGCATGACGGCCGACAAGGTCACCCTGATGGGTGGCGACGGGTGGGATAGCGCCGACCTCATTTCAAGCGGCGGCGACGCCATTGTGGGCGGCTTCTTCTGCAACCACTACAACGACAAGGAAGAGCGGCCGGAAGTCAAAAAGTTCCTGGAAGATTACAAGGCGGCCAACAACGGCAACTTGCCCGGCACCACGATGGGGGCATTGGGTTACGATGCGACGGCTCTTGTCCTCGATGCGATCAAGCGCGTCGCCGACTCGGGCAAAGAGATTAATTCGGCCAATGTGGCGGCAGCGATCATGGAAACCGAGAACTTCCACGGCGTCAGCGGCGATATCACGCTCAAGGGGACGACTGGCGACCCGGCAAAGCGGGCCCTGATCGTCGAAGTGAAGAAAGACGGGTTTGTTTTCTCCAAGGAATACACCCCCGCCGAAGTGCTGGGCCAATAAATTTGGCCCAGCCCCTTAACTGAGCATGGCGATGGATTCGGTTCTCCATTTGGTGGCTGGCTTCACGCTGGACTTTTCATCTCTTCCGCAACAGCTTGTAAATGGCCTGGTGATCGGCGCAATCTATGCGCTGATCGCCCTGGGCTACACCATGGTTTATGGGGTGTTGAGGTTGATCAACTTTGCCCATGGCGAAGTGTTCATGTTGGGTGCCTACACGGCCCTGTTGACGTCGTACACGATGGGCTTTACGCCGGAATTGGTGAAGAAGGGCGTGATGCAGGGCCACCCCCTTACCAGCAGCCCGTTCAACCTGGTGATCCTTATTTTGGCTTCGATGGCGGTTTGCGCGGTCATCGGTGCCGTGATCGAATTCCTCGCCTACCGTCCGATGCGGAACCAATCGCGGATTGCCGCATTGATCACGGCCATCGGGGTCTCGCTGTTCCTGCAATATGGAGGGCAACTCTTTTTGCCGGCAAACCCCCCGCCAAGCGTGGTTCAGGAAGTGAATCCGTTCCAAGGGGTCATCAACCATTCCTTCCGGAAGGCGGTGATCGCCCAGGATGGCAGCGTAACCAGCCCGGCAATCGAGCTGACGGTGACCCAAGGCAAAGTGATCATGCTGGTGACCGTGGTCGTTTTGATGGGCCTGCTGACTTACCTGGTGATGTACACAAGGGCCGGCCGGGCGATGCGGGCGGCTAGCCACGATTTCGATTCAGCTTCTTTGATGGGGGTGAACGTCAACCGCGTGGTCACCTTCACGTTCATGCTGGGTTCGGCTTTGGCGGGAGCGGGGGCCATGATGCTAGCCACGTTCGAAGGGACTCCCCTGCAGCCGTTTTATGGTCTTTTGCCGGGTGTCAAGGCGTTTGTGGCGGCCGTTTTGGGCGGCATCGGCAACATTCCCGGAGCGGTGCTCGGCGGAATCGTCATGGGGTTGGCGGAGACCTTGGTCGTCTGGTTGGGATTTAGCCAATACAAGGATGCGGTGGCATTCGTCATCCTGATCTTTGTGCTCTTGCTCAAGCCGGGCGGACTCTTGGGGTCTGACAAGGTGGAAAAGGTATGAGCCTCGGCAAGATCCTAGGCGTCCGGGCGGTTTCAGTGGTGGTGACCGTGTTGCTTTGCATCGGCGCCGAAGTCTTACTGAAACAATTGATCCGCGACGACTATTACTTGCGCTTGTTCTTTTTGGCGGGCGTTTACGTAACGTTGTCGGTCAGTTTGAACCTGATCAACGGGATCACGGGCCAGTTCTCGATTGGGCATGCGGCGTTTTACATGGTGGGGGCTTATGCGGCTGGCCTTTCCAGCAATGCCCTTTTTGCAAAGCAACCACTGGATATGCCCGCCTATCTCGTGGTCTCCACCGTGATCGGCGCGGCGGCGGCGGCTGTTGCCGGCCTCATAGTTGGTTTGCCGTCGTTACGGTTGAAAGGCGACTATCTCGCCGTCGTCACGTTGGGGTTTGGAGAGATTCTGCGCATCACCATGCAGAACCAAGAACAGTGGGGCGGCTCCTACGGTTACAACTTGGATAACAAATACCGATCCATTGCCCTGGTGTTCATGTTGGCGATCTTGTGTATCGCCGTTTGCCGGAACCTCCTCAAATCGGTTCACGGGTTGCCGTTCTTGGCGGTGAGGGAAGATGAAGTGGCCGCCCAGGCCATGGGGATCAATCTGACCAAGACAAAGGTCGTGGCGTTTGTCGTTGGGGCTGCTTTTGCCGGTGCCGCCGGAGCGCTGTTTGCCCACGAAACGCAGTTCATCAACCCAGATTTGTTCAAGATGGACGTTTCTTTCTTGATCTTGACGATGGTCGTTCTCGGGGGCACGGGCTCCATCACCGGTTCGACCATTGCCGCGGTCTGCCTCTTCATGATCCCAGAAATGGGCCGGATCGCCAAGTTCCAAGTCTCGCAGGCCATGTTGGTCTCGCTGCTGGTTGTCGGGATTGGCGCGATGGTCTATGCGGTTCGCTATGTTCAGAACCGGGTTCATTTGGAAAAGGGGCCCCAAGCCATGGCCTTCGCCGGGGCGGTTTTTGTGCCGCTGACTTTGGCAACAGTGGTGGGGAAGATTTTGGAAAGGTTCACCATTCTGGGCGACAAGGTGTATGAATCTGCAGATATCCGGTTGATGATCTTGGCCGTTGTGCTTTTGGTGGTCATGTTGATCCGGCCAACTGGTTTGCTTGGCCATCATGAGTTCAGTTGGGACGGCGTGAGGCGGCTCTTCAAGGGCCGGGCGTCTCACCAGGAGGCTGCATAAGTGCCGCTTTTGAGCATGAAAGATGTGACGATCCGCTTTGGCGGGTTGACGGCCGTGAACAAGGTCAACTTTGATATTGAAAAGGGAGACCTTTTTGGCTTGATCGGGCCGAACGGGGCCGGTAAGACGACCTGCTTCAACATGATCACGGGCGTTTACAAGCCGACCGAAGGGAACGTGATTTTCGAGGGCCGGGACATCTCTGGGCTCCCGCCGAACCGGATCGCGCAAACGGGGATTTGCCGGACGTTCCAGAACATCCGGCTTTTTAGCGCGCTCAGTGCTTTGGAAAATGTGATGGTGGGGGCCTATCTGCGGCACCAGACATCCCTCCTGAGCGGATTCCTCCTCACGCCTCGGGCCATCAAAGAAACCGCTGAACTCCGTAAGAAGTCGATGGAGCTTTTGAGCGTGGTCGATCTGGCCGAAGAGGCACACACGCGATCGGCAGACATGAGTTATGGCAAACAACGCCGGCTAGAGATTGCCCGGGCGATGGCGACCGACCCCAAACTCATCCTGCTGGATGAACCGGCCGCCGGGATGAACCCCCAAGAAAAGGACGAGTTGCGGGCCGTGGTCCACCGCATCCGGGACGAGTTCGAGAAAACGGTTCTCCTCATCGAACATGACATGAAATTCGTCATGAACCTGTGTGAGAAGATCGTGGTGCTTGACCACGGCGAGGAGATCGCCTATGGTGGCCCGGACGAGATCCGCAACGACCCCAAGGTGATCGAGGCGTATCTGGGCGAGCCCGTTTGACCCTTGAAGCGCGCTATTGCTTTTTCATTGGGATTTTGGCGATCACGGTGCTGCCTTTGCCTTGGGAGTTGGCATAACTTTGAATCGTCCACAGGTCGGTGAGATTGTCGCCATCGACAACTGAGCCGCTGTAATCGCCCCAGGCCCCGCCTTCGGTTGCTGCAATCCCTTCGGCCAGATTGTAAAACCGCCCCAAAGTGCCTGGCTCGTCGCCGGCTTGGCGAATTGCCGCCCTGGCACTGATGAACATTTCGGGGCTGGTTTCCTGGAATCCAACAAGGACATCGTTTTGGCGGTTGACGGCCAAGGTCGTTTGGATGTAGCTGCTGGTCGGGCTTGCCAGTTGCCCAAACTGGATGCGGGAGCCATCGAGCCCATATTGGTGCCATTGCACGCCGGCTCGGCCGCTGACATTGACAGTTTGCGAGAACCAAAGCGATCCGCTTTGGATGACGAGATTTTTGGGGTTCCGGTCGCCGGAAGCAGTGCGAACCGCGACGCCTTTCATCGGGGAGGCTGGGGGATAGGCAAAGTTGGGGATGGAGTGCGGCTTTCGGGTGACGGAGACGATGTATGGGGTTCCGTCCCGGCTCTCGGATACCCGAGTCAAGACGATGTCTTGGTCCGTGAGTTTGACAAAGTAAAGGTCATCCTGGCTGTCTTGGGTGTAGACAGGATGGCCGAGGCTCCCAGAAAAGTGGAAGACGGTGGCGGGCTTGCCAGCCGTCACCTCGCTGACCTTCATCACAAAGGTCTGTTCCGATCCTCCCGGGAACGAAACCCCAATCCATTTGCCGCTATAGCCAATGGCACCGCCATCCACGCCATTGGGTGCCGGGACGGCATAGGTGTTCCAGGGGCCGGTCGGATTTTGGCCTTGCGATATGGAGACGTTCACGGGCTTTTTCCCTTCTTTATCCCAAGGGTTCCACAGTTCGAATCCAAAAAACCGGCCATGAATGCTATAGATGAGTTTAGGATCTATTCCTGAATTGAACTCAGATTGGGGGACGCCTTGGACGTAATTGCCTTTCTTATCGTAGATGACAAGGCCGCTGTTTGTCCCGTGGAGGACATATCCTCCCCCGACAGCAATCTGGGGGTCGACTTGCCGGTTCCCATCGGTGCTCCCATCAAAAGTCAAGATTCCGCCGGTGGTGCGGGGGTTCCCCCCTTGCTTGCGGACTTTGGCGGTGCCGTTTTTGTTAAAGCTTTCCGAATGAATCGGAGTGATGACTTCTATCCGCGCGGGCTTGGTTTCGGCAGTTTGGGCAAGGATTAGGGCGAGGGTGACCATGGAGTTTCAGCTGGCAGAATCCATGAGCAGGGCCTGCATCAAATCGATGCGGAGGACGACCCCGAGGAGGACTCCAGATTCGACTACGGGCAGGATTGTCAAACCCTGGCCGAGCATTTGGTGCAGGGCGTCGCTGATTTCGGAGGCGGCGCTGGCAACGGTCGGCTTTTCTGTGGCAAAGAGGTAAGCGGGCTCCTGGCCGATGGCGGTGACTTTGCCGGTTTTCAATGTTGCCCGAGCGAGGTCTCCCTCCGTGAGGACATGGGTTGGGCGCAAATCGTGGTCGACGATGACGAGGGCGGGGAACTGGTAGATGTCCATTTTGTCCACCGCGTCACGGACGGTGCTTTCGGCCGTGAGGGTCGGGATATGGGCATGGAGGACTTCCCGCAGGGTCATCGGATGAGATTATGGCCGCTTTGGCCGGAGCCGCCCGGCCCGGGGCCACTCCCTCGTCGGCCCTTGCGGGCCTCCTCCGCCCCGGGCGGCACCGTTGCCGGCCGTCGGAAGCGCGAAGAGTGCGGCGGAGTTACCAATAAGGCGGAAAGGTCACGCCGTCTTTGCCCCGGTCGAACGAGTCGACGATTTCGAACGTATCGGCTTTCCAACCCTTTTTCGGGTCGCGTTTCAGCGTGGCCTGAATGACGATGCTTTCGTTGTCGTTGATCGAGGTCTTTTCTTTGCCGACGACGATGATTTTGGCGACTTTGTCGTCGCTTTGCATCACTTTGTAGTAACTGACCTTGCCATTAACCTTTGCGGATTTGAAGACGGCGGCGGCGGCGTCGGCCATCCCTTCGCCGTTCATTTGTGTCCTGACTTCGGCATAGACGTAGGGCCCGACAGCGGCGATCAGGGCGAAAAGGGCCATCCACCGCCAAGAGCGGAATTCGTCGTGCTTCTTAACGCTGCGGAAGATGGACATCACGATTGTGGCGGCTCCGCCGACGATCAAGGCGCCGACCAAGTAGGCGATCATTCCAAGTGCGCTCATCTTCTAGGGCTCCAATCGGGATTATCGGTTCGGGGCCTACTTCCGCATTAGGGTGGTTTTTGGGTCCGCAAATCTGCTGAGGAACAAAACATCCCCCGCCAAAAATCTAAGAAAGACGCAATGCCAAAAACGCGACTCACCCACACGACGATGGCCCACCTGCGGGATTGGAATTCCATCAAAAAGCTCAAGGCCTGCCCCTTGTGCGGGTGTTTGAATGTTTCTGAAAACGACGAGTGCTTTGCGTGCCGGTGGTCTGGCCAGTTTGAAACCGATGGCCGACTGGTCAGGTTGCGTTTGGCGGAGCTGGCGCTCAGGCAGCCGGAGCTCCGCGAACTTTGGCGGCCCGCCAATCGGGCCAATCTGTTCCAACGAATCATGACCGCCCTCCGGCAGGCGGTGCGTCGTCCCGTCGATTACCGGATCTAGAATGAAGCGTTCTGTTTGAGCGCTTGGATGGCGGCCCGGACTTGCCACCCGTTTTGTTCAAGCAGATCGCGAGCTTCTTCTTGGGTGCAGGGCGTGAGGTCGCACAAAATCCGGATGCATCGATCCTTGAGCTTGGCGTTGGTGGCTTTGACATCGACCATCAAATTCTCAATAACTTTTCCGCTGAGAACCATGGCGCCCGTCGAGATCCGGTTGAGGACGAGTTTTTGGGCAGTGCCGGCTTTGAGGCGGGTGGAACCGGTGAGAACCTCGGGGCCGGTCTCGATGAGAATGGCATGCTCCACTTGGTCGAATAGCGGGGCTTTGGGGTTATTGGCAATGCCGCAAGTCCACACTCCCTTTTGCCGGGCGTGGCGGCAAGCCGCCAACACGTAAGGGGTCCGGCCAGAGGCGGCGATGCCGATCACGATGTCGTTCCGGGTGAGGTTGAGCGCATTCAAGCTGCTGATGGCGGTGTGTTCTTCGTCTTCAGCATTTTCGATGGCCTTTCCACCGGCATCCCCGCCACCGGCCATCAGAGCGACAAACCGGTCTGGCTCAATGCCAAAAGTGGGCGGCATTTCGGCAGCATCCATTGTCGCGACCCTCCCGGAGGTGCCGGCGCCGACATAGATGATCCGGCCCCCGCTCTGGAACGCGGCGGCGGCCTTTTCGATTGCGACGGCAATCGGTTTTTCCGCTTGCTGAAGAGCCCGCATAACCGCCTGCTCCTCTTCGTTCATCAAACGCACGATTTGTTCGGCGCCGAGCTTGTCGAGTCCGATGGACCGGGGGTTCCGCGATTCGGTGTTCATGCTCTGTTGTCTTTTTCGGCGAGTTTCTTCGCCAGGGCCACCGCACCTTCGACAGGTTCGGCCGACAGTCTTTCAACGGCAACTGGCCGTTGGAGGTTCCGGGGGGCAAGGGTATCCATTTGCGCTTTGAATCCGCGAACCATGGCCTCGTCGTCGATTTCCCAAAGCCCTCCGGAGAGTCTGAGTTGGATGGGGTTGCCTTCGTCATCGGCGGGGATGTGCTTTTGGATGTGTTGCCATGTGGCTTGGGCAAGGGAACTCAACGCTTGATCCACCGAATCCCTGGCGTATTGCAGGCCGCGTGCGGCATCCAGGGCCACGGCGGGGGCCAGCCGGGCGACCCGGGCTGCCGGCGAAACGGAGCGGTAGACGGCGGCCAAAACCTGGTTTGGCTCATCGGTACCAAACACCTCGCTTACACTTTGCCAAAAGATCGGGCTGGCTTCGGCCGGGTCGGCGGCGAGGACGGTTTTCCCAAGCGCCCGGCGGCCGATGTCGAATGCCGAACCGAAGTCGCCGAGTAGGGGGCCTCCCCCTCCGGATTTGATGCAACCGCCATCAGTTTTGGAGGCAATCAAGGAACCGGTTCCGGCGATCACAACGATATCGGTGCCAGGTTCGGCTTCCAGGCTCCCCCAGTAGTCAGCATAGGCCTGGATCTTTGCCCCCGGCAAGATGCTTTCCAAAAGGACGAGGGCCCGTTGCCGGTCGGCATCCGTCAGCAGCCCGGCAAAGCAAGCGACGGCGTAGTGGGGTGCGGGGCCCTCGCCGACGGCTTCGCGGATGTGGCGTTCGATTTCGACTTGGGGTGTGGATGCCAAGTTGCCGGGGCCAGATCGGCCTCGGTGAAGGGCGGCATTGCCCGCGTCTACGAGCAAGGCCCTGGTTGTCGAGCCGCCGCAGTCGATTCCCAAAAAGGTGGGCATTGGACTCGCGGAATTTACCTGAGTGCCGGTTCGGCCCGTGATAGACTGGGGCATATGCACCGCTACTTGGGCGAAGGGTTGCCCAACCGACCGCGCATCGCGCTCATCGCCAACGATGCGCTAGGGAACTTTGCGGTGTCGAGCCCGGTTGCCCAGGTGTTGCGGGAAATGTTGAATCCGGCAGTTTTGGATGGCTTCACGGGGAACCGCGTTTTGGAAATCGCCTCGGAATGCCCCTGGTTTGATGAGGCGATCCCTGTTTATGGCGACGGGCCACGCGAAGTCGCCCACCGGGTTTTGGCACGGGAACCTTATGACCTTGTTGTCAATATGGAAAACGCCGCGTGGGCCAAGAGCCTGGTGCCCATTTTGGCTGGCGATGCCGGATTTGCGGTTGGCCCGGCCGCGAACTCAGACGGGCGTGGCGATCTGCCCTTTGGAAACTCTCCGGAGGGACGGTTGTGGTCTGACAAAAAGTGGACGCGAGAAAACCTGCGCATCGACTATCCCTTTCTCAGCACCGGACATATTGCCGAGATCGTTTGCCGGTGCTGCTATTGGGACGGCCCGATCCCGCCATATCGGCTGCCCCAACATGACCCCGCCCGCGACGTTCCGGATGTGATCATCTCGGCTTCGGCAAGCTTGCCGGAAAAGCTGTGGCCGTTGGAGAACTGGCTGGATCTCGTGCACCGAGTGGCCGAATCGGGGCGGACGGTTGGCTTGGTTGGGGCCAAACCCAAGCAGGGGAGCCAATTTTGGCAAGGAGGCGACGATGAAAGCCGGCTTGTTGCCGAGGCCCCAGTCGAAGACTTGCGCGGAGAATTCACCCTGCCGCAGGTTGTGGGGGCGCTGGCTCACACCCAGCTGGTGGTGACGCTGGACAACGGAATCCTGCATTTCGCCTGTTCCACCGAAACCCCGGTTGTCGGGCTGTTCCGCCACGGCATCCACCGCCTTTGGGCCCCGCCCGTCCGCAACCTAAGGGTGATCGAACCGGGTTTGGATGGGTCGGTGAGCGACATCACCGTGACAAAAGTCTGGGATTCGATCAATAATTTTCAGATACAATTGGCCTGAAGTTCAGGAATTCTCAAGTTGGCACGCATCTTTCTGAGAATGTTCGAAGTAGAAGGAGCATGGTGCGAATGAAAGGAAAAGACACGTTGCACCCGATTCCCAAGGCTTGCCCGGTCACCGGCGAAAAGATGTACGTCTCGGAGCTGACTTCGGAAGAGTCGGGAGTGGTGATTCGGGGCCGGTTCGCAATGCCGGAATCAGCAGAACTGAGCGACGAACAGAAGGAGTTCCTGACGGTTTTCCTGCGGGCCCGAGGGGTGATCAGCACAATCGAAAAAGAGCTGGGAATCAGCTACCCTACGGTGCGGAACCGCATCGACGCCTTGTTGCACGACATGGGCCTTGAACCCTACAAGGGGGATCGCCGCACGGACCGGGCCGAAGAGAAGGCGAAGATTTTGAAACAGCTGGAAGAGGGCGAGATCAGCGCCGCCGAAGCAAAAGAACAACTCAAAAAGGTAGGGGCAAAGTGAAGGACGAAATCCGCAGGATCATGCAATTGGTGAAGGACGGGAAGCTCTCGCCCGAGGACGCCGCCGAGCTCATCGAGGCATTCCAAGAGGCTCCTGAAGAGGGGCCCGCCGAAGATTTGGGGCAAAAAGAAGCCCCCGGGGCAACACCCGGGCCAGAAGGCGCGGCTGCGGAAGCCCCGCCGAAGGCCGAAAGCCACCAGGATCCGTTTTCCAAACTAATCGGATCAATTGAAAAGGCGACGAAAGAAGTGGCTGGCTCGATCGATTGGAAGGAAATCTCCAACCAGGTCAGGCTTGGGGTCGGCAAAGGTGTGGATGCCATCAAAGAGGCAGCCAATGACGCTAGCAAGGGCAAGGGGCCGTTTGGTTCCATGTTCACCCCCCAAGTGACTCGGACGGTTGAGTTGCCCCTGCAAGTTCCCGAAGGCAAAACGTTTATCGTTGAGGCGTACCACGGCGACATCCGGATCGAAGGCGGCCACGAAATTGGATCGGTCCACATCGAAGCCGGTTTCCGCAGCTACAACAATCAAGAGGCGAACGAGATGGCCGACCGTTTCACGCCCAGCTTGGAAGAAAGCGATGATTCCGTGACGCTTAAGCAGCTCGACCAAAACGGCGTCGTGGCCGATATCGTGGTCAAGTTGGCCAAGGGGATCCCGGTCACCGTGCGCACTGCCAGCGGGGACACCTTTGTCACCGATACGTTTGCCAGCGTCAAGGTCACGGCAGCCAGTGGCGACGTTAGGATCGAGCAGGCAGCGGGCACCGTTGAGGTGGTTTTGAGCTCGGGCGAAGTGAGGCTGCGGCACAGTGTGGTCAAATCGTCGCAGGTGGAAATCAAGAGCGGGGACATCGTCTACGACCATGTGCAGGGCCCGGCCAATATCCGGACAGCCAGCGGTGACGTCACGCTTTACGGTTTCCGCGGCCGGACGCTCTCTGTGGAGGCGGCAAGCGGCGATGTGACGGCTGATTTCCTTGAGCCGGTGACCGGATCTGTGAACATCCGCACCGTCAGCGGGGATGTGACATTCCATGTTCCCGATGGTTCCGACGCCCGCGTGAACCTGAGCACATTGCGTGGGCACGTGGATTGCAAACTCCCACTGGCAGATTCGAACATTGAACCGATGAAATGCTCGGGAACGCTGGGAGAAGGCACGGGAGTCCTGGATGTCAGCGCGGTCAACGGCGACTTGTTCGTCGCCCTTGCCGGCGCAGAATTGAAGCCAGAGGAACCTGCTCCGGCCGGCGACCCAACCGAATAATTCTGGCCGCTTCCTTAGGCCACCTGCTTAGGTGAACGAGGATAGGGTTGGATATTCAGGTATGCGGCCCTCCCCACTATGGGGAGGGCCGCATACCTTGGGGATTTCAGTTTCACCGCCGGTTCTTGCGACGGCTCCACCACCAGATTGCGAGGGCGAACGGTCCCCAGAAGGGGGCCAAGACCACGATGTTGATGGCAGCCGAAACCACAACCCGGCCAAAGTCGCCAAATCGGTTCATGGCCCTGATCCACGTGTTGGACAGCCAATCGGTGCGCGGGGCCGGGCTGACGGTTTCGCGTTGCTCCAACGTGACGCCGATAGTGCTCAGGTTGCTCAACGATTTGAGGGTTTTGAGCTGGGCTTCTGTCGCTTCGATCTCTTGGCGGATATCGCTGATGTACTGTTTGACTTGCAAGATGTCGTCGATCTTCCGGGCGGACTTGAGGACTTCTTGGTATTGGGCTTCTTCCAAGCGCATTTGCTTGAGCCGGGCTTGGGTGTCGGCGACTTGACCCGTCACATCTTGTCCGGTGACCGACTCGTTTGTGACGTCCCCGAGATCGCGGAGGCTCTTCATGGCCTGGTCAAAGAACCGGCTGTCCACGCGAACTGTGAAGCTGGCATATTTGCTCGCGCCACTCCCGCTGACGGATTTGGATTCCAGATAACCGCCATACTGTTTGGCGATGGCTTCCACCCGGTCTGCTGCCGGGTTGAGTTCTTTCACCCGGACATTCAAGTTGCCGGTTTTGATGACTTGCCGGTTCGGTACCGAAATCTCCGGCGCGGCCGGCTTGGATTCTTGCGTTCGGGTAGGCACATTGCCGACGGCACCCGCCATCTCACCGCCTTTAGCCAGGTCCTTGTCGGCAGATGCGTCGGCCGCGGGGTTCGCCTGGTTGAACGACTCTTCCGGCATCGGGGCGGCAGACTTCGACATGACAGGGCTGGACGCCGTTGCCCCGGTATCCTGGGCCATTCCGGAGAGGCCCTGGGGCAGCATGGCCATGCCCAAGGCGACAACGCAAGTGGCCCCGGCCAGGACGGCATAGGGCGTCCGATACCACGGCACGCGCTTGGCCTTGCCACCAAGGGCGGCGAGCGTCTTTTCCAGACCTTTGATTTCGATGGGCTTGGCACTCGCTTCCAAATAGTGCCCGATTCCCCTAAGCTCGTCAAGCTCGGTCAACAGGGCGGCATTGTCCGAAAGCTCGGCATCGAGTTTGGCGCGGTCGTCGTCGGAGATCTCGTTGTCGATGTAGAATTTGAGGTGGTCGTTCATGCGCTGGCCCCCGGGTGGACGCAGGACTTGCGAAGGTTTTGGAAGGCGTGGTGGAGTCGGGATTTGACCGTTCCTTGGGGTACTCCGAGGAGTTGGGAGATTTCTGGGTAGCTCAGGCCATCGAGTTCATGCAAGACAACAACCTCCCGGTGTTCGGCGCTAAGTTTGGATAGGGCGGCATTGACGAATTCTCGGTCGATGACGCGGCTTTCGAATGTGGCACTCGGTTCGAACCAGTTGTCGAGGGAGAGCCATTCGGTCTTTTTCGTCCGCGAGAAGGTTCGGCAATGGTTGTTGGCGATTCCCAACAACCAGGTCGAAAAACTCGAACGTTCTTCAAATCGTTTGATTGACTGTTGCATGGTGAGGAAAACCTCTTGGGTGAGGTCGGCGGCCGCCTGCGGCCCGACGCGTCGGGCACAGAACCGGAAGACTTGCGCATAGTGTTCGCACACCAATTTCCGCAAGGCTTCGGGGTCGCCGGTTTTGGCTTGATCTGCAAGTGAGCTCATTGGGCCGATCCGCAAAGTGAGTGTCCCGGAGGGAGGCGGCGGTTCAGATGATTTCTGGGTTTTGGGCCAGGTGGCTCCGCAACCGGTAGGACTGCATGGCCGTGAGGATCAGGCGGAGGGAGAAGTAGAGCAAAACCAAATGGAGGATGGTACAGATCGCCACGAACGGCGTTGCCGATGACCGGTAATCCACGCCGACATTCATCAAGACGACAATGGCCAAGTTGACCGCGCAAAGAGCGGCCCCGGCAAAAACGGGTTCCTTGGCCTGACGGGTGCCAGGCCAAAAGCCGGGGTGGAGGTCGGTCGGCGGGAGGAGCGATTCCCACGACCCTTCGGGCCGGGTGCCCAGCCAATTGACAAGTGAATTGTAGAAGTGGGATGCTTGCCGGCGCGTTCCAAAGTCTTCTTGCGAATCGAGGATGGCGTACCGGATGTGCAGATCGGTGTCTTTATATGGGATTGGCAGGACTTCGGGCATTTTGTTGAGCCGCAGGTTTGGGCGGTCCTTTTTGGCCCAAAGCGACGTGGCGGGGATGTCATCCCGGTTCAAGCGGAATGTTGTCTGCCTCCCTTTGTAGAACAGCGTTCCTTCTTGGAACCAGGCGTACCCCTCGTCAATGCCGGTGACGACGGATCGTTGGGTCACAGTGATGCGCACCGGAACTGCCGAATCGTCGGGCAGTTTGTGTTTGAGCCGCTTGAGCCCGGGCCCCAAATGCAAGTGGTTGAGCATGCGGTAATAGATGTAGAACAGGGCCGAATCCAGGACGGCCGAAACGAAGTAGGCTTTGAGGTGCAAGATCCAGACGGCGTCTTCGCTCAGGTCGGACCGCCGGAGAAACGCGAGGATATAGACCGTTGCCACGGCCAAAAGCGACCACAGGATGACGCGGATCCCGACCGTTTCATTCTTGGTGTTGAACAGGTGGTCTTCCACCCGTGCACTCAACCGCCAGTGCGATATTGGGCGGGCCGGGATATCCGACTCGTCCAATCCCAAGCCTTCGGTCAGCCTCACAGAATTAGTCTATCACGCCTTACCCGAACATGTGCCCCAGCCGGACGATTTGCCCGCCCCATAAAAGGGCATAGAATCCAAAGGCGACCCATGTCCCGGCTTCGGCACTAGCCGGGCTTTTTGTGCGGACGTATTCGAGCAACGCCAGCGGGCCAGCCAAAAAGGCCACTTTTGCCAACGCGAATGTGGCGACTCCGTGGTGCAGCAAGTGGGCAAAAAGCGGATTCCCTTCCATTCCGCCGAGCCGGATGAGGGCAAGCGTGCTCAACAAATCGGCTAGGCCGATGGTGGCGACCAGCACTGTGCTGAGTTTGACCGGGTTGCGCAGGAATCCTTTGCCCATGCCCATTGAAAGATCTGCCGGTGCCGGACTGTTCCCGAAAGGGCATAAAGGTCTGGGCCTTGGGGGTAAACACGGGGGATGGAATATCGAACCCTGGGCCGGACCGGGCTCAAAGTCAGCAACCCTTGCCTTGGCACGATGACATTTGGCTGGGCCCCCGACGATTGGGGTTCGACGGAGCGCGATTCCTTTGCGGTAGCCGATGAAGCTTTGGAGTTGGGGATCAATTTTTTTGACACGGCCGATGTCTACGCCCGCGGGGTAAGTGAAGAGGTTTTGGGCCGATGGATAAAATCAAAGGGAGTGCGGCAGCAGCTCGTCATTGCATCCAAATGTCACGGGAAAATGGACGATGCCGATCCCAATATGTGGGGGAACAGCCGCAAGCACGTGGTTGAGGCGTGCGAAGCCAGCTTGAAGAGGTTGGGCACAGATTGGATCGACCTGTACCAAATTCACCGCCCCCAGCCCGAAATCCCGATTGACGAGACGTTGCGGGGGCTGGATGATTTGGTCCGGGCCGGCAAGATCCGTTATGCGGGCTGCTCGACCTTCGCCGCTTGGCAGATTGCCGAAGCCCACTACGTCGCCAAGATGTTGGGCACCGCGGGATTTGTTTGCGAGCAACCTCCCTATAACCTCATGGATCGGCGGATCGAAAGGGAATTGCTCCCGTTCTGCCGCACATACGATTACGGGGTGATCCCGTGGTCACCTCTGGCAGGCGGGCAACTCAGCGGAAAGTATCTGGACGACAAGGCAACAGATGGCCGGTACAGCAAAAGCGACCCGATGGGCCGCATCAACGCCGGATCAAGGAAGTTGGTCGAACGGTTGGCCGCAGTGGCAAAGAAACATGGTCTGACACTGACTGAAATGAGCCTTGCCTGGGTTGCTAATCAACCGGGAGTGACAGTCCCCATCATCGGCGCAAAAAACCCGGCCCAACTGCGCCAGAGCGTCGAGGCTTGCGCCAAGACCCTTTCCGGCAAATGCTTGGAGGCCATCGACAAGGTGGCCGCCCCGGGGAGCTTCACCACCAACTACTATTCGGCGAACTTTGGACCAAATGCGCGGCCGAATGTCTGAATTCGCCCAGTTGACGAAGGCATTGGACTTTTGTGTGGACGCGCACCGGGGCCAATACCGGGATGGCGAGGCCGCCGTGCCTTATGCTTGCCATCCAGTTGAGGTGATGCTGACCATGCGGCACCGGGCCGGAGTGACGGACGAAGAGGTGCTTTGCGCGGCCCTCCTCCACGACACGGTTGAAGACACTCAGGCCACATTGGAAGACCTTCAGCGCGAGTTTGGCCCGGTCGTTGCGGGATTGGTCGCCGAGGTCACCCGGATCGAACCGGAGCGGGAGCCGGGAATGGGGAAGGAAGAGTTCTGGACTTTGCGGACTGGGCTCCTCCTGGAGGAAATCGGGCGGATGTCTCGGATGGCCCGGCTGATAAAGCTCTGCGACCGCCTCAGCAACATCGTGGAAAGTGAGCGGACGCGCACGGGGCCGAAACGAGACCGTTACCGGCGGCAAACCGTGTGGATCCTCCAGACGATCCCTCGCGAGACCCATGTTGGGCTGTGGGATGCGGTTGCATCTGCCGTTGGGTTCGACGGGGCCGAGATTGCCGCCTATCCAAAGTTTCCGGGCTAGAAAAATCAAAAAGCCGCCAATCGGCTGGAGAGGACAAGGCCGACTGGCGGAACGGCTGCAAAAAATGCAGGATGTTTGTGCGGGCCAGATGGGTTTCGAACCCGCTTGCCTCGAACGTTGCGGAGGCTTTGTGGCTTCCGAGGGAGGGCTAACCCTCGTCCCACATATTATTAAACTCTATTAAGGGCAAAAAAGTTCTCGCCTTCGCCGTCCAGGGTCGGCGACATTTTGCGGTGTTGGGCACAAGGCCTGGATTGGCGTTGGCCAAACGCAAAAAAAGTGGCCCTTGCGATGCAAGGGCCACTTTTGCCCACCTGCCAAGAATCTGGCTTACTTTGCAACCGCGTTCGCGGCTTTTGCGGCACGGCTTTTGCGCCGGGACGCCTGGTTTTTGTGGATGATCCCGCGTTGGGCCGCTTTGTCGATGTTCTTAACGGCCAGAGCGAGAGCTTCGCTGACCGCTTTTTGATCCCCACCGTCGACGGCGAGGCGGACTTTTTTGACGTATGTCTTCAGCGAGGTCTTAACGCTTTTGTTAACGGCGGCTTTTTTGCTGGACCGCTTGACGTCTTTCTTGGATGATTTCAGGTTGGCCATGGAATGGTTCGCTGGGTGAGCCTAGAGATGATGGCAGAGGGTTGGCTGAAAGTCAACCCTCGTGGGGCGATGGTCGGGGTCACGGTTTGATGAACTTCTTCTTCGACTTGTCGAACCCCTGTTCCACCTTTTTGTGGTCGTAATGCCACACAGGCGATCCCGACCGTTGGTAGAAACAGACATAGCTGCTGAGCAGGGAGGCCAGCATGCGCCGGCTTGTTCTGCGGACAACGTTGAGCTCCCAAAGAACGGTGAGGAAGTCTGCGCCTTTGGGCCAGTGCGCCATCACTTCGGTGAGCAGTTCAAACGTGGATTTGTCAGCCGAGCCGCTGGCGATTTCGCGGAGTTCTTCAATCCTTTGGTTGGAGATGTAGACGACGGGGTCGGTTTGCTCCAGCCAGTTGAATTCCAAGACGTTGGGCTCGTCGGTTTTGGTGAGCTGGAAGACCGCGCCGGATTCCACGGGTTGGTCCAACCACCATTCGAACAGGTTGAACATCAGCCTGGCTTCGTGGTTCAGCCAAACCTGGAGTTCGCGATCTTGGGAATCCCTGAAGATGACTTCTTGGATTTTTGGTTCAATGCCGAACCACCCAGTTGGGAACTGGCTGAGCGGGAATGTGCCGAGTTCACGGTGGATCGGCTTGAGGACAAGCCGCAGCGATTCCGGCATGGTTTTGGGCGAAGGCAGAATTTCTTCATCCAAGACGTCGGTGGCTAGCGGGTGAACCATCAGCTTCCGAAGCGAGCTGCTGAGCCCTTCATCGGTGAGTTCGATGTCCACGGGATCGCCGTCTTCTTGCTTGTGGGCGGTTTGCAGGAATTGGAACGGCTCGGGGACTTCGTTGATGAAATCGGGGGCAAGCCCTGGTTTTTGGAACCGGTCGCCGCCGACCCAACTGACACGGGAGTCCGCCTTGAGGGCGTTCATCATGTTTTCCAGGTCGTCCGGGAAGGTCTTGATGTTTTGGGTGACTTCGAACTTTTCGGCCAGGAGGCTTGTCGCGGTGAGGGAGCCATCGGCTTTGACGATATCTTTGATGACGCCTTCGATGTCATCTTTTTTGAGTTCCAGCGGGGCTGCGTCTTCGATCTCGATGACGGCGTCGAGTTTGCCGGCGATTTTTCCCGCCGTGGCGAGCCAGCCTTTCGCTTCAGATTCCGGATAGAGGTAACCATCGACGGAGAAGATGAACCCTGGGATGCTCAACAGTTCCGAGTTAAAGGCCTTCCAATCATAAAGCAGGTGTTTGAATGAATCTTGCGGGTTGAGTTGCAGCCATGCCGCCGCCCCAAGTGCTTTGACACTGACGGGTGAAGCCTTTTCCACCGCCTTGACAATGGCGTCCTCATCGCGCCAATCGAACTTGCCAAGCGCTTTCTGAACGTCTTCAACCTCTTCTGCGGTCACGCCGTTGATGGCAAACGCCCGCTCGATGGATTCGTCTTTGGCGGCAAAAACCAGGCTGGCGGCAACCACGTGGTCATCCATGGTGAGAACCAACCGAGGATCGGACCCGGCGTGTCGGCGGACGACTTCTTCAGCCCGGTCTTCGTCTTCGATACCGATGGTGCGGGAGAGTTCGATGCCAATGAGGGAAACGGGCATGGGTGCCCCGAACCTTGTGGCCATTTCAACGATCTTCTCGGCAACCGGTCGTCCCTCAGATTCGATCCTCGAGGCCGGGATCCAGCGCCGTTCGGCATAGGCGAACCGGCCGGGGTTGGAGGCAAGGAGGGCGCGGATGGCGGCAATCCCGATTCCTTGGCCGCTCAGTTCGTCAGCGATTTCGCTCGGCTTGACAACTTCATAAAGTTCTGTCAGCTTTTGCAAGACAAGGCGATCGGCATAGTCGCGTGCGATTGATTCTTGGGCGTTCGTCGTTTTGGCCAAAATTACGGACTCCACCGACCGAAGTGTCGGATTGCGGCTCAATAGTTTGGCATGTCGGGGCGCTTTGGTGTGGGACTCGGCCGATTTGAAATCGCCGGGCCCCAACATCCCTTTTGAGGAGTGGGGCCCAACTGCTTTACCCTCGGTGAAAAATCGCTTATGTTTCTTGCGGGAGGGGCGAGATGATGGCTTCTGGTTCGTTGGCGGGGCCGGAATATTGGGGTCGGGCCGCAGGCGACCGGAACTCAAAGATTTCAGACCGGTTCCCTCGTCGCGTCAGGTGGCGGAAGTCGTCCCCCGTGTAACGATAGATGACCTTGGCCCAGAACTTCGCCGCTTCTTCGTGCTTGCCGTAGATTTCCAAATGCCAAAGGCCGGGCGATTGGTCAAAGACCATGCGGGCGACCTCTTCGCCGATCCCAAACCCCCGGTAGGTTTCCAGAAGGAAAAGGTCGGTGAGGCTGCGAGCCACGATTTCGCCGCCCTGAAAAGTTGGCTTGACGATGGCAAATCCGGCGATCTTCCCTTTGATCCTCACCAGGTAGGCATCGACTTCCGGGGTCAGTAACAATTTGGTGAAAGGGCTGGTGTCGAACTTGCCGTCTTCACCGATTTCTACGGGGTCAAACCGAGATGCTTCGTGCAGGTAGAGCTGCAACAGGTTTTCTAAAACCTGCAGATCCTCCCCTGTCACCAAGCTAAGTGTCAATGGCATGCGACTGGCCTCGATAAAACCCCGTTTGGGTTAGACCTGGGGCCGGCAAGATTTGTTCCAACAAAAGGGAGAATTTCCCATCAACCATTGCCGTAGGCCGATTCGAGCGCTTCTTCAAGGTCGCGCAAGATGTCGCGGACGTCTTCGAGTCCGATCGAGAGCCTGATCCCTCCGGGGGCGATCCCGGCTTTGGCCTGGTCTTCTGGCGGCACGACGGCGTGGGTCATGGAAGCGGGATGCTCGACAAGAGTCCGGATTTGCCCCAGCGAAACCGCCAAAGTGATGCTCAAAGAATTCTGAGCGATATGGTTGATGACGCGGACAGCTCGGCTGTAACTTTCTTCCGGGCTACCGGCGACTTCAAAATAGATCATGGCGCCGGGGGCAAAATCGCCATCGATGTCCCTCATCTGCACATGGGCCAGCTGCTTTTGGGGGAAAGAATCCAAGCCGGGATAGGCGACCCGTTGCACCCGTGAGTTGAGGTCTAAGAATTCTGCGACGCGCATGGCGGATTCCTCTTGCCGTTCCATGCGGACAGCGAGGGTTGGAATGCCATAGGTCAGGATGTGCCAAGCGGCATCCGGGCTGAGCGACCCGCCGAAATCCTTGCGGTAAAGCAGGAGGTCCTTTTCTTTTTTCTTGGGACCGATGACAACTCCGCCCATTGTCGCCCCAAACCCGCCGATGTGCTTGGTGAGACTGTGGACGACAAAGTCGATCCCGAATTCCAATGGTCGCTGGGCATAGGGCGAGGCGAATGTGTTGTCGACGACGGTGACGACTTGGTCAGAGTCGCCGCGTCCGGCGTTGATCTCCCGCACAAGTTCGACAACCGCTCGGATGTCGACTAACTCCATAGTCGGGTTCGAAGGGGTTTCAAAGTAGAGGACGCGGGTTTCCGGTCTCACGGCCCGGCGCAAAGCTTCGGCATCGTTGAAGTTGACACTGTCGTTGTGGACCCCGAACCGTTTGAGCCAGTGGGTGATATGCCCATGGGTGCAACCATAGATGGCCGGATGGAAGAGGACATGGTGGCCGGATTCGACATGGATGTCGATAGCAGCGGCGACGGCAGCCATTCCGGTGGCAAAGCTCACGGCACACTCTCCCTTTTCGCTGAAGGCCAGCGTCTCTTCCAGGAGTCCTTGGCAGGGCTCATCGAGCCGGTCATAGATGTAGATCGGGGTGGTGGTGTTCCGGTCAAACTCTGGGTTGGCAAACTGTTGGAACCCCTGGGCTCCGCGTTCGGCAGACCGCAAGCGGAAGGAGACGGCGGTTGTGATCGGGGGCAAGATGTGGTCTTGGAAGTCCCACTTTTCCGAACGGAACTTTCCGTGGATCAACACAGATCGATCGCGGTAACGGCCTTCTTTTGCCATGGGTCGATTATTGGCTAATGTTGCCCCTGTTTGCAAATAGACGGCGTTTAGTTCATGCGAGTGCAAGAGTCGAAATGACTAATGAAATGCGGTTTTGGGGTGGAACATTCTAGGCAAAGCAAAACCCGGGGCGGAATGATCCGTCCCGGGTTTGAAACGTCCCGTTGTTTTTGGCGAAATTACTTGCGCTTGACGTTGGCGTAGCGGCGCATGAATTTTTCGACCCGGCCAGCGGTGTCGACGATTTTCTTTTGTCCTGTGTAAAACGGGTGGCTGAATGCGCTGATTTCGACCTTGATCACGTAGTGGTCGATACCGTCGATCGTGCGGGTTTCATTGCTCTTCATGGTCGAGATGCCTTGCCATTCATGCTCGCCATCGATGAAGAGCACGGGATGGTTGACGGGATGGGTGTCGGTTTTCATGGCTAAAACCTCGGCGCAATGAGGCGGCCCTCTATTATGTCCGGTCTGGGACGGCAGTTCCAAGCCCGATGGGACCGCATTTCAGAATATCGTCTCAAGTCCCTTGCTTGGGCTTATGCTTCGGGCATCGGTGACCGAAACTCTTAGTTGGCAGTTGGGATTGTCGGAATGGAGAAGAGCAAAGTCCTGATCATCGACGATACCTTCGTTGGGTATTCCTCGATTGAGGAGCACTTGGTTTTGGAAGAGGTTGTCTGTACAACCGAGCCGGATCCCCGCCGGGGGCTCGAACACATCATTGCCGACATGCCCGACATCCTCATCATCGATGTGGCCTATGCCGGGATCGATGCTTGGTCGCTGATCGACACCGTCCGCCGGAACAAGCTGATTGAGGACTTGCCCGTCGTCATGGTCACCGGGGTCGCCGATGTCGAGATGCGGGTCAGGGCCTACGAAATGGGGGCCGACCATGTGGTGACCAAACCGTACAGCAATGCGGAGCTCACGGCCATTGTTCGGAGCATGTCCAAGCTCAACCGGTTCCGCAAACTCGCCGAACAACGAAACGAAATCCAAAAGTCGCTGATGGCGGTGCAGCAGGCTTACGACAAGACGATCCAGGGGTGGGTGAAGGCGCTAGACCTGCGGGACCATGAGACGGAAGGCCACTCCGTCCGGGTTGCCCAGATGACCGTCCACTTGGCCCGAGCGTTTGAAACCCCGGCAAGCGACATGCAACACATTTGGCGCGGGGCCTTGCTCCACGATATCGGCAAGCTGGCCATCCCCGACGCGATCTTGCGGAAACGGGGCCCGCTGACCAGCGAGGAGCGACGCATCATGGAAAAGCATCCGCTACACGCCCACGAGATGCTCTACCCGGTCGAATACCTCCGGGACTCCCTGCCGATCCCGGTTTACCACCACGAAAAGTTTGATGGCACGGGTTACCCGTTCAAGATCAAGGGCGAGAGCATCCCCTTGGTGGCCCGGATGTTCTCGGTTGTGGACGTGTGGGATGCGCTGAGCTTCAACCGGCCGTACCGGGAGGCTTACCCGCAAGACAAAGTCCGCGGCATTTTGGCGGAAGGCTCGGGGAGCCATTTCGATCCCGATTGCGTGGGGCTCTATTTGGAATTGCTAGATTATTTCGACCAAAATGTCCCTTCGATTTCAAAGATTTGGAATGGGGCAGAAGGCACGGCGCCGATGCGGCCTCCAGAAGAAGCAGAGAAGCCCGCAGCCTAAGCTGCGGGCTTCTCCAATTGATCCCTTAACGCAATTACTTGCGCTTGCGGCGCAGAGCCGCAGCAGCGCCCAGGCCGAGGATGGCCATGGTTGCCGGTTCGGGCACCGCGTCGGTGTAGGAGGCTTTGTCGATTCCGATGTAGTCGGAGTTGGCGCCGGAGGGGCCGCCATTTTCGACGAAGTAGCGGAAGGCCAAGCGGCCGGTGGTTGCCGAGCCGAGCCCGCTAATGTTGACCGTGAATTGGGTCCAGTTATTGGGATAGCCTGCCGTGGTGTAGGTCGGGTTGATGTCGAGCAACAAGGTGGTGAAGTCACCGAGGTCGGTGGGGAGAACGCCCGTGTTGCTGCTGGCACCGTTGGTGCTCATGCGGACTTGGAGCCGGTCCGGGAACGCCGGGCTGCTGACGGTTCGGGTGTAGAACGAGAAGGTCGCGCCGTTGTCGAGCGTGACGGTCGGCGTGACGAGCCAGTTGCTAATAGTGTTGGCACCGGTCGTGTTGTTGAAGTTGGTGCCAATGTAGCCGGCCGGAGCGCCCGAGAAAGCGTTGAAGACCGTAGTGTTGCCCTGGAACCAGTTGGTGGTGCCGAGGGGGGTGGATTGGTTGGATTGAACCCATCCGCTACCCGGGAGGGTGGTGATGTCTTCAAACTCTTCGGTAAATGATGCAAACGCGCTCGCGCTGACTGCCGCGAGGGCGAGGAGGAGGACTCTTTTCATTTTTTGTTTTCTCTCTTTCGCAAGATTAGGAGAGCCGGTTCCAGACGAACCAGTGCAATCTCTTCATTAGGAGTCTGACAGAAAAATCCGGCGAAAGTTGACTTTCCCGGCAACAATCAGGGTAAAGGCTAGTATTTTTGCGGGTTGGGGTTCTGTTTTGGCGTCCTGAACCTGAAAACGGCCCGTGGATATACTCGGGGCGCAATCCCCACCGTTTTGTCAGCGGCGCCAGGGCGGGTGGGCATTCCAGTTTACAAACAGGAACCACCCATGAGCGACAAGCGAGTTTATCTGTTCCGAGAAGGGAACCAATCGATGCGCGACCTGCTTGGCGGCAAAGGCGCCAACCTCGCCGAAATGACCAATATCGGCCTACCGGTCCCCCCGGGATTCACCATCACCACCGAGGTTTGCGGCGAATATTACGCCAACGGTCGCCAGTTGCCCGCCGCCCTCAAAGGCGAATTGGAAAGCGCGGTTAGGGATGTCGAATCCCAAATGGGTCGGACTTTCGGCGGATCCAGCAAGCCGTTGCTGGTTTCTGTCCGTTCTGGCTCCAAATTCTCCATGCCGGGGATGATGGACACGGTTTTGAATCTGGGTTTGAATGAGACGACCGTCCAGGCGATGATCGCGGAAACCGGCAACCCCCGCTTTGTCTACGACAGTTATCGCCGGCTCATCATGATGCTCAGCGACGTCGCGTTCGGGCTGAGCAAACACCACTTTGATAACGAGATTTTTTCGGCATACAAGAAAAAGGTGGGGGCTAAGGGCGACCTCGACTTGACGGCGGACCAACTGAAAGAGGTTTGCGATGAATTTTTGGCCTATGTCAAGGCCGAAACGGGCAAAGAGTTCCCGAGCGACCCGTGGGATCAGCTCATGGCCGGGATCGAGGCAGTTTTTGCAAGCTGGAACAACGACCGGGCCATTGTTTACCGCCGGACAGAAAAGATCCCCGACGAGATTGGCACCGCCGTCAACATCCAATCGATGGTTTATGGCAATGCCGGCGAGGATTGCGGGACGGGGGTTGCCTTCACCCGCGACCCGAGCACGGGCGAAAACGAGCTATTCGGCGAATATTTGATGAATGCTCAAGGCGAAGACGTCGTGGCCGGCGTCCGCACCCCGGTGCCCATCAGCGAGCTGGAAAGGCAAAACCCGGAAGTGTTCAAGCACTTCACCGACACCTGCGCGATCTTGGAAAAGCACTACAAGGACATGCAGGATCTGGAATTCACCATCGAGCATGGCAAGTTGTTCATGCTCCAGTGCCGCAATGGGAAGCGAACCGGCCCGGCGGCCGTCCGGATTGCGGTTGAAATGGTTCACGAAGGGCTGATCACCCGCGAAGAGGCGATCCAGCGGGTCACCGGTTCCCACTTGGACCAGTTGCTCCACCCGCGAATCGATCCTTCGGCCCTGGAAAATGCGACCGAATTGGCAAAAGGGCTGCCGGCTTCGCCGGGGGCTGCCGTCGGCAAAGTGGTTTTCACCGCCGATAAGGCCGCCGAACTTGGGGTTCACGGCGGGGCTGGTCAAAAAGTGCTGCTCGTCCGCGAAGAAACCAACCCCGACGACGTCCACGGCATGCTGGCGTCACAAGGCGTTTTGACCGCGCGCGGCGGAAAAACCAGCCACGCCGCCGTTGTGGCCCGTGGGTTCGGGATTCCTTGTGTTGCCGGGGCCGAGGAGTTGCACATCGACGAGAAGGCGCATTTTTTCTCCGTTGGCGGCCACACGGTCAAGGAGGGAGAGACGGTCACGATGGATGGGTCGAGCGGAAAGGTCTATCTGGGCGAGCTCCCGCTCATCGCCCCCGAAGTCAGCGGGTCATTTGGAGAGCTGATGGCCTGGGCGGACGAATTCCGCACCCTCAAGGTGCGAACCAACGCCGACAACCCGCGCGACGCCCAACAAGCGATCGAATTCGGGGCCGAAGGGATCGGGTTGTGCCGGACCGAACACATGTTCTTTGAAGCCGACCGGCTCCCCTTGGTCCAGGAGCTCATCCTGACCAAGGATCCAGCCATCCGGCAAGACATGTTGGACAAATTGCAAGTGGTTCAGCAGGGCGACTTTGAGGGGATTTTTGAAGCGATGGACGGCAAGCCGGTGACCATCCGCTTGATCGACCCGCCCTTGCACGAATTCCTCCCGAGCAAGGATCAGCTGATCCACGAAGTCTGCGACCTCGGCTACCGATCGATGACCAATTCCGAGCTCAAGCTGAAGTTGGAAGAAAAGCAGAAGCTGCTTCACGAAGTGGAGGCGATGAGCGAGGCCAACCCAATGATGGGTCTGCGCGGTGTGCGACTGTCCATCATCCTCCCCGGGATGGTGGTGATGCAAACGCGGGCGATTTTGCAAGCGGCGGCAACGGTTGCCAAACGAGGTGTGAAAGTGTTCCCAGAGATCATGATCCCGCTTGTTTCCACCGTCAACGAATTGCGAGTTGTGCAAGGGCTCTTGGAGACCGAGGCGAAGAAGATCGTGGCCGAGCAAGGGGTCGACATCCCATACATGTTCGGCACGATGATCGAAATCCCACGGGCCGCTCTGACCAGCGGCGAGATCGCCGAATACGCCCAGTTTTTCAGCTTTGGCACCAACGACCTGACGCAAATGACTTTTGGCTACAGCCGGGACGATGCGGAAGGAAAGTTTTTGCAACGGTATGTTGAGCAAAAGATCTTGCCGACCAATCCGTTTGAGTCGATTGACCAGACCGGGGTTGGCCGCCTGATGAAGCTCTCTGTGGAAGAGGGCCGCGGAGTCCGGCCCGGCTTGAAGTGCGGGATTTGCGGCGAGCACGGGGGAGACCCGGAATCGGTTCATTTCTGCCACGCCATCGGCCTGGATTACGTGAGTTGCTCCCCATTCCGCGTGCCGATCGCGCGCTTGGCCGCCGCCCAGGCCGCGGTGAAAGATCGCGTCAAGGTCGGCACGGCTGATAAGTGAACCGGGATCAAGAGCAGTATTGGGGGGCGGTTTGGAACCGCCCCCCACTTGTTTCGGCTGGCGCTTGCCGAATGTTAGTTGACGGCCTTTTGCCCGAACTCTTTGAAGACGGGAAGATAGAAAGCCCAGTCGTCCCTTTCGATGGCGGACATGTATTTTTGTAAGCTGAGATAAGGCACGTAGTGCGGCTGTTTAGGGACTTTTTTGAGCTTCATGTTGGCCTGCTGCGGGGTTTTGTCTCCCTTTTTGAGGTTGCACCGGCGGCAGCAAGCCACCAGGTTGTCCCAGGTGTGGGGCCCACCCACCCACCGGGGGATGACGTGATCCAGGGTGAGGTCGCGGGTGGAGCCGCAATACTGGCACTCGTATTTGTCGCGGGCGAGGATGCTGTGCCGCGAAAGGCGCAACCGGGGGATGGGTCGGCGGACTTGGTAGCGCATGCGGACAACGGACGGCGTCGTGTGTTCGCCGCATGAAGTGAGGTAGGCGGCCCCGGTGTCTTCGATGACTTCGGCCTTGCCCAGGATGATGAGCGTGACGGCCCTTCGGAGGTTGCAAACGTTGAGCGGCTCGTAGTTGGCGTTGAGTAGCAAGACTTCGTGTTTCGGCATGGGTCACATCACCTGGTTGATTGCGCTTGGCGTACAAAAAAGCCCGCGCCTGTTGGGACAAGCGCGGGCCGGATGGTCTCCGACGGCCGGGCGTATCAGGGTGTCGAAGCATATGGGTGGGCACCCACAGTGGCGTACCAGATAGCTGCCGCAGAGTTGCATGTCTCTGCTTTTCATACGGACGGCGGATAAGATTTGCCGCTCGAATTTTTATTGTCTTAACAGACTTGGCAACGAATCCTCCACTTGACCTGAAAAAAACTGGCGGGCCGGCCTCGTCCGGTAGAATGGACAGGTTGAGCCGGTGCGAATCCGGCTGCTTCGGAAAAGACCATGGATGGTGGAAACGGGGAAATGAACGTATTGCGGATTGTCGGTGGCAGCCCATTGAAGGGCAATGTCGATGTGGCGGGCAGCAAAAATGCCGCCTTGGCGATTTTGGCCTCGGTGCCGTTGGTCGATGGCCGGGTTGAGCTGACGAATGTGCCAGATATCAGCGACATTCGCATCAAGTTGGCGCTCCTCAATCAACTGGGGGTGGAATCGGTCTTCGAAGGTGACCGACTGACCCTCGATACGGCCGGGTTGAAGCAGGCCGAGCTCCCCGAAGAAGAAGTCCGCAAGATCCGAACTGGCTTTTACATGTTGGGACCGCTGACGATGCGGCTTGGCAAAGTGCAACTCCCCATGCCGGGTGGTTGCAAAATCGGGGCCCGCCCCGTCGATTTCCATCTCAAGGGCCTGCGGGCGCTGGGCGTCCAAATCGAAACGGTGGCTGGCACTTATGTCTCCGAAGTCGAAGGTGTAGATGGGTGCGAAATCTACCTGGACGCCCCAAGCGCCGGGGCCACCCAACACCTGTTGGCAACGGCGACCTTGGTGCCAGGGAACACCGTGATCCAAAACGCTTCCGTGGAACCCGAAGTGGTGAGTTTGGCCACATTCCTCACCGCCGCCGGGGCAAAGATCGAGGGAGCAGGGACGAGCACGATCACTATCGCAGGTGTCGATCGGCTTGAAAGTTGCCGGTTCCGCATTCCGGCCGACCGCATGCAAGCCGGCACCTATCTGCTGGCGGGGGCCATCACTGGCGGGGACGTGACCTGCCGGGGGATTTTGCCCGAAGAGCAGACGGCTTTGGTGAACAAGCTGCGCGAAGCTGGTTTCAATTCAGAAGAAGGGAACGACTGGGTGCGGGTTTGGGCCGAAGGCCGGGGCCGGGGGATCCGGGTGAAGACCATGCCCTACCCGGGCTTCCCAACCGATATCCAGCAGCCGATGTCCGCCCTCTTGTGCCTTTGCGATGGGCCGAGTTCGATCGAAGAGACCATTTATGAAAGCCGAATCGGGCACGTCGACGAACTCCGGCGGATGGGGGCGAACATCCGGGTTGAGGGCCGTTCGACCTTGATTGACGGGGTTGAGAATTTGACGGGGGCGACCGTCGTTGCGAGCGACCTGCGGGCGGGTGCCGCCCTTTGCCTGGCGGCCTTTGCTGCCCAAGGCGAGACCGTCATCAAAAATGTCCACTATATCGACCGCGGCTACCAGAACCTCGAACGAAACTTCGCGCAACTGGGCGGCCAGATCGAACGTTTAGCAGAAGGGGAATGGCTGAAGGCGACTGGCTCGGTCAGTTCATAATGATCCAGGCAGAACCATCTTGAGACTCGTCCCACAAATCGGAATCGACCTCGGCACGGCCAATCTTTTGGTATTCCGGCGCGGAAAGGGCATCGTGTTGAACGAACCGACGGTTGTCGCCATCAACAGCAAGACCAAAAGGGTCTTGGCCGTCGGCAACGACGCCCGCGAGATGCTGGGCCGGACCCCCGGCAACATCACCGCCATCCGGCCGATGAGGGACGGTGTCATCGCGGAATACACCGTCACCGAAAAGATGTTGGAATACATCCGCAAAAAGACGGTTCCCGGCCCGGGGTTCGTCAAGCCGGTGGCCCTAATCTGCGTCCCCAGCGGCGTGACCAATGTAGAACGCCGGGCCGTGCTCAAGGCCGCCCAGGCCGCTGGGTTTTCCCGGGCCAGCACCATCGAAGAACCGATGGCGGCCGCGATCGGCGCCGGGCTCCCAATCGCCCAACCCGGCGGCAACATGGTGGTAGACATCGGAGGAGGGACAACCGATATTGCCGTCATCAGCCTGGGGGGGATCGTCCGGTCGGCCAGCCTCCGGGTCGGCGGCAACAAGATGGACGAGGCGATCATCCGCCACATCCGCAATGTCTACAACCTGGGCATCGGCGAACCCACGGCCGAGGAACTCAAAATCAGGATCGGCAGCGCGTTCCCCATGGATCCCGAACTCCAAATGGAAGTCCGCGGCCGGGACATGGTAGCCGGGCTCCCCAAGACTGTCGAAGTCAGCAGCGTTGAAATCCGGGAGGCGCTGAGCGAACCCGTGCGCGCGATCGCAGAAAAGCTTTGCCAAGTCCTGGAAGAAACCCCGCCGGAACTTTCGAGCGACGTCATCGAGCGCGGCATCGTCCTCACCGGAGGCGGCGCGTTGTTACGCGGCCTGAGCACGCTCTTGGAAAAAATGACCCAGATCCCCGTCCGTGTGGCGGACAACGCTTTGGATTGCGTGGCCATTGGCACCGGCCGCGCGCTTGAACACATGGACGACATCGAACGGTCGGGGGCAGTCACACGGATATGAGCCGGGCTGTAGCAGCCATTGGGCTCGCAATCCTGCTCGGTTGCCCGGTTTGCGCCCAACAAGGGCAAAAGCCGGCTCCCAAAGCCGTTCCGCCACGGCCCCAATCCGCCCAACCGCAGACGGCTTTGCGCTCAGATTTTGCGCTGGTTTTGAACGGGCTCGATTCGGCCGCCAGCAAGAAACTGGGAGTCCGGGCGACCCCCTATCAAGGCGGGGAGGGCAAGGTCACTCGGGATGAGGTGGTCGCCGAACTGGCCAAGCTATTTGCCAAGTACAAGCCAAAATTCCGGGTGACACCCCGGCCCGGCGACGTCTACCCAGATGTTGTGGACAAGTTCAACGCGGATCCCAAGACACGGGAGACCCTGAAAATGTTTTCCAAGTGGCTGGTTGTGAGCCCGGTTGGGCCGCTTGTGGCCGGAAACAGCCCCGAAATCGGGGAAGAAGAGCTTGGCGACGCCCTTGGCTACTTCTTCACCCGGGTGATGATCTACTCTCACCAGCCAGATCCGGCTTGGACACCTTCTTTGCAAGGCGGTTGAATCGGCTGGCGAAGTGGCTGCGATCCGCCGAAAATCTAGTCGGTGGCGGCGCAACCTCGTTGGTCTCAGGCCGACCTGTGGGATCTTTTCGACCTCGGGCCGGTTTCAGAGACGGATATCGGAAAATACCTGGCAGTGACTTTAGCCAAATGCGTCAGCTGGTTTCGTGCCAGTGGCGGGTCGATTTTCTTGGATGACGGCAATGGTTGCTTCCGGTTGATGGCCAAGTCGGGGGATCTGAGCCGGCTCCCGGTCGGCGCGGTCATCGAACCCGGAGTTGGGATTGCGGGAATTGTTGCTTCCAGCCGCGTCGCCCGTTTGATCGACGACCCGCAGATTTACCCCGATTTGGCCGGGGTTGCCGGAGATTCGCGGGTTGCCAGTTCGATGGTCATCCCGCTCGCGGATACCGGACGCCGGGTCATTGGGGTGTTAAATATCAGCCGGCAATCCGGTGAGCAACCGTTCCGGGATCAGGATCTGGATCAGGCGGTCGCTTTGGCGGCCCATGTGGCGCTCGCCGTCGGCAATGCCGCCTCTGTGGCCTCATTACGGGATAGCCGGGACGCCATTGTGCGGGCCAACGAGCAGTTGGTCGCCGTTTTGGATTCCGTCGGTTCAGCGGTTTGGGTTTTGGCACCGGATGGGAGCGTGGTCAACCAGAACTTGCAAGCCCTAACGTGCATGTCTGACCCGACCGATTTGGTAGCGAGCTCTTTGGCCCGCTTTGCCGCCGAGGCATTTGCAGGGCCGGCTCCCGAACCGGTGAGGTTGTTCGATCCGCAATCGGGCCGCGCCTGGCTTGTCCGGACCGCGGCGCTGGAAAGCGGTGGGGCCGTGGTCTCATCCCAAGAAGTGACCGCCCACGAAAGCCAACAGCGTGAGCTTGCGCGCGTCAAGCGCCTCGCGGAGATCGGCCAAATGACGGCGGCCATCGCTCACGAGATTCGTAACCCGTTGACCGGGATCCGCAGTGCGGCCCAAATGATCCGGCAGCACCCTGAAATGGTGCCGGACTTCATCCCGTTAATCGAGGAGGAATCGTTGAGGTTGAACGACCTTTGCGACGAATTCCTGGAATTTGCCCGGCCTCTTCAGCTGAATTTGGCCCCTCACCGGGTTGGCGAGTTGGCGGGCCAAATCGTCAACGTGCTTGCCCCCCTTGCCGGAGAAACCGGGGTTTCGTTGGAATTTGTGCAGATCGGCCCGGATTTGCCGATATCAATCGATGTCCGGCGGATCGGGCAGGTTGTCCACAACCTTGTTCGGAACGCCATCGAGGTGACTCCTGCCGGCGGCAAAGTCCTCATTAAGGCCGAACCGGGTGTCCTTTTGGTACGGGATTGGGGTCCAGGGATGGAACAAGACGTGATAGAGAAGCTGTTTTCGCCGTTCTTCACAACCAAGCCGAATGGAACGGGGCTGGGGTTGTGTAATTGCAAGAAAATAGTGGACGCCCATGGAGGGGAATTGGGTGTTGAATCGGCACTCGGCGAGGGCACGACATTGACCGTCCAACTAAACCGAGAGACAGTATGAGCAAGAAGCACCGCGTCCTGATCGTAGACGACGAGTTGAACATCCGCCGGATTTTGCAAGCGTCGTTCGACAAAAACGGCTGGCTGGCCATGACGGCCGAATCGGGCGAAGAGGCTTTGCGCATCTTGGCGAGGGAACAGATCGATTGTGTTTTGACCGATGTGACGATGCCGGGCATGAGCGGCTATGAGATCCAAAAGGAAGTCGCCGAACGGTATCCCGACATCCCGGTGGTTATCATGACGGCGTATGGCACGATCCCCCAGGCCGTGGAAGCGATCCGGAGCGGCGCCTTTGAGTTCGTGACCAAACCGTTCGATCTCGATTCGGTGAAAAAGACGATCCAGCTGGCCTTGGACGGTTGTGAACCCGGCGCCAAAAAGCCGGGTGGTCGCGTGCGGAAGAAGGAAAGCGGCGGCGTGCAGCGTACGTTCATCGCCGAATCGCCGGCCATGCGCGAGATTATGGACATGGTCGCGCAAGTGGCCGACAGCCGCGCCACGGTTTTGGTGACAGGTGAAAGCGGTACCGGAAAAGAGGTTGTGGCCCGCATGATCCATTCGCTCTCTGGCCGGAGCGCCAACCCCTTTGTCGCCATCAGTTGCGCGGCCCTGCCCGAAACGCTGCTTGAATCCGAACTGTTCGGGCATGAAAAGGGGGCCTTCACGGGGGCCGACTCAGCCAAGGCGGGCCGGTTCGAATTGGCGGACACGGGAACGTTGTTCTTGGATGAGGTGGGGGACATCCCCATGCCCATCCAAATCAAGCTGTTGCGGGTGCTCCAAGAGCGGGAATTCGAGCGGTTGGGTTCGACCAAACCGACACGGGTGGATGTTCGGCTTGTGACGGCTACGAACCGCGACCTCCAGGAAGCAGTGGATGACGGCACGTTCCGGCTTGATCTGCTTTACCGGTTGCAGGTGGTGGAAGTGCATCTCCCGCCACTCCGCGACCGCAAGGAGGACATCCGGGCGTTGTGCGAGCACTTTTTGGCCAAGTACTCGGCCGAAAACGGCCGCGGTTTGGCCACCGTTAGCACGGAGGCTTTGGAACTTCTTCACCGCTACGAGTGGCCGGGCAATGTTCGGGAACTGGAAAACACCATGGAGCGGGCAACGGTCATGGCCCGCCCAGAAGAAGTCGAACTATCGATCCAACACCTGCCCCACAAGATGCGGTCAGCGGCTTGACGCGGACTTGGGTTGCGGCCGGTAAACCCAAATCGTGCCGGCTTGCAATCCATTCAGGTCGATGGTTCCCCGGGTGACGTAGGCGCGGCCCTGCGAATTCTGCTCCAAGATTTTGACTAGCCCGGAACTGGGCTCATAACTTTCGACCACGGCCGTGTGGTGAACAGCGCGGAAGGTGAATTTTGCGTTGCCGGCCTTTGTGACGATGACGACGTCCCGGAATTGCAGAACCTCGCCTGGTTTGAGTTGGCCGGCGTGCGATTCAGCGGTCAGGGTGGCCGTGCGGCGCCCCCAAACATAGTCGCCTTCGTCAGGGTAATCCGGCCAAGTCCCGAAAGGTTTGGAATTAGTTGAGGTCAGCCCTTCGGCCGGGAGGTCGGCGCATTGGCCATCTCCGACTTTTTTGCCCAGGTTCCGGCTTGCAAACCCCACCATCGCCGCCATGGCTTCTTGCTCCGCCGTTTCGTTGCAGGTGAGCGTGATTGCGATAACGGCGAGGGCCAAGCTCATAGCAATTCCACCAGTCTGTATTTTGAACGATCCAGGCGGTTGGCTGGTACCGTCCCTAACCAAAAGGGAGGGCATTTTGACGCACTCCCGCGCTTTGTGGCGTAGAGAGCCCACAGGTACACTTGCAGAACCGCCCAACGGAAGCCCGATGCTGAATTACGACAAATCAATTGTAGAAGAACTGGAATCGGATCGGCCCCGGATCCCGGTCGGGCTGTTGAGCCGTGAAGAAAAGGATCGTTTGATCGAACGGGGTTTTTTGGCCCTTTACCGCTGGTATGTGGACCGGAGCCAGGCGTTGCGCAACTGGTCGCCCGACCGCGACGTGCTGTGGAAGAACATCCGGCGCGACCACAGCTATGAGGTCAACCGGATTTTGGAAGGGTTTTTTGCCGTTGAGCAATATGTCCCCGACTATGTGGAAGACATGGTCAACTTGATTCGGCGAAGCCATGGGCGCAGCCATTTTCAGATCCGCTGGGGAAGCGAAGAGGCTAAACACGCCGATTTGTGGCACAACGCCTGTCTGTTCAGCCGGTTCAGAAGCCCGGAATGGCTGCGCAACTATA
Source organism: Armatimonadota bacterium (assembly GCA_016789105.1). Taxonomy (NCBI): domain Bacteria; kingdom Bacillati; phylum Armatimonadota; species Armatimonadota bacterium. The sequence continues at coordinate 495,942 of JAEURN010000004.1, forward strand.
TGGGTGAACTCCGCGGGAACCAATGGCGGTTGCCGTGGGAAGGCGACCCGATGCGTATGATTTTCTATACGGTGTTCCAAGAGCGGGCAACCCAGATCAACTATCTCAACATGGGCGTGATTGCCAAGGGCCAGAGCAAGCTGGAGGCCTACAAAGATTCGGCCGACCCCGTTTTGGTTCAGGCATGCCGGCTGATCGCGATCGACGAAGCCGCGCACTACAACTTTTTCCTTGAAGGGGCGCGACTGTTCCTTTACTACTACCCGGCCCAGGCGCTGGAAGCGATGCACGACGTCATCAAGTATTTTTCGATGCCGGCGGGCAAGATCATCCCAAATTACGACGAGTTCAGTTCGATTGTGCACAAGGCGGGGATCTACGGCCCTCGGGAACACGCCAAAGACGTGATTCAGGTCGCCCTCAATAATTTGGGGATGGCCAGCAAAAAACTTCTGGAGGACGGAATCCGCAAAACCCGATTGGTTCCGGATGCGGATGGCAACTTGCGGGAGACGGCGATTTTCCCCGGACTGGACTTTTCCCACGTGGAGGAGGCCGTAAGGCGCATGTTCGACCGTACGGCCAAGTTCGAAGCGGAAATCGGGTTTGACGAGGTCGACCCGTTCGGATTCAAACCTGCCTACTGAAGCAGCGCATGGCCCCGGCAGAAACCGGATCAGCCAGGTACCATGCGGCATTCAAGCATGAGCACAACCGGCCTTTCCGAAATGCAGGTCACTCGAGAAGACATCAACCCGGCGACGGTGCGCCTCGCCATCTCCTGTACCGCTGAACAGATTTCCGCTGGCTTCGACCGGGCCCTCCGTGAACTCGGGAAACAAGTCAAGGTCCCCGGATTCCGTCCCGGCAAAGCCCCCCGGAAGATGGTCGAGGAGGCCGTAAACCCGCAGGCCCTTTACGAAAATGCCGCGGACATGATCATCCGCAAAGCGTATGAGCAAGCGGCGAAGCAATTCGATTTGAAACCGGAAGGCGTGCCCAGCGTCGACTTGCAACAGTTTTACCGGGGAGGTGAAACCACCGAAGACGGGAAGACGGCTGACCCGACGCTCCAATTCACAATCAAAATCCCCTTGGCCCCGGTTGTGGAATTGGCCGACACCAAAGGGTTGCAGGCGCAACGCCCCGCCGTCACGGTCAGCGAGGAAGAGGTCGATTACCAGATCGAGGAGTTGCGGCGCGGCCAAGGGACGAAGCGCGAAGTTTCCGACCGGGGGATCCAAGATGGTGACGCCGTTGTTTTGAGCCTTTCCGCTGACGACGCCGATCCGAGGAGCTTCATGGTCATTGCTGGCCAGACGTTCCCCGACCTCGACAAGGCCCTGCAGGGCATGGCCGGAGACGACGTCAAGTCTGAAACGCTCAGTTTTCCTGACAACTTCCAACACGAAGCTTGGAAAGGCAAGAAGCTGAAGACGAAAATCGCCGTCAAATCGGTCACATCGTTCCAGCTCCCGGAACTCAACGACGAATTCGCCAAAGGCTACAACATCGACAACGTGGAGGCCTTGCGAGAACGCGTCCGGGAAGGCATTCAAAGGGTCAAAGACAATGCGGTGCGGGACATGGTCCGGGATCAGCTCCTGGATACATTGCTTGAAAAGAGCACTGTCCATGTCGCCGAGAACACCTGGGAAAGCGTTGTGGATCGCCGGATCCGGGAGCTGGGGGCCGAACTCCAGAACCGGGGGATGGACTACGAACAGCACTTTAAGGCCAACAACCTGACGGAAGAAGAGTTCTTGGAGCAGTTGCGGGCCGATGCCAAGCTTAACGTGCACCGGGCAGTCGTGATCCAAAAGATCTTCCAAGACAATGGGATGACCATCAGCCAGGATGACCTGAACGGATTTTTCCGGCAAGTCTTGGCCGAAAACAATGTGGCCCCGGAAAACACGGAATCGTTCACCAAGGAGTTTGGTGCCCAAATCCGTGAAGAAGTGATCTTCCGGGCGATGACGAGCAAAGTCACGGATTACCTGATCGAACATGCCGAGATCTCCGAATCCGGGTCTCCGGCCGAAAAGCCGGCAAAGCCGAAAGCCGCCAAAAAGCCCGCCAGCGAAACGAAGAAAACAAAGAAGTAGTCAAGAAAACTAGCCTGCAAGGATGACCGACCAGGCCCGACAACAGTACAAAGGTACAAGGATTGACGAGAATGAATGAGATGAACGTCGGAGTCCCGTTTGTCATCGAGCAAACGGCGAGAGGGGAACGGAGCTACGACATTTGGTCGCGGTTGCTGAAAGACCGCATCGTCTTTTTGGGGACGCCCGTTGACGACTATGTCGCCAACTTGTTGATCGCCCAGTTCCTGTTCCTGGAAAAAGAAGACCCGGACAAGGACATCGACTTTTACATCCACAGCCCCGGTGGCAGTGTCAGCGCGGGTCTGGCGATCTATGACACGATGAACATGATCAAGCCGGATGTGGCGACCATCTGCGTGGGGCAAGCGGCTTCTATGGGTGCCGTCTTGTTGGCCGGCGGGAAAAAGGGCAAACGGTATTGCCTGGATAACGCCCGGGTGATGATCCACCAAGTGAGCGGGGGAGCCCAAGGCCAGCTCACGGATATGAAGATCGCGATCCAAGAGGCAGACCGCTACATGCAGATTTTGATGGGGATCTTGGCTGAAGCCACCGGCAAGTCTGTCGAGCAAGTGAGCAAAGATTGCGACCGCGACAAATTCATGTCGGCCGAGGAAGCCCTGGAATACGGGCTGGTCGATAAAGTTTTGAAGCCCGGCGAACGATAATAGAAGAGGCTTATGGCGAAAACGGAAGAGCGGAGAGACAGGTGCTGTCTTTGCGGAAAGAAAAAGGAACAAGTTCCCAAACTCATCGTGGGTCTCCACGGAGCCGTTTGCACCGACTGCGTTGAACTGTGCAAGGAAATCCTGGGCAGCGACACGTCACGCCGGCCCGAATTGGCCCCGACGGCCGCAAACCTGACGACTTCGACTGGTTTTTCGGGCAAGTCGAGTGACTTGCCCAAGCCCAAAGAGATTGTCGAATTCCTGGACGGTTATGTCATCGGCCAAGAGCACGCCAAGCGCGCCCTCGCCGTGGCGGTCTACAACCACTACAAGCGGATCGGCAACCGGGGCACAGATTCTGATGTTGAGCTGAGCAAGAGCAACATTTTGATGATTGGGCCCACCGGGAGCGGCAAAACCCTGCTGGCGCAGACGCTGGCGCGGATGCTTGAAGTCCCCTTTGCGATTGCAGACGCCACCGCCCTCACGGAAGCCGGATACGTGGGCGAAGATGTTGAGAACATCTTGCTCAAGCTGTGGCAAACCGCCGAAAGCATGGATGGCCGAGACCCCAAATCCCTTTGTGAGCGCGGGATCATCTACGTCGATGAGATCGACAAAGTGAGCCGAAAAGGCGACAACCCCTCGATCACGCGGGATGTGAGCGGGGAAGGGGTTCAGCAAGCCCTCCTCAAGATTTTGGAGGGGACGCTGGCCAACGTGCCGCCCCAAGGCGGCCGCAAGCACCCGCAACAGGATTACCTGCAGATCGACACAAGCAACATCTTGTTTATTTGCGGGGGAGCGTTCGACGGTCTCGAGGAGATCGTCCAACGCCGCATGAAGGAAAACGTGATTGGTTTCCGGAGCGAACCGCAAAGCAAACAGGAACGCAAGAAAGACATTCTGCGCGAGGCCAATCCGGAAGACCTGATGAAGTTCGGGCTCATCCCGGAATTCATCGGCCGATTGCCGGTCATCACGGCCCTTGACCAATTGGACGAAGAGGCCCTGGTCGAGATTCTGACCGGACCGAAGAACGCGATCATGAAGCAATACGCCCAGTTGTTCGAACTGGATGGTGTTGAACTGCAAGTTGCCAGCGAAGCGCTCAAGGAAATCGCCCAAGAGGCCTTGAAACGCAAGACGGGTGCCCGTGCCCTGCGCGCCATCATCGAGCAAATCATGCTGGAAGCGATGTTCGAAGTCCCGAGCAAATCGGATATCAAGCGCGTGGTGATTCCCCCGGGAGTCCTAACGGACAAGAAACAGCCGATCTTGATGACGGCCGAGCAGATCAAAGAAGCAAGCTGAGAGCAAACGCTTCTCTATCCAATGCCCCCGGGATCCAATAACCCGGGGGCATGTTGTTTTTGCGGGCCGGTATCCCTGCCGGTTCCGCAAGACCCTGTTAATCCTGTGAGGAAATTCTGGGCCGCCAAAGTGAATAAACAAACTGTGCCCCACCGGCTCCAACGCGTTGCGGAAGGCTGGTTTGGGGATCGAATGGAACCTGACCTATGTACTTACTGACCTGGAACAAGAATGAGCGGAAAGTCGAAGCGAGCTTTGGCGGCCACGTGACTTTGAACGAAGCAAGGGTGTTCATCGATGAACTCCGCGATATCCTGGCCGAGCGGAAGGACAGCCATTTCGATGTGACCGTCGATTACTCGACAACCAGTTTCATGGATGAACCCGTGGCCCAAACAATGGAAGAAGCCCGGGAGATCTGCCTTTTTGCTGGCGCAAGCCGCGTGACATTCATCACGCGCAATGAAAAAGAGGCCGCGGTTTTGACGAATAGCCGGCTTCAGGGCGTTTTGGAAGGCCGGGAACGGTACATGGCCTTCGCCTGCTAGTCTGCTATCAGATTGAGCGGTCGCCCCAGGGTTTCACGCCCTGGGGCGGCCGCGTTTATGTTGGGCTATGGCATGGATTCAAATGCCGACCCGGTCGATGGGGAAGGGCGGCTGCACCAACGGCCGGGCCGCCAATTGCAACAGCACGAACGGGTTGTCGTCGGCAGCGACACGGTTGCTGCTAAGAGCCCCGCATTGGGTGCACCGGTGAATGACAGCCCACTCGCCACCCTTCCGAGACCAAATGGCGATGGGCTCCATTTCGGCCCCGCAGTTCGACGAGCGGTCGCCGGGCCGGGAATCGAGATGAAGCGAATGGAGACAGTTGGGGCAATGGTTGCGGTGACGCGAACCGGCCCCTTCGGGGAAAACCATGGCACGGCAATGCGCGCACCGGAACGGCTGGTTGAGTTGTTTTCTGCTTGACAAATGGATCCTGTGAATGAAGGCGCAACGAAGCACCCAGGCGGCCTCTCGGAGAGGGTTGCTAACACATTTTTAGGGGAACCTTGGCTCCAGATTGGATTCCGCGGCCCCAACTCAGGATCGGGCAGATTGCATACCGTGGCCATTTTGGCACAAACCGCTCGGGCAAGACCCATGGAAAAGGCCCGACTCCTTTCGGAGCCGGGCCGGTGTTTCCGCATCCGTGCGGGATTATGACCCTTGCTTTTTGACTAAGCTTTACTTTTTGCGGCGCTTGAGGGCGGCCAAACCGGCGAGGCCCAAGAGAGCCATGGTGCCGGGTTCCGGAACCGCATCCAAGGTGAAGTCATCGACAACAAACGCTTGGCCGCCACCCAACGGGTTTGATTGGGCGTTGATCATGGAAGCGCGCACCCGGACGAAGTTGGTGCCGGTCGGAGCCGTGCCCGTCAAGGAGTACAGCTTGTATTGGAACGCTTGGCCATTGGCGGTCACCAGGGTCGGCAGCAAGGAGAGTGACACTTGGGAAAGGAGCCCGCCGGCCGCATCATGGAATTCCATGGCGAACACGGCATCTTGCATCAGGGCGTTGGCTTCGCCGCCGGCCCATCCGGTCATGGTGTAAACCGTGCCTGCCGTTGCCGCCACATCTTGGTATAGGTGGCCGGTGGCAAGGTTTGTCGACGTGCCGCTGAAGGGTTTGAAGAAAACCCCCCAGTCATCTGAGTTGGCGCCGTTGGTGGTCACGGGGGTGGGGGCAGGGCCGGCCCACGACTCGGACGACATTTCATCTTCGTAAGCCCCGGTTGAGGAGCGGGTGCCATCGTTGATCCAGTTGGCCGGCTTGGGCAAGAAGAAGTTGGGAACGATCTCTTGTTGATAGGTGACGTCGAGGTCGCCATTGAGCAAGAGGTTTGCGCCGGCGATTCCCGGCGTGATGCAGGCCAGGCCGAAGGCCAGTGCCAAAACGCTTGTTTTCGTCATTGAATTTTGTCCTCTGTGAAAAATCAGACGTTTACTGAACCGTTTCAGCAAACCCTGTTGAAATAATCATAACTGATTTTTTGCCAGGGATGTTTGCCATGTGTTCGGAACTGGCAAATTTACGGGATATGCAGCCGATTCCGGCTCGCGGAATAGCAAGGCTAAGGGGAATAGGCGCCCGTGGAAAGGAACATCTCGGCCTGAATCCGGGCGCGGGTGGCATAGCGCTCTTTGATCTCGTCGAGCTCTGGGTTGGCAACAAAAAAGAGGTCGTTGGCAAAGAACAGCTTTCGGGCCAAGATGAGGGACTGGAACTGTCTTTCTGTGAGCGAAATCTGGACTGGCTCAAATGAAAATGTTTGCCGAACAATGGCTTCCACATCGCACCGGGGCGTTTTGGTCATGTAGTAGAACACCGTGTTGGCCACCTCGATCGCCGGCGGGGCGGTGTGCGAGTATTCGAAGTCGAAGGCGATCAGCTGGCGCCGGAAGCGGAGGACGTTCCGGTTGTGGAGGTCGAAGTGCAGGGCGGAGGGGGGCTGGTTGCGCCACAGGGTGTCCAGCGCCTCTTGGCATTCTGCCGACGCCTCGCTGAAGACGGGGCCTTCCAACCGGCATTCCAAGCCGGCAAACACCGATCGGTATTCGGGCAGCCGGAAACCGGGCGGGAGCGGGTGGCCGGAGATCCTCTGCAAAAGGCCACACACGGATTGCAATGGCCCGGTAGTGAGGTTAGCGGGGAGTTTCCGCCCCTGGATCCAGTGGTTGCAAATTGCCAAAGTCCCTTGCGGCCCTGCGCCGGCAACGCGGACTGGCTCGGTAGAAAATGGCCGACAAACGGGGATGCCGGCTTTGGATTGGGAGTCGCACCACGCCAATTCTGCCCTCAAGTCGTCAATAGTCCGGGGGGAGTCGGTGATGAGTTTCAAGGCGAAAAGTTGGCCATTTGCATCTTCGACCCGGAAAGTTGCATTGAACCCGTAATGGATGAGTTTGCAGGCTGAGACTTCGATACCAAAGAGTTCCAATGCGGCTAAAGCGGCCGCGTTGAGACGGGTTTTTTCAGGGCAGGTTCGGGGCATAGGGCTGGGCGTCGGCTTGGGCTCTCGCAGGGTGGTCGGTAGACTGAGGAGTATGAAGGTTGGGAATTTCTGCTACCCAATGCCGGCAAACGAGCCGGTGCTGAATTATGCGCCAGGCAGTGCGGAGCGCCGCCGATTGAAAGAGGTTTTGGCCGAACTCAAGGCAAAGACTTCCGACCTGCCGATGGTGATTGGGGGCCAAGATGTTCGAACCGGCGACCGGCGCGAAATGCGCCCCCCCCACGAACTCGGGCACCTCTTGGGCCATTACCATTACGGAACCCGCGAGCACGTGGAACAGGCCATTGCATCCGCCCTTGCGGCCCGCAAGGCGTGGGCGGCCATGGATTGGGAAACGAGGGCTGCGATTTTCTTGAAGGCAGCCGACCTTATTGCCACCAAGTACCGCCCCTACATGAACGCGACGACGATGCTGTGCCAAAGCAAGAACGCGTTCCAAGCCGAAATCGATGCCGCCTGTGAAATCATCGATTTCCTCCGGTTCAACGTCCACTTCCTCGACCAGATCTACCGGCAGCAGCCCAACAGCAGCCCAGGGGTCCACAACCGGATGGAGTATCGCGGGCTCGAAGGGTTCGTCCTGGCCGTCACACCGTTCAACTTCACGGCGATCAGTGGGAACCTCCCCACTTCGGCGGCCATGTGCGGCAATGTCGTTGTTTGGAAGCCGGCCAATACCCAAATCTATTCCGCGCACATGTTCATGCAAATCCTGCAAGAAGCCGGGTTGCCCGATGGCGTCATCAACTTGGTTTACGCCAGCGGGCCAGAGGTGGGCGAGGCTTGCACCAGCCATCCTGATTTTGCCGGGGTGCACTTCACCGGTTCAACGGGAACATTCAACTATTTCTGGAAGACAATCGGGGAGCGGATCGGAAACTACAAGTCCTATCCCAGAATCGTTGGCGAAACCGGTGGCAAAGACTTTGTGGTCGCGCACAAATCGGCCGATGCCGTCCAAGTGGCCACCGGCCTCCTGCGCGGGGCATTTGAATACCAGGGTCAAAAATGCTCGGCGGCCAGCCGGGCCTACATCCCCCGCAACTTGGCGGCCGAAGTGAAAGCCCTCCTGGTCGAAGGGGTCAAGTCCTTCAAAATGGGGCCGGTCGATGATTTCTCCAACTTCATCAACGCAGTCATCGACGAAAAGTCTTTTGATTCCATCGCGGCCTACATCGACCAGGCCAAAGCCGATGGCCAAGGGTTTTGGGTCGGCGGAGGGTACGACAAGAGCAAGGGCTATTTCATCGAACCGACCGTCATCGAAGCCAACGATCCCAAGTACAGAACGATGTGCGAGGAGATCTTTGGCCCGGTGCTGACGGTCTACATCTACGACGAAGACCGGTATGAAGAGACGTTGGAGCTCATCGATTCGACGAGTCCCTATGCGTTGACGGGCGCGGTTTTTGCCCGAGACCGGGCCGCGGTGGAAATGGCGGTTGAAAAGCTCCGGCACGCGGCCGGCAACTTCTACATCAACGACAAACCCACCGGGGCCGTGGTCGGGCAACAGCCGTTCGGCGGCGCAAGGGCAAGCGGCACCAACGACAAGGCTGGGTCTGCGCTCAACCTGTATCGGTGGTTGAGTGCGCGGACGATCAAAGAGACGTTTGTGACCCCGACCGACTACCGCTACCCGTTCTTGCAAGAAGACTAAGCCAGAGTCAGCAAGGCGACTTCGGGCGCGCAAAACAACCGGCTCGGAAAGAACGTCGTCCCCAGCCCCCGCGTGACATAAAGCGGCGTGGGGGCATGGGGGTAGAACCCTCGGACATAGTTGCGCCCGTTGCGGGTCTTCATCGGCGTCCAACCCCAGGGCGTTCCAAACTGACCGCCGTGGGAATGGCCGCTCAACATGAGTTCTGGCCCAACGGGCAAGACGTCCACCATATCCGGTTCATGCCACAAAACGACCATCGGCTTTGCCGGATCGGTCTTCATCAGGGTCGCAAATGGTTGTGGTGAACCCGCATTGGCACTGTCGATCCCGACCAGTTGCAGGCCTTGGTAAGACCAAACCTCGTTGACGAGGAACCGGCAATCGAAAGATTCGACGACCTGCCGCACGAGCTCGACATCCCCCCGGTCGTGGTCGCGGTTGCCGGCAATGGCCACCGACTTTCCGGCAAAAAAATGCAGGTCGTGCAAGGCGGCTCGCAAGAGGTCGCGGTAGTGCGGGATGTTCCGATCCACAAGGTCTCCACCAATAACGAGGAGATCAGGGTTTTGATCTTTGAGCCATTCAAGAGCTTGGCGGGTCAAGTGGACGGTCTGCCGGTCGCGGATGTGGAGATCGGCGAAAAACCCGATGCGGAAGCCGGCCAACCCGCTTGGCCAGCGGGGAAGTTCAATCTGCCGGCTCTCGCATTTGAGGCGGTTGGCTTCCACCGCAGCCCCATAGGCAAGGGCACCCGCACCCGCGGCGAGCCAGGGTAGGAGCTTTTTCAACGGAACGGTTGTACCTGAGCGGGGTCAGTTGCCGTTTTTGGAAAGGAGGCTGGCTTGGGCGATGGAGCGGGCTTCATTCCGGGCCCCGCGGAGGGCTGCGGCCTCTAATTGGCTGGCGGAGGTCGCCGGTTGCTTTAGGTAGAGCGGCCCCATGACATCCCCCAAGTTGGGGCTGTCCCACAGCCCAAGGAGGTGTCCGAGTTCGTGGGCTGCGGCGTGAGTCAAGGCAGATTGATCCATATCCCGGCCGCTGGGGGCCTTTGTACGGACTTTAATATCACCGCTGAGCGTGAGGCTGTATCGCCCGTTGCCCCAATCGTTGACCTGGCGTTGCCAAACCGCATAGCCGGCGACCTCGCCGCCAACCGACCGGACGCCCGTCTCAAACCGAATCCGCACGTTGGCTTGGCCCGGTTCGACCTCGACAAATCGGACTTCCTGATCCAGGGCCTTGTTCCAGATCGCCACGGCGTCATGAATGGCCGCTTTGGCAGATTCGGCCTGTGAATCCAGAACCTGGGAATAGTCAACGGTGTAGCGGATCTCGTTCTGAACAAGAACGAGGTCGGCATAGGCAATGGCTTTGTCATAATCGCCCCCGGCCATGGCTTGACCGGCGGTCTGGATGAATTCGCGCAATTTTGGCTGAACCAAATCGTAGGGCCTGCGGGCATTTTCGGCATGGGCTGGCACAAGGGCGCAAATGGCGATTGCCGCCAAGGTGGGGTACGCGAACTTGTTCATTGCCAAAACCCGCCGGTTGTCCCGGCTTCTTACTTTTTTATCTTTGGAAATCTCTGGCGAACCTTCCTGGACGAATTGCCAGGATTGGGTAAACGTCTGCCGTGGATCAGGCTCCCCCCCTTATCGCCGTCATGGGCCCAACCGGGTCTGGCAAGTCCGATGTCGCCGAAATGGTGGCGGCCAAGTTGGGTGCGGTCCTGGTTTCCGCCGACGCCTTTCAGGTCTACCGGGGGTTCGACATTGGCACGAACAAGCCCAATGACCGTTCAAGATATGAATTGATCGACATTTGCGAGCCACCGGAGCAGTTCGGGGTTGGGGAATTTTTGCAGCGGTGCGGGCCGATCCTGGCCAAAGCTTGGGAGGGTCGCATCCCTGTCGTGGTGGCGGGGGGCACCGGCCTCTACATCCGGGCCTTGTTCGAAGGATATGCCGATCTTGCCGGCCCGCCAGATTCGGCCGTCCGGGCGGAGCTGATGCAAAGGGAGCGGGAATCCGGGCTGGGAGCCCTGGCCGAAGAGTTAACGCGGCTGGATCCGGACACCAAAGTGGATTTGGCCAACCCGGTTCGGGTGCGCCGCGCCTTGGAACGGATTTACTGCCCGACGGAGCCGGTCAAAGTAGATCTCCCGCCATTCAACCTATCAAAGTTCAGCCTGGAGGTTGAACCGGCCGGACACCGGGCCCTGCTTGCCTCGCGGCTGGATGCGATGATCGACCGGGGTTGGATCGAAGAGGTCAAAATGCTCCAGGGGAAGGGAATTGCACAAAATGCCCCGGCGATGCGGGCAATCGGGTATCACAGTTGGATTCGTTACTTGTCCAAGGCAACGACTTTGGACGAGGCGAAAGAAGAGATCCTGACCTTGACGGTTCAATACGCCAAGCGGCAGCGCACTTGGTTTAGGAAAGAGCCCCGCCTGCGCACTTTGGCCGTTGAACCTGGTTCAGTCAGGTCTTTGAAAGCGGTTGCGGCGTCAATTTGGACGTCCGCCGCAAAACGGGATGGATAACGGAAATGGGCAAAGCGATCAATTTGCAAGACATGTTCTTGAACCAGGTGCGCAAAGAAGGCATCCAGGTGACGATTTATTTGATGGGGGGCGTGCAGCTTCGCGGGAATGTGAGGGGTTTTGATGCCTTCACCGTCTTGCTCGATTCCCCCGGTAAGCCGACCCAATTGGTGTACAAGCACGCGATCACCAGCGTGGTCCCCAGCAAGCAAGTCGGCCAAAAAGAGGACGAAAACGGAGTTCCGGCCAAGAGCGAGGATTGAGTCTTCAATTTGAGAAGTGGCACGGGATCGGCAACGATTTCGTGCTGATCGACGGTTTACCAGACGGGATTGCCGAGGGCGACCTGCCGGAGCTTGCGCGGGCCGTCTGCCAACGCACCTTCGGCATCGGTGCCGATGGGCTCCTTGTTGCATTGCCGCCAGTTGACGCGGATGCGCGGATGGCCATGTACAACCCGGATGGTAGCGAAGCCGAAATGTGTGGCAACGGGTTGCGGTGTTTTGCCATGTGGCACCATCAAGGTCGGGAATCAGCCGGGGACTATCGAGTGGAAACCAGAGCCGGTTCCTTGCGGTGTCAAGTTCGCGGAGACCAGGTCGCCGTGGAGATGGGCGTGGTGCAAATTCTGCCCGGCCCTGTTGAAATAGAGTTGGATGGGCACCGGTTCGACTCCTGTGGCGTAGATGTCGGCAACCCTCACTTGGTGGTGTTCTGCCCCAGCCATCAAGATGTCAAATTGGAAGAGTGGGGTCGCCGTTTGGAAAACCATTCGGCTTTCCCAAACCGAACCAATGTTCATTTTGTCAGCCTGGAGCCAGATGGCACCCTCCGGCAGTCCACTTGGGAACGGGGGGCTGGGATCACTCTGGCATGCGGAACCGGTGCCTGCGCCAGTGCCGCTGCGGCAAGGGGGCATGGGTGGTGTGGCGATTCGGTTTTGATCCATTTGCCTGGCGGGGATTTGCAAATCGACTTTGAGGGCAACCTCGCCACAATGACCGGCCCGGCCGTGCGCAGCTTTACCGGGACGTGGATCGGCCGCCGGGGGGCGTGGCCCGACGGGCCGTAGTTTTCACCCGTTGCGTTCCAGATCCCGCTTTTCGTCGCGTTCCTTGATCGATTCGCGCTTGTCGTAGGTTTTTTTGCCCCGGGCAAGGGCAACGGCAACCTTGGCTTTGCCATCTTTGAAATAGATTTTGTAGGGGACGAGGGCAAGCCCCTTCTGTTCTGACTTTCGCTGAAGTTGGTCGATCTCGTTCCGGTGCATCAGCAGCTTCCTCGCCCTCCGCCGTTCGTGCGGGAAGGCGGCGCTGAACTCATAGGGCTCGATGTCGAGGTTGAAGAGGAATAATTCGCCTGCTTTGACTTGGCAGTAGGCGTCGGTGAGGTTGGCGCGGCCCAGGAAAAGACTTTTGACCTCCGAACCCACCAAGACGATTCCAGCCTCGACCGTATCTTCAAAATGGTATTCAAAAGAGGCTTTACGGTTTTGAATCGTCGCTGGGCCCGATTTTTGGTTCTTTTTGGAATCCTTGGACCCCATGGGCCGTTGAGTGTACCGTGATGCCGCGCAGGTACCATTGTCGCATGAAATCCTTAGGTTTGGCCGTTGTTGTTGCGGTCGCCCTCACCCTTTGCGGCTGTGATGGCAAAAAAGGTGAGAAGTCCGAATACGACACCGGGCTGAAGAAGTTGACGACCAAGGACACCGTGGTCGGCACGGGCCGCGAGGCCACCAAGGACGATGCCGTGTTTGTCCTTTACAAAGGGACGTTCATCAAAGACGGCAAGCAATTCGACAGCAATATGGACGACCCAGAGTCGTCGATGCCATTCATGGTGCAGTTCAAATATGGCGGCGTGATTCAGGGATGGCTTGATGGAATCCCGGGGATGAAAGAAGGGGGCACCCGCATCATCGACATCCCTTACAAAGACGCTTATGGCGATACTGGCCGGGACAAGATTCCCCCCAAAGCCGACCTGCGATTTGAGATCAAGCTCCTTTATGTCCTCAAGGATAGCGAGAAGAACGTGATCGATTCAGTCGACACCAAAGTCGGTTCGGGGCCGGTTGCCAAGGAAGGGGATACCGTGACCATCCACTACAAGGGCACTTACCTTTCGGGCAAGCAATGGGACAACAGCCGCGAGCGCGGCGACCCGGTGACCTTTCCGCTCAAAATCACGGAAGAAGGAATGCCTGGCCTGATCTATGGCATCCAAGGGATGAAGGCAGGCGGCGTGCGCACCCTGGTTCTGCCCCCATCCATGGCGTTCGGGATGTCTGGTTCGGAATCGGTGAAGGGCAATCAGCCTATCAAAATCGTGGTTGAGCTGCTCAAAGTCAACGGAGCCGGTGCCTGACGCGTTTGGAATGGAAATGGTGAAAAAGTTCTTCTTGGCTTCGGCCGTCATCGCCCTCGGATTTGTTGCAGTAGCCCCATCGCCTTCTTTGGCGCAAGTGACCAAGAGCGGAAGCAAATACAAGTTCCGCATGAAGTGGGTGAAAGGGGCCCACATGGCTTATGGGTTGGAAATGACCCAGGTCGGCAGCACGGCAAAACCGATGCAGATGGGCTTGGTCTATGACGTCCTTTCGGTGGCCAACGGGGTCGGAACCGTCCAAGCCACGGTTTCCAATGCCGGGCAGCAACCCCAAAAGGAAACCGTGAAGATCGACGACCGCGGTCGGGCCTCCGGCGGTTCCAACGTTGCCGGGTTCTCAAACATCCTTGAGTTTCCGGCCGAAGCCGTCGCCGTCGGGGGGAGTTGGAAGACCAACGCCTCGCTCCCCGGTATGGGCGGCAGCAAAATGACGGGAACGGCCACCAACACGTTGAAAGGGTTCCGAACCGAAGGCGGCAAATCTTACGCCTACGTGACGACCGATTTGAACGTTTCGGGTGGCGGAGTGTCGGGCAAAGGCAAGACCGATTCGCTGATCTCCATGGCTGATGGCCAACTCTTGCGCACGTCGATGGCCCTCAAGATGACGATCAGCACCAAGGATTCCAAAGGGAAAACTGTAACGCAATCGATCGACCTCACCGTCAAGATGACCCGGAAATGACTTGGTTCGCCCGCCCATCCACAGATCCCGAGTTGGATCGGCGGTTGCGCGGGCATTCTGGATTCACCCTATCGGGGGATCCGACCGACAAAGTGCTGTTTGCCCGCGGCGGTTGGAATCGCGAAATCGTAGTGGGCCAGCCGGGGCGGCAAGCGGTCAATGGTTCTCTCTACGGCCTTCCGGAATTGGCCGATAACAACCCGTTGGTTTGCGCAGACCTGTTCAGCGTCCCTTCGCCAGAAGCTACGTTGGCCCTGATCGGGCTCGGGCCATTGGTGCGTGCCGGGCTCATTGTCGAAGACCCGGTGGTTCAACTCTCGTTTGAGCCGGCTCATGGCGATATCGGGCCGGCGCTGGCAGAGCTGGGTTGGCAAGGTGATGTCGTCGTCCACGCCGACCCTCAAGAGTTGGGGTCAGTCTTGGCCGCCGTCTGCATGGCCGAGATCGAGGCGATGGCTGACTATTCGGAGTTGGATTCCTTGTTCGAAGAGGCCTTTGGCCGGTCGTTCTTCATCCGCGGGGTCGACGCGCTGACATGGGATGTCGAGCATGTCCGGGGTTGGGACAACGCCGTTTACACCTTGCGGGTCAGCCCGTTTGAAGACCGCGCCTTGGTCACTGTGCTGGTTATGGCCGATAAGAACGGCAAATGCGGGGCGGGCCAAATCGTCCACACCATGAACGTCATGTGCGGATTTGAAGAGTGCCTTGGCCTGTCCGTTCCCACGGCGGCGGACTAGTTTCCGACAATTTTTCGGAATTCTGTTTCGGTGAGAAACTGCGGTTCGTAGTCACCTCCTCGGGATTTGATTTGCCCGTAAAAGGCGCGCAGGTGGTTCCCTGATGCTGAACGAAGTGCACTCAACGTTGTCAACACCTGCCCTTCGGTACCCGCTTTGATCATGGCGTTCAGGTCGAAGATGTCTTTGTCTTCGATTGTCGCGCCGGCCTTGAGGGCATCCAAAAGAGACTTGTTGCCAGCCCTAATCAGCTTCTTGTAAAGCGTGAGGACATCGGGATTTTTGAACTCGCCGGGCTTGAGACCCTCGACAGGGTTGGCTTGGTCAACACTCTAAAGCAAAGCGGCGACGGCGTCCATATGCTTTTGCTCTGATTTGGCAATGTTGGCGAATATCCGAATTCCGTACTTATCGGCAAAGGCCGTATAGACGTCCCGCGCCATCTTCTCTTCCTGAATCATGAAATTTAAATCTGGGCCATGGACGGAAGGGCGGAGAATCATAGAAAGCAGGATGGATGCGATCATAATTGGAAAGAGTCGAATACCCGGCTGAGGGGTTCACCGTGTCCTGGGTTGCTTTTCGGCAATCCAATCGAACGATCGGGATTCCTGCCGCCGTCCAAAGCATGCAAGGCCGGCCCGTGGGCATCCCTCTTCCCCAAGAATCCACTGGGTCCCGCCGTTGCCGCCGAAATGGGGCCAATGCCCTCCCGGCCCCGGAGCGAGCGTGCGGCGGCGATACCGAAAGGCGGCGGCAAGGGCCTTGCAACCTTAATTCTTCATTCGGGCGGCGGCAACGCCGAGCGCAACGGCACATCCAGCGGAGCCGAAAAAGCCGGGGATTGCCCAGGCGAGGATCCGGTTGCTGGCCTGGGCTTGGGTGATCCCACCCCCAAATCCGACCATCACGCCGTAGCCGACGGCGGCGATTCCAGCCAACAGGACGAACCCGGCGAAGACGAAGAGGAACAGTCTCATGCGGGTTCAAAGATTGGCGTCTCGCCGCCGGAACACTTTCCTCAAATCCGGATTCCCTTTTGTGGCCGCGTCGGCCCGAGCCAAAAACCTATCCAAGGTTTCGACGACCATGCCTTGATATCGCTCAGTGTTGTGCATGACCCAATTGGCCCCGTCGTACCAGACAACCACTCCGGTGTGCCCGCGCCATTGCCGGTCGGCGTTCAGGTAGCGGAAAACGATGACGTCGCCGGGGCGGATTTGGCCACTCGCGGAGGTGAAACCGACTTTGGCCATGAAAGCCGGGTCGATCAACTCCTTGGTCGTCGGCCGGAACGGGCAGGGGTTACCGCATTGGTTGATGTAGTCGCTGACGAAAATCGAGCAGTCGTTTGCCCCCCAAATGTATTCGCCGCCATTTTTCACATAGTTACGATAGGCGGGTTCAAGCTCCGGCTGCTTCTTTAAAACATCGGCCGGAACTGTCTTGAGCAATGTCGCGGGCGGATTGAAGACCCGGTAAAGAACCCCACCGGCGACCGCCAAACCCAAGACTGCCGTGATCGCCGCGGTGCGGTTCATAACCAGGCAGACGCCGCAACGGCCACCCGGGTTGCGCTCAGTTGCCGAGCATGTGCCCGAAGGCTCGGAACCGGTCGTACCGGTGCTGCCGCAGTTGCGCGGGAGCGAGTTTGCCAAGCGAACCCAGGGCCAAAGCCACTTCGGATTTGACGGTTTGAGCGGCTTCTGCCGGGTTGCGGTGGGCTCCGCCAAACGGTTCAGGCAAGACTTTTTCGACGAGGCCGAATTCCAGGGCGGAGTCGGCCGTGAGTTTGAGAGCGGCGGCAGCTTGGGCCTTCTTCATCGGGTCCCGCCACAAGATGGCCGCACAGCCTTCGGGCGGGATGACGCTATAGACGGCGTGCTCTTGCATCAAAACGGTGTTGGCAATGGCGATGCCGATCGCACCGCCAGAGCCCCCTTCGCCGATGACCACGCTCACAACGGGGACGGTCAATTCGAACATTTTGAGCATGCTGGCCGCGATGGCTTCGCTGATCCCCCGGGATTCTGATTCGACGCCGGGGTCGGCTGCCGGCGTGTCGATAAAGGTGACCACGGGCATGCGGAACCGTTCGGCCATTTCAAACATCCGGATGGCTTTGCGGTACCCCTCTGGCTTGGCCATAGCAAAGTTCCGGTAGGCGCGATCTTGGATGTTGCGGCCCTTTTGGTGTCCAACGAGCATGACGGGGGTTCCATCCAGTCGGGCGGGGCCAGCGACGACGGCATGGTCTTGGCCGATCCGGCGATCCCCGTCCAATTCGGTGAAATCAGTGAAGATCGCGTTAATGTAATCGAGCGTGTAGGGGCGCGGCTCGGCCCTTGCCAGCAACACTTGCTCCCACGGACCAAGGCGCGAATACCGAACCTGCAGGAAATTCTCGATCCGTTTTTCAAACTCTTCCGCCCGGGCTTCCAAAGCTTGGCGTTTGACGGAATCGGTTTCTTTGTCGGCGAGCTGCCGCAATTTGGCGACCCCGTCCTCTAGTTCCAAGACCGGTTTTTCCCAATCCTTCCAGGTGTTGTCCATTAGTTTTGCCCTCCTTGGAGGTGGGCGCCCAGCATCGAGCAAAGGTCGGCGAGCGTGGCTTTCATCTCGCGCCGGTGGACGATTTTGTCCAGCATCCCGGACCGATGGACGAACTCCGCGGTTTGGAAGTCGTCAGGGATTTTGAGCACTTGGGCTTGGGCGCTGACCCGGGCCCCGGCAAATCCGACAAGGGCCTTGGGTTCGGCCAGGATGACATCGGCGATGCTGGCGTAACTGGCAAGCACACCGGCCATGGTCGGATCGGTGAAGACGGAGATGTACGGGATGCCGTTTTGCCGGCATTTATCCACCGCGGCCGTGGTCTTGGCCATCTGCATAAGGCTAAGCAACCCCTCTTGCATCCTCGCTCCCCCAGAAGCGCAAAAAATAACGACCGGGCATTTGAGTTCCACGCCGCGTTCAAGTGTCCGGGCGATCTTTTCACCGTTGACGGAGCCCATTGAGCCACCCATGAAGTGGAAATCTGCGATGGCCGTAGCGATCTGCAACCCGTCCAGCGTGGCCGTGCCGCTCACCAGACTGTCCTTCATCCCAGATTTCGCTTGAGCTTGAGCGTATTTTTCCTCGTATTCGGGAAATTGGAGCGGGTCACCGGAAACAAGTTCGGCATCGCATTCCCGGAAACTGCCGACGTCGAAAGTGGCGTCCACCCGCTGCTGCCAGGTGAGCCGGTGGTGGTGATCACAATGGGGGCAAACGCGGAGGTTGGACTCAAAATCGGCGGTGAAAAGGGTTTTTTTGCATCCTTTGCACTGGACGAAGTTGGGGTTGGCCGCCGGAGCCTTCCGCGATGACATAGGGGAAGGAGGATACCTGGCACCGGGTCAAGGCTCTGCGCCGCCCTGACTTACGGCAGGTCGACCCAAACACCGTGGTTTTGCGGACCGTCGCCGGTCCAAACCGTGAATTGCAAGAAGGCGGTCGTGCCGGGGTTACCCGCCGCGAACGGGAACGAATACACCCCCATCCTCGACCCGTTGGGGGTAATCATCCCAAGGGTTTGCCGGCCGGTGACCGACTGCGTGCCGAGTTGGGCGTCGCCGAGCCGGACGGCATAAGCTTCGATTGTCCCATTGTTCCGAAGGGTCACGGTGATCTTGTAGGTGTTGTCCAGTTCCCGGATCACCGACACGTTCGCCGGTGTGACCGCAATCGATCCCGGGTTCGGGGAATTGACATCCCAAACGGCAGGATCCCAAACATTGAAATCCACGTTTCCTCCGGCCACCGTTTGGTCGAGGAGGAATTGTTTGCCACCCCGAACCTCCCATCCGCCATAGGGAACCCAAGCGCTGGAGTTGCTTAAAGTAAGGTGATCCTTGTAGACGTGGGTGATGAGCTGGGGTTTTGAATCCCAAAGCCAGAGCTCACGGAAGTCGTTGCTGGAATTGGTGTATTGGTTCCACCACTGGTTGGACCCCTCGTTGCGGGTGTAGAGCATCGGCCAGAACCCCAGGTTGCGGACCCGTTGGACGGCTTCGGCGATCCGTTGCACCCGGTCGTCGGGCGACATCGTGCCTTGGTAGACATTTTCGATGTCGACCATAAAGTATTTGAGATCGTAGGGCAGGGAAGTTTTGTTGGTGACGAATCCGATAGCTTTAAGCCCTTGGTCCACCTGCCACTGCCCGGTTTGGTTGGCCGGGGCCCCCGGGACGGTGGACCCGTTGTCGAAATTGAGGAACGCATAGGCGGCAACCTTGTAACCGGCTTGGTTCGCCCGGATCAGGTTTGTGGCGGCTGATGTCCAATAGCCGTGTCCTCCCCATGCGGCCTGGAAGAATGTTGACCATCCGGCCGCGCGCATGGTGTTGAGGAATGAGGTGGTGGCGGTTCCCGCCATGTCGATCCCCCCGAACAGGGTATTGGATCGGGGCGTACTCCAGGGCCCGGGGCGGCCGCGTGAATCAAGCGTCCTGACCCTCCACGTGTAGTTGCCCGGTTGGTAGCCGTCAGATTCCAGCGTGAAAAAGCTGAATGTGGTGCCCGTCGATTGCAGCGGCAAGGTGACTGTCCGCTGGGTTGGGCCGGTCATCTCGATCTGGTACATCACGCTTTGAGGATATGCCGTGGTGAGCAGCCCCTGAAAAGCTGGGGCACAACCCAAGTTTTCATTGGCAACCGGGTACCCCATGCCCGGCGGCGGAAGCTGACCAATGCTCACGGTCACCGTCCGGTAGGTCAGGTCGGTTGTTGCCCCTGGCAACCGTGCAAAAAAAGTGATTTTGAGCGTGCCGACAAAGTCATTTTTGGTTTTCAAGCCCATGATCAAACGCACGCGCATGAACTGGTTCAGCGGCCCTCCTTGGTAAACTACCTCTCCAATCGAGCTGGATTTGAGCGTCCCAAAGGTCGATGCGAGGTCAAGTGTGGCCACTGCGGACGGCGTATCGACCCTGGCCCCGTATTCCAGATTTGCAAACTCTTGGTCGAAGTAGAGGAATGCCGTGTGGTTTGTGTATTGCCCAACTTCGGTTTCCAAAGTCGGCTGGACTAGGAAAAAGGTGTCAGCCCGGGATACCGATGCCGCCATCAACAAAGCGAGCAGAGGCAAAAGGCGGGAAATCCGGCAAAGGAGCGGCATATAGGGTTCGATTCCTCTTGGCCAAAAGGGATCTTTGGCAATGGCCCATATTTTATCCGCCATCCGGCCCCCCGTGACCCGTAGGGTTACCGGGTGTGCTCCGGTATAACCATGCTTTAGTGGAAAAGATCCTTGTGATCGGTAGCGGCCCGATCATCATCGGCCAAGCGGCAGAGTTCGATTACGCAGGTACCCAGGCGTGCAAAAGCCTCCGCGAAGAAGGGTACGAGGTCGTCCTGATCAACTCTAACCCGGCGACGATTATGACGGATGAGGAGACGGCGGAAGCGGTCTACATCGAGCCGCTAACCCCCGAGTTCTGCGAGCGGGTCATTGCCAAAGAACGGCCGGACGGCTTGCTTCCCACCCTGGGGGGGCAAACGGGTTTGAACCTGGCTTCCCAGCTTGCCCAACTGGGAATCTTGGAGAAATATGGCGTCAAGCTTTTGGGAACCCAACTGGAGGCCATCCGGAAAGCCGAAGACCGGGAGCTTTTCCGCGCTTTGATGCGCGAAATCAACGAGCCCGTCCCCGAAAGTTGGATCGTTGAGAGCGAATCGGACCTGGAAGCCGTCCTAGACGAGGTTCCGTATCCCTGCATCGTCCGCCCGGCATACACCCTAGGAGGAACCGGCGGCGGGGTGGCCACGACCCGCGAAGAACTTTGGGAAATCGGGCGCAAGGGCCTCAAGCTCAGCATGAGGAGCCAGCTGATGGTGGAACGCAGCTTGCTTGGATGGAAAGAAGTCGAGTACGAGGTGATGCGCGACCGACTTGGCAACGTGATCACCGTCTGCAACATGGAAAACCTCGACCCGATGGGGGTGCACACCGGTGATTCCATCGTCGTCGCCCCCAGCCAAACGCTGAGCGATATCGAGTACCACATGTTGAGGACCGCCAGCCTCAAAATCATCTCGAACCTGGGGATCGAAGGCGGGTGCAATGTGCAGCTGGCCGTCAACCCGGATAGCTTTGACTACTATGTGATCGAAGTCAACCCCAGGGTTTCCCGGAGCTCCGCGCTGGCCAGCAAGGCTACCGGGTATCCCATTGCCCGGATCGCGGCCAAGATCGCGGTTGGCAAAACCTTGGACGAAATCGAAAATGCGGTGACCAAGACAACCAAGGCTTGCTTTGAGCCGGCATTGGATTATTGCGTGGTCAAGATCCCGCGTTGGCCGTTCGACAAGTTTGCCAGCGGGGATCGGCGGCTGAGCACCCAGATGAAAGCGACGGGCGAGGTCATGGCCATCGACCGTTCATTTGAATCGGCTTTGATGAAGGCAGTTCGCGGCCTCGAGGTTAAACAGCGGGATCTCCAGCACGCCGGCATGGCCCGGTTGACCACCGAAGAGCTTGAAGAAGCCTGTCGCATCCCCACCGACGAACGCCTTTGGGCCCTTGCCGAGGGCCTCCGACGGGGTTGGACGGTTGCGCATATCCACGCGCTCAGCCGGGTGGACAATTGGTTCTTGGAGAAGATCTCAAACCTCGTACAAGCCGAATCGGAGTTGTCTTCGATATTGCATGGGACGGCCGAGTCCGTTGAGGGCGCGATTGGCCGGGCTTTGGGGCTCGGCTATCCGGGGGCAAGCGCCCGCAGCTTTTTGGGATGCACGCCCAGCCTGCTGGCGGAAGCTCAAGGTGGCGGGCCCGGGTTTGAATTCCGTGCCCGGGAATCCGGCTGGCTTGTGGGCAACCTGCCCGGGAAAACCGCCCAAGACGTTTTGGCGGCTGATGCGGCCCTCAAATCCCTGGAGTCAAAATCCGTGGTGAAGATGGTCGATACGTGCGCCGGCGAGTTCGAATCATCGACTCCGTACTACTATCGGACGAATGACGCTGAAGATGACCACGTATCGGTTGTCTGACAATAACCACTAAAGTCGGTTAGTTACCACTATGAATTCGACATTTTTACGATAATCTCCGGTTGATATGTCGGATATCAAGACACGCTCGCTTTTGGGGGCGGCCGTCCTGTTGTGCCCACTTGCAGCTTTCGCTCAGGTGGGTTCGCTTTCTACCGCCTTGGATGGCGGTATGGCGAAGGGGGATCGTG
>JAEURN010000005.1 GCA_016789105.1 Armatimonadota bacterium
CCCCCCCCAGTTGTTAAAAAAGAATTTGCGTCGATTCTCCGAACTCGTTGTAGTATGGGTTATGGCCTTGTGGACAGGATACGCATTTGGAGTCTGTGTCTCAATTGGTGCGGCGATGGTAGCTTACAACTCTGTGATCGATAAGAGTGCGTCAGCATCCGCCGCGCTCGTAGGCCTAGGTGTTTCACGAGAATCCCTTGATCATCTACCAAAGAGCAAAGTGTCCCCAATTGTTCTGCTAGCCCCAGATTGCCGGTCTTGTGCAAGAAATTGGTTTCCTAAACCTTTTAGGTTGAAAAGTAACGTGACATTAGTCTATCGGGACTCAGTGACCTACTCGGAGTGGTCAAATTTTGGCCATGTATTAGACTACTCATTATTTTCCCTGGTTCCCAATGTGCCAACGGATGGTGGGATCGCGCTTGTTATTACAAATCAGAAAATCACACGTGTTTTGTCGTCCAAAGAGGAGATTATCAGATTATGCAAAGAGTAAATAATCGAGAAATGCATGGATTCACATTAGTGGAGATCATCGTAGTGATCGGAATTATCATCATTCTACTTGCAATAATGTCTTCTTCTCTCGTTCAGGCAACTAGATCTGCAAAAGTTACTGCTACTGCGACTAGGTTGAGGCAAATTTGGACGGCATTAAGTCTCTACAGATCCGAAAACGGGGGCGATACTTCTTACGGGTTCCCATCAGACATGGGACTGCCAGAACGCTCGCCTTACGGTGAACCTGCGTGGTTCAAGGATCCCCCTCCGTGCGGATACCATCCATTTCAGTTCAAAACAAACTTCTACTTGATGTGCCTCTGCAATGTCCCAGAGGGTGAGCTGCTCGCGTCGTGTCGTGCACGGGTCTCAAAAAATGTTCAGACATACAAAGAGGACTGGATATTGCTGGTCGACGATAATTGTACTGACCCGAATGTTAATCTCTTCAATAAATATCAAGAAAAGAGGGCAGTCGGAGTATTGCTTGGTGGATCACTCAAGGTGCGCCATTCTACAGGAAATCATCTTGATCCGAGTTGGTGGGCAACTGCTGAATGATACCATCGAGCATTGAGAGAGAAAATCATATGAAAAAGTGCTTGATTACCCTGCTGCTCTTGGCTACAGTGCCTGGATTCAGCGACACATGGTGCATCACCTGCAACGATGATCGTGTTTCGTGCGCCCATGTGCTCGGAAACACTGATCCTTGGCAATTTTGTGGATCAAAGGATCTTGATATTGGATGCCGCCATTACGAATTTCGAATGGAATGGTGCCTCCTTGCCGATCCCCCGGTGCAGGATAAGGTCGTCAACAGTTCGGTCAACTACGCGGAATATTGCATTGGCGAAGAAGATTGCCACTAAGGGCAAGAAGTGGCCCATCTCGCCCAAAGTGATTTTTTGGGCTGGGGTGGGCATGATTTGTTTGGGTAGTGGGTGGGTAATTTTTGCTCCCTCACCAAAGAAATCTGCATTAGCTGGGATAGAGTGCGTTCTGAGCGGTAACGGCGGTTGCGTCTATGACTTGACTCCGATTGAAGAACGCTCAGCTTATGGCATGACAAGGGAACAATATTCGCAATTACTCAATGGAGTGATTCTCCCAAATATCAGAAGCGCGGGTAGGCAAACGGAGATTGAAGTAACGTTAGACGGCGTTTTTCACGCTACGCATGAAGTGGTGACGCCACGCGGACGAAGAGTTCAGCTTGCGTCGCAATCGACCACAACGCCTGATGGAATAAAAAACCCAATGCTTTTGACGATTGCCTTTCTGGCGGCATCAATGAGCGAGAGTGACGGAGGGAGTGGCGTGGATGAAAAGTTCATATGTCAAAAGAAATTCATTCTCAAGAATCGAGAATGGTTAGATCAAGTAGGAATGCATGGCCTTTACCGTGGGCCCAAAGAGGGCCTGATTACATGGGATAAATGGATCGAGAACTGCGACGAATCGATCAGATTCTTAAGTGAAAAAAACCGTTAGGAGAACAGCCCGTCGGCAAAGGCCTCCGGGTCGAAGTCCCGGAGGTCTTCCGGCTTTTCCCCGACCCCGATCAGTTTGATCGGGATTTTGAACTTGTCGTAAATACCGATCAACGCGCCGCCCCGGGCGGTTCCATCGAGTTTCGTCAGCACCAAACCTGTCACCCCGGTTGCCGCCGAAAATTCTTCGGCTTGCCGGATGGCGTTCTGGCCCGTGTTGGCATCCAAGACCAGCAAGGTTTCGTCGGCGGGCCGGCCGATCCCCTTTTCAACGACCTTGGCGATTTTGCTGAGTTCGGCCATCAGATTGCCCTTTGTGTGCTGGCGACCAGCCGTGTCCGCCAACACATAGTCAGCCCCTCGGGATTTGGCCGCCTGGATTGCATCAAAAATAACCGCGGCGGGGTCTGACCCCGGCTGGCCCTTGACGACATCGGCCCCTGACCTCTGCCCCCAAATCTCTAGCTGCTCAATCGCCGCCGCCCGGAACGTGTCGCCGGTCGCCAAAATCACCTTCCGGCCTTCTTTCGTCAACCGGGTGGCCAACTTGCCGATGCTCGTCGTCTTGCCGACTCCGTTCACCCCCACAAAAAGGTAGACGCAGGGGGGGAAGTTCCGGAAGAGCAACGTTTCGCCGGGTTGAGAAAACCGGGCGCGGATGGATTCTTTCAGCCGGTCGCGGATCCCTTCGGGCGTGGTGACTTTTTCGTCTCGGACGGCTTGCCGGAGCTCTTCCAAGATCGCATGCGTGATGCCGATATTCGTGTCGGCCGCCAGCAGGGCTTCTTCCAACTCCTCATACAGGTCCTCGTCGATCACGCCGCGCCCCAGCATGCGGTCGACTTTCTGCATCAAGGCCTTGAACATCAGGCCCCAGTATGGCAGGGCGCCCGAAGGAGGTCCCCTTTGTGGCAGTTCAGGATAAAATCATTGAGAGAGCAATTCTGTGAAGCTGAGGGAAACCACTTATCATGTCCGGGATTTAGATGCGGCCATCCAACACTACTGTGGCCGTTTGGGCGGCAGGTTGATTTCGCGGCTCCCCTGGGGGGTGGCCATGATCGACATCGATGGCCACGGGGGCAAAATCAGCCTTTTTGATGTGAACACCTACCTGCAAGAAAACCCATCGTTCCACGGATTCCCGGGCCCCAAGGTCATCATCGGGGTGGAAGACGCAGCCGCATTCAGAAGATCCCTGCTCATACAGGGGGTTCGTGTCGGCAGCCTTCTCGGGGAATTGGGGGACATCTGCGGCTTTGAAGCGTTCGACGAAGACGGCAACGCGATTTTTTATCTGGAAGATCCTGCCAGCACCTTTGATACCCAGATTGAATCGGCAACCCTTTGATATCCGGGCAATTTTTTCCGGAATTGTGGAAAACTAGGGGACAACTGCAGAGGCCCGCTAGGAAGGTGGGCTGGGCATTCACGGATGAGATACCTGAGCCTCTTTTCGGGGGCGCTTGGCTTGGATCTTGGGCTCGAACGTGCCGGGTGGCAATGCGTCGGAGCCAACGAATTCAACCCGGCCGCCTGTGCCACGATTCGCGCCAACCGGCCGAATATCCCTTTGTGCCAATCCGATATCCGGGAATTGAATCTCGATTCCGTCGGCAAAGTCTTTCCGATCGGATCACACGGCCTGGATGCTGTTGTCGGCGGCCCGCCTTGTCAAGCCTTTTCAACTGCAGGACGCCGCCAAGGTCTCAACGATGAGCGCGGGAACGTTTTCCTCCACTTTGTCGACCTCGCTTTGGCCTTGAATCCCCGGGTCATCCTCATCGAAAATGTCCGCGGTTTGCTCAGTGCGCCACTCGTCCACCGCCCGCTTTCAGAACGGGGTGCCGGGTTCCCCGCCCTTGGAAGGGATGAATCGCCGGGAGGCGCCCTTTCGGCCATCCTCGAAAAGTTTGCGAAGGCCGGCTACGGCGTTGGGTTCCGGCTCTATGACACCAGCCTCTATGGGGTCCCTCAAACCCGGGAGCGGTTGATCCTCGCCGCCGAGCGCAGCGGGCGGGTGATGCCACCGGTGCCGGCGGGTGGCAAACCGACGACGGTTCGGGAAGCCCTCCATGGCATGGCCGGCACCCATGATTTCCTCCCGTTGCGGAGCCGGGCGGTGGCTTATCTCCCGCTGATCGGTCCCGGCCAAAACTGGCGGAGCCTCCCACAAGAAGTCGCCAAAGAGGCGATGGGGCGCGCCTATGAAAGTGGCGGGGGCCGCACCGGGTTTCTCCGGCGGCTAGCTTGGGACAAGCCGTCCCCAACATTGTTAACCCTCCCCAACATGCCGGCTACGTTGCTTGCCCACCCAGAAGAACTCCGTCCGCTCAGCATCCAAGAGTACAAGCGGATCCAGACCTTTCCGGACAGTTGGCACGTTTGCGGCAAACTCGAAGACCAATACCGCCAAATCGGCAACGCGGTGCCACCGGAATTCGCCCGTCGGGTCGGGGAACATGTCCAGGCTTGGCTAGAAGGCAAACCAGTCCGGCGCAGTGCCGTGGCCACCAGCCGGTACCGGTCAACCGATGAAGCCGGTTGGGGCGCGGCGCTTGGTTAGGCGTTGACGGTTAGACCGCTTTTGAGCATGGAAATCACATCTGCCGCCGAATAATGGTCTTGCCCTTCTGGGATGTACCGGCGCAGGATTGCAAGGTCATTACCCGCAGTGATCAAAGTCGGCTCGACGGATCCATCTTTCCGGGTTTGGGGCAATCCGATGGTGCCCATCAGCCCGTTGCAAACGCACATTCGATTCTCCGTATCTTCGGCGCTCCCGCCTTTCCGGATGTAATCGTCGACTGGCTCGGCCGCACACCGGTACCCAACGCCGCCATCAGGCGTCCGGTAGCACGTCCGTAGATAGCCGAGGTCGCAGATCCGGTTGCGATCCTGATAGACCGAAACGTCGCTGAGCGTCCCTTTGACCTGGGCGACCTTGAACGGGAATCCGGTTGGCGAAGCGACAGCACTGGTGTGGACGGCTAGCGAACCGGCCAAGGATTGGCGGACGACGTCGCGCTTTAGCGATTCTTCAACGCCGCTCTCATCGCAAAAGGCAAAGGCCGTCCCGACCTGGATTCCATTGGCACCGGATTCAACCGCCGCGCGGAGCATTTCAGGATGGCCATAGGCGCCAGCCAGGTAGAACGGCACACCGAGGGCGGCGATCCCGGCCAGATCCACTTCATCCTTGGCTCCGTAGATGGGCTCATTGTTCTCATCAAGCGTAAGGGCCCCCCGAGGCGGCGCGTTGTGTCCGCCGGCCAACGGGAATTCGACAACAAGGCCATCCACCGGCGGAACCAGTTTTTTGACCAATTGGGTAGCCAAGACGTTGCTGCTGACAATGGCGAAGAACTTGGGGCGCTTCAGCTCGGCAAGCCCCCAATCGGCCAGGGATTTAGGGTCAAAGGTGTGATTGAAGACTTCACCGGGCTCGGCACCGGCGACATCGATCCGGTAATCGGTGGAGTCCAGCCGGCTCAAGGAATCGAGGCATGCCGGGATCTGCCGGGGGATGCCTGCTCCCATCAACACAAAATCGACCCCCGCAAGCATTGCGCCAAAGAGCGATGCGAGGTGGGGGATTTGGATCTTCTCCAGGAGGTTGATACCAACAGGGTTGTCGTGGCCTTTACGCGCCAGCCACACTTCCACAAAGTTGGCCACCACAGTCAACTCCAACCACGCGGCAGAAGGTTTGATGTGCGGAAGCGGGCGGGAGATGAACGGTTTGCCCGGTTCTTTTTCGGCACGGAAATATTTGTCCCAAACGCGCCTGGCCATTTCGGGAACGGGGAATGCGGCAAAGGCTTCTTGCAATTCACCCGTCGGATCGCCCAGTTGCAGGCGCCGAGACAAAACCGCATCCAATCCGGTTCCAGAAACCACTCCGAGGTTCCCGGTTCGCGAAACGGCATTGGCAAGACGGAAGTTGGAAACGGCAACTCCCATCCCGCCTTGGATGATGAGCGGCAATTGGGCCATCTGGGAATCGTACTTGCTTTGAATCTGCAGACGGTGGGAACAACGGGAGAGATTTCCGATTTTTCTCACTTGGCAGGCCTTGCCCAACAAAAAAATGGGCCCAATGGTGATTTTGGGCGGCAAAGCGGCCTTGATGTTCGCCGCACGGTCGAGCGGGTGGTGTCACGGTCAACGGGCCGGGAGCGATGCTCCCGGCCCGTTCATTGGTGCACAGATTAACGGTTACTTGCGTTTGCGACGGGCCAAAGCGGCCAAGCCAAGCCCGAGGATGGCCATGGTGGCCGGTTCCGGCACGAGGGCAACGCGGTTCAGCGTGATGTCGTTGCCGTTTGGCAAACCAAGGCCGATAGCGATCCCAACAATGTTGTTGCGGTCAGTGTTGGAGCCTTGGACGGTGACAAAGTTGTTGAACGCGGCAAAGTAAGAACCGTTGCCCGCGGCGACCGGCTGGAAGAACAGGGCATCGACATTGAAATTGGCATCCCACATTTCCACATAGATCGATGTCGAAGACTGGTCGTTATTGATGTAATCCACCTGGAGGCCGGCTTCCGTCGTCACGTTCAACGGAACCAATCCATCGAAGTTGCCGCGGGGAAGGGCGCCCGGGCCCGAAGAGGCCGCATTGATGACTCGCCCCGCCCAAGCGACGAACACTTGGCCATTGACACCGGATCCTGCTTCGATAAACATGTTGCCCGGGGTGGCCGCATTGACATCTGTCGAGATAGGCCGGCTGAGCGGGTTGGCGTTGAACCGGTGGTCAACGTACCGGTGGCTGCCCAACATCGATCCGGCCGTATCGTAATAAAACGCAGTCGTCGTTGAACCCGAAGCAAAGCCGGACGTGAAATCGTCGATCAAAATTGTCGCGTGGGCACTGGCAACCAGCACACCCGCGAGAAGCACCAATGTGACTCTCCGCATGATGAATTCCAAACCTCAGGCCCAAGTTTAGCGGAATTCTTTTTCCCACTGTTAAGGCCCGGGAAACCGCTCCAAAAACCAGCAAAAATACCGGACCACAAGATGGGCGCCCCTTGCAAAAGTTCCCTTCCGCCGATGGTGCCGCGATCCCGTTTCAAAGGCGGCGATCATCTTGCCAGCAAGCGCTGGTGCTTCTATCAGGGATTGGGGACTGCGATCCGAAACTCCCTGGTCGAACTGACATGGATGAGCTTGACGTTAAAGTCTTGCTCCTTTCTGGGTACCGAGACGTAGTACCGCCCGATGACCATCGGTTGACTCGGTGCAATCTCTTGCGAGAGATATTCGTCCGAATTCTCCTTCAAAAGGGTTCGGTTCCAGGCAATAGCCGTCGCATTGTCCGAGAGCTTCACGTCCAACGTGAAGTATTGGAATCCGATCGAGATTGGCAGGTTCATCGGATTGCCGAACCCGAACTTGACGACCATATAAACATGATCTTTGTCGGGGGCATATCCCATGATCTTATCGTCCGTGTACTCGGTTCCCATGTAGGACAGGGAATAACCGCCAAGGTTGAACGCGGTCATCGGCGCAACGGGGGTCGTCCGGGTCATCTCCGACTTCAAATTGATTCCGCTGAAGAACGGGCTCCCCAGGACCCGGGATTTGCCGGTCAAATTGTAGCGGAGCAGGAAATCTTCGCCCCGCTCAATCTGCAGGTCGCTGATTTCACCCTGGCTGTCGATGGGAATCACCACGGCGCAGGAAACCTTCTGCTTGTTCCTTAAAGATTGGCTGAGGTGGGTCAATCCGTTTTGCCGGAGCAGATAGCCCCGGAAGGGGAAGTTTTCGCCGCTTGGAGAGGTGTAGTTGAATTGGAAGGTGCTTGACCCAAGGGTGACATCTTGCTTGTTGGGGTTGAGGACGTCGAAATACAAAACAAGCAGGCGTTCGTTTTTGCCCGCCACATAATTCTCATCGCCCCCGGCAAAATACTCGGCCAACCAAGCGACCTTGAGTGTGAAAATCAGCTCGCTTCCCTTGGCGCCCATGATGTAGGGCTGGTTCAACACGGCCGTTTCGGTTGCCGGCTTCGGAACAGGCGGCTCGGGTTGGGTTTGAATTGGAAGCCCGCCGGCGGGCGCGGCTGTCGGATGGCCAAACATGGCGGAAAGGAGTGCAGTGGCGAAAATCAACCCCATACTCTGATTTTATCTATTGCCTGCGAAGATCAAGCGGTTTTTCCTGCAGATCAACCCGGGATTGGCCGGCTCAAACCTATTCGGCAACCTTGAGCACGCTCAAGAATGCCTCTTGCGGCACTTCGATGCTGCCGATGTTCTTCATCCGCTTCTTGCCTTTCTTTTGCTTTTCAAGCAGCTTCCGCTTGCGGGTTACGTCGCCGCCATAGCACTTGGCGATCACGTTTTTGCGGAACGGTTTGATCACATCGGCCGAAATAATCTTGGCCCCGATCGCCGCTTGAATTTTGACCTCGAATTGTTGGCGCGGCACCACCTTGCGCAGTTGCTCGACTATCGCCTTGCCCCGAATGTAGGAGAATTGGCGGTTGACGATGAAGCTCAAAGCATCGACCGGGTCGCCGTTCAGCAAAATGTCCACCTTGACCAAGTCACTCGGTTCATAGCCGGCAAACTCGTAATCGAAACTGGCATAGCCTTTGGTGGACGATTTGAGTTTGTCGAAGAAATCCAGCAGGATTTCACCCAGCGGCAATTGGTAATAAAGGATCGCCCGGGTCGGAGTCATGTATTCGGTGCGTTTAAACACCCCGCGCCGGTCTTGGCAAAGGGTCATCACTGCCCCCACCCATTCCGTCGGCACCATGATCGTCGAATTCACCACGGGTTCTTCTATCGCGGCAATGTGGTGGGTCGGCGGGAGCTCCGAGGGGTTGGAGATGTGCAGCATCGACCCATCCGTTTTGAACACGTGGTAATCCACGCTCGGTGCGGTCAAGATTAGGTCGAGGTCAAACTCGCGCTCGAGTCGCTCCCGCATGATGTCCATGTGGAGCAGTCCCAAAAACCCACAGCGGAACCCAAATCCCAAGGCCGCCGAGGTCTCCGGTTCATATTCCAAAGACGCATCGTTAAGCTGGAGTTTCTGGATGGCGTCGCGGAGGTCTTCGTACTGGTCAGAGTCGGTGGGGTAAAGCCCGCAATAAACCATCGATTTGGCCTTGCGGTATCCCGGCAAAGCCTGGGAAGCGGACAACTCACCGCTCGTAATAGTGTCCCCAACACTGGCATCGCCGATCGTTTTGATCGCTGCCGTCAGGAAGCCGACTTCACCGCAATTGAGCTCTAGCCCTCGCTCCAAACGGGGGCGGAACACCCCAACTTCGTCCACATCAAACGTTTTGCCGGTGGACATCATTTTGATCTTGCTGCCCGGCTTCACCGAACCATCCACCACCCGGCAATAGGCAACCGCGCCTTGATAGGTGTCGAAATGGCTGTCGAAAATGAGGGCGCGCAAGGGGGCATCGGGATCGCCCTTTGGCGGAGGGATCCGTTCGACCACCGCTTCCAAAATGTCCCCGATTCCGAGCCCCGTTTTGGCCGAGCATGGGATCGCCTCCGACCCGTCGATCATCAGCGTGTTCTCGATTTCGTCCCTTGCCATCTCCGGGTCGGCGTGGGGGAGGTCCATCTTGTTGATCACGGGGACGATGGTTAGGTTTTGGGTCATGGCCATGTTGGCATTGGCGATGGTTTGCGCTTCGACCCCCTGGGTGGCGTCGACGATTAAAATGGCGCCTTCGCACGCATCCAAAGCCCGGCTGACCTCATAGGTGAAGTCGACGTGGCCCGGCGTGTCGATCAAGTTGAACTGATAGGTCTCGCCGTTGCGCGCCGTGTATTCCATCCGCACGGCGGTCATCTTAATCGTGATGCCGCGCTCGCGTTCCAGTTCCATAGTGTCGAGCATCTGCTCTTGGGCAGTTCCGCGCACGGCCCCGCAATGCTCCAAGATCCGGTCAGCCAAAGTGGACTTGCCGTGATCGATGTGGGCAATGATGCAGAAGTTGCGGATGTGCGCCTGATCCATGGGGAGTGGGGACTGGCAGATTCTACTCGTTGGCACCGAGGTTGCCCCGGCACCTGCCCATCTCCCGGCAAGCGACTGTCGGATCAGGCTGAGAGTTCGGCCCGCCACCGGGGGACGACAGGAGCGAACGGGCGCACGGCTTGATCGAAATGTATCAGAAGTAGGGATTCGCCGTCGTGGGTGAAGCCGATTGACGACCCGCGGTCAACTGCAAAAGTGTGATCTTGGCCCGGGAGATCAAACCACCCCGGGCCAAAGTAGAAGCTATTCCGCGGCGCCGGAATCGATCCAGGCTTTGACTTTGTCGATGTCTTCCTGGCTCAGGCCCTTGTCGCCCGGGGGCATTTTCTTGGCCCCATTGCCGGTGAGTGCTTTGTAAAGCACGCTTTCGTCGCTTTTGCCCGCCACGACGATGGGGCCGTGCTCGCCGCCTTTCATCACGTTGGCGTAGGACGAGACGTCGATCCCTTCTTTGGGACGGTCGCCTGAGTGGCAGCTCACGCAGTTTTGCTCCAAGATGGTTCCCACCCCAGAAGAGAAAGCAACTTTGGCGGCCCCAGTACCCCCGCCAGTTCCAGATTCAGAACCGGAAGGCGTCGGGCTTGAACTACAGGCGGCCAACGCCAGCCCGATGGCGGCGAGGCTCAAAAACGCGAAAGGCTTCATCAGTTGTTCTTGGCCCCTTGGTCGATCCAATCCGTGATCGTCTTGACGCTGCCGTCGCCCAGCATGGGCCGCCGGCCCGGCGGCATCCGGTCGCCGCCCGGTTGGCCCTTGATCGACTTGACCAAGACGCTTTCCGCACTCTTGCCCGGCTTGATCACCTTGCCGTAGTTCGCGCCTTTCATCACGTTGTCATAGGTGTCGAGCCGCAGACCCTTGGCGGCACGGTCGCCGGAATGGCATCCCACGCAGTTTTGCTTCAAGATTGGCATGACCTTTTCTTTGAAACTGACGTCGGTGGTGTTTTGACCCGGGTTCCCGGGGGCGAGCAAGCCGGCCCCACCCAAGGTTGAAGCGGCGATCGCGAGAAGGACGAACTTCATGGCTAACATTATGAACGCCCAAAGTTAAATTTTGGTTCAAAAAATATTCATCCCCTCCATGGCTTGGGAGGGGATGGTCGAGTTGGACACACCGAGGTGATTAACCCCGGTTGCGCCGCCGAAGGGCGAGGGCAGCCAAGCCGGCCCCCAGCGCCAAAGTGCCGGGTTCTGGAACGGCTTCAAAATCCATGCAACGGCCATTGAGCCAGTCAATATTGGCTTGGGTGAAAGCATTTCCCCCTTGGTTTGAACCAAGCTCGTATATTCGGTAGAGACCGTTGAGGTCATTTCCTTCGATATACGTGTTGTAGCTGTTCACCCCAACAAAATTGCCGTTTTGCAAGATCATCCCCCCAGAATCGCCTTGGTTGATCCCGCCAAATTCGGTTGCATTGCTGACTTGCCACTTGATTGCTTCGAAGTCATAGATGCTGTAAGCGTTGTTGCTAACGGAGGTCACATCGCTCTTGACATAGCGGTGGTGGATGTAATTGGAATCCGGGCCGCCCGCGTTGAATCCCGGGCGCCAATAGAATCCAGAAACGTCGTTGTTTCCGTCGCGGAGATAGCGGGCACTGGAGCCATAACCGTAGTTGGTTGCCTCTCCCGTCCCCGGGGTCGCCAGATTCGGCAAGGCAATATTTGTGACAAAGTCGAGGAAATCCAGGTTGAGGTCATTCTGCTTTGCGCGGAAGCCTACAAATGCCAAATCGTCATTACCATCGGCCCCACCTAAAACGATCGAACTTTGCCAAAGGCCCCCGGGAACCAAATCCCACTTGTCCGTAGAACCCTGGAACTTCAGCTCGTCGATCGTCCCGGGACGGACTACGTGATCGGCCGTGGCAAAACATAAATTCAAATATGTTTCGTTGTTGACAGTGGAAGTGCCCACGTGGAACAACCCCCCTGACCCATAAGTGTTTCCGGACATCGTGATCCGGACCGAGGCGTTCATCGCATCGGTGGCAACATACTGCTCATAGGCTTCTCCGTCGCCACCGTTTGCGCCGACGACTGCAAAACTGGCCGAGGCGGCCGGGACCAAGGCAATTGCGACCATCGCCAATATGGCAATTCTGTGAATGCTTATCATTTTGTCTCCTTCTCCTTGTTTCCTCGCGCCAAACTGGCAAAAGCAAAGAATTCATATCCATAGTACTACAGTTTTTTGATGAATTGGGATGGCATGTAAAAATTTAACAATCCCGCCGGTTCCCCATGGGGAAACGGCGGGATTACCGGGTTTGAGTAGCAGGCTCAGCCCAGGTCGGCTTCGATGGTTTCCTGAACCTTGATGTCGATCCCGCGTTTGTTCAGCTCGCGCAAGAACGCGGTGCCGGTCATCGCCTCTTCATATTTGACTGCACCCTTTTGAACCCGGCCCTGCACAACCTCTTGGGCGATGATCGAGGTCGAGAAACCGGTGAGGCGTTCCATACTAGTGAACCCGGTTTCCTCGCACTGGCGGTCGAAGATGTCGATTTGGATCCGGGCCGGCCGATCGTTCTTAATCCCAACACCAACTCCCCGGACGGCACACAAATCGAGATCGACGAACTTGGCCAGCTCCGGACCGAAGACGGCATTGAAGACATCTTTCGGCGAGACTTCGACACCCTTGACGTTCACCTTGTCTTCCCGCCACAGGCCGAAATCTTTGTAAAGCCGCATTTTTTCCGCGTGGCCGGGGTGGCGGATCGTTTTGTATTCGTAGTTCTCCACTTTGCCGCGCAGCGTGTACGGGGCCGTCGAGGTACCGCCGGAGGTGACAAATGCTTCCATTTCGCCCAGTTGGTCGATCACCAGGCTTTCAACTTCGTGCAGCGTGGGAACCATGTGGATTTCACCGTTGCGCAACACGACGGCTTCATAATCGTATTCCGTCACCAAGCCTTCCATATTAAATGTCAGTTTGTAGTTGAAAGGCGGTTTGGGGTTTTGCGGCAACACGCCGCAATAGAGTTTCACAGACTGGCAGACATCCAGGTTCTCCACCATGTAAAGCCCCAAGTTGTTCACAAGCCCCGGTGCCAAACCCGTATCTGGGATCAGGGTCACTTCGGCTTCCTTGGCGGCTTGGTCCAGCGCGAGCGTCTGGTGGGTTATCTCCGTGTTGCCGCCCAAATCGACCATGTCCGTGATCGTATCGATGGCGACTTTGGCGATGTGCGGGTGCATCCAATAGGGCACACAGCTGACGACGATGTCCGCTTCGCTAAGGAACGACGTGAGGCTGGCAATGCCCATCGCGTCGACCTGAGCCGGGGTGCAGACATCGCGTCCCACCAATTGGTTGACCCGGTCGGCACTCCTCGTGGCCTGGTCGATGTCCATGTCGCCCATCAAGACCCGGGGGTCGTCGG
This sequence comes from Armatimonadota bacterium, assembly GCA_016789105.1. Lineage (NCBI taxonomy): Bacteria > Bacillati > Armatimonadota > Armatimonadota bacterium. The sequence continues at coordinate 13,408 of JAEURN010000005.1, forward strand.
CAAACATGGCGATGTCGTAGGCGGCGGCCGTGCCCTGCATTCCTGAACCGAGGATGGCGAACGTGTTTTGCATTGTCTTTCCTTGCTCCCCTTGTGCGCTGCAACTTTGAAGCCACACGGAGGTGGGCGCGGGAGCCAAGCGCTCGGAGGTTACCTAGGCCGGCTCCGCATTCTGCCTGGCATGTGGGCCGAACTACCGGACCCGGCCCCACCCCCAACTGTCCGGGTACCATCCGCGCCCGTGGGAGACCTGCACACAGGTCGGATTCACCACCGAGGCAACCATGGCCGCAAAAGCAAAAAAGAAAGCTAACCATTCGCAGCGCTTTACCGCGCTTGTCAAAGACCTGGACCGGGAACAACTGCACTCGATCGATTCGGCGATCGCGGGCGTCAAATCCAAAGCCAACGCCAAATTCGACGAAACCGTCGACATCGCCCTCAAGTTGGGGATCGATGCTCGCAAGAGCGACCAAAACGTCCGGGGCGTCACCACCTTGCCCCACGGCACCGGTAAAAAGAAATCGGTCGCCGTCCTTGCCAAAGGCGACGCCGCCAAAGAAGCCGAAGCCGCCGGTGCCGACTTCGTCGGCGACGAGGATCTGATCAAAAAGATCCAAGAAGGTTGGAAGGATTTCGACGTCATGGTCGCTGCCAGCGACATGGCCCCCCAAATCGGGAAGATCGGCCGGTTCCTGGGGACAAAAACCCCGAACAAGAAAAACGGCACTGTCACCGACGCCGTCGGCCAAGCCGTCAAGGAAATCAAATCCGCCGCCCGCGTGGAATACCGGATCGACAAAGCCGGCGTTGTGCACGTTCCCATCGGCAAGGTCAGCTTCACTGATGCTCAATTGAAGGAAAATGCCATCGCCCTCCTCGATGCTGTCATCCGGGCCAAGCCCAGTGCCAGCAAAGGCCGGTTCCTGCAATCGGTCACCATGAGTAGCACCATGGGGCCGGGATTCAAACTGGATCCGGTGGAAACAAGCAAGGCATCGGGCCACTAAGCCGGCTTTCCTGGCGCAACCGCGCGAGGTTTGACTCATGGATCCCCTGGCGATCACGCCGGGGGATCTTCTCTTTCCAACCCATTGGCGATCCGGATCAGATCGGGCCACCGCTCTTTGAGGTCGCTCGCCAACGGGGTGGCCGCCCGTGCCTCCGCCACCAGGCGCAAATCTACTTCTGCCATCACAATTTGTTCGCCAAAAGTTTCGGCTTGCACCACCCGGTTCCCAAAGGGATCCACAACTTGGCTACCCCCAGTCAGGCCCTTGCCCCCCTCGAACCCTGCCAGCATCGCCATCGCACAATAAACGCCGTGTTCGCCGCTTAGGGCCTCGAGCATGGCGTCGTACCGCAACAGGTTCCGCGGCTTGTCCCCTTGGAACTCGCGGGCTGGGCTCGCCGAATGCACCAACACCATCTGCGCCCCGGCCACGCAAAGTAGCGTCGCCAAAATGGAATGCCAAACATCTTCGCAAATCAACAGACCGAGACGGCCAAACCGCGTATCGACCACACCCAAGGCCGACCCCTCTTCGTGGAATCGGTGCTCGTCAAAGACCCCATAGGTCGGGAGGAAAAACTTCCGGTACACATGGCGGAGCACGGCACGGTCGCCAATCTCGATGTAGGCCGCCGAATTGTGGGGGCGGCGGGGCCCTTGTTCATAAAAACCAATGGCGACGTCTACCGGCTTTGGCAACCCCGTCAACCGGCCACCGAGTTCGCGCACCAAGTCTTCGGCCGGAAGGGCGAGGTTGTCCACCCCGCCCTCCAAAATGTAGCCGGTTGTTGCAGATTCGGGAAGCACACAAAGATCCGCCCCTTCCGATGCCGCCTGGCGGATTGATTCCGCCAAATGGTCGAAAGTCGAGCCCAAATCGCCCTTTGCCGGCTTGATTTGAAGGCAGGCGACTTGAAATGGCGTGGCGGCATCCGGCATTGCGCCGAGTTTACACGTTTGCCCGCTACGCCCCCGAGCAGGGGTGGTGGCGGATCCCCAACTTTGCATAATCGCCCCGGGGGATGTGGGACAAAAGCCGGTGCAACGTCGATTTTTCGCGCCCTTTGACATCCGGCGCAAATGTGCAGAGGATGAGCCGTTCTTTGGCTCTGGTGCAGGCGACGTACAGCAGCCGCAACTCTTCGTCGCCCTGCTCCGAACGGTTCAATGCGCGCACTGCATCGCACACCAGGTTTTTGCCTTTGAGCTGGGTGAACGCGACTCCGGCCCGGAAGTTTGCCTCCACCTTATCTTCCCGCTGTTTCACCCGGAAATCTGGGCCGTACAGGACGACATTCTCAAACTCCAAGCCTTTGGAACGGTGGGCCGTCATCAGCCGCACAACCGGGTCGCCCGGATCATGAAGTGGGGCCAAAGGCTCGCGTCCCGCAACCGCCTGGAGGTGGCGCAATCGGTCGGCTAGTTGGATTGGAGTCAAATCAGGCATTGCCGTCGCCAAAACGAGGAGCTTGCGGGCATTTGCGATGTTGCGTTCGCCATTGACCATCCGCCCCAATGCCGGCAGGTAAGGCGAGTAGGTGAAGGCCCGGTTCACGATCTCGAAGGCCGAAAACCGGTCGCAAAACGCCCGGACCCCTTTGAACCAGCCAAGGAATTCCTCGACTTTGTCGCGATCCCCTTCCACCGGGTAATCGAACCCTTCCAACTGCTCGTAAATCCCCGGCTTTTGGCCGAGCATGACCACCGAGTCCAGACTCAAGCCGACATAGGGGCTGTGGAGGAGGCAGGCCAGCGCATAATCGTTGCCCGAATCGGCGCAGCAATCCAACAGGTTGGCCATGTCCCTCGCCTCCATCCGTGTGAACAGCGATTCTGTGGAACCGGATGCCTCGCTGGCGATGCCCAAAGAATCCAATCGGTCTTTGATCGCCGCAAGCCCATACCGGCTTTGGGCCAGAACCACGACCTCACCTGGCGGGGTGCCCGATTCCAACATTTGCCCGACTATCCATGCCGCATCGCGGGCAGCCGTGTCCTTTTGGGATTCCACGACTTCCACCCCAGCAAACCCCGCAGGATCGCCATCCTTTCCAGAAGCCATCGGCTCATAAAAAACACCCCATTCGGCCGCAAACACGTGGTTCACAAATCCGACTATCCCGGGCTGTGAACGGTAATTTGCTTCCAGCCGGATCGCCTCGTCGTCCACACGGCTCAAGAACTCATCAACCGCCGAACCCCGGAACCCGTAGATCGACTGCTTCTGGTCGCCGACCGTCAGCGATCCCGAAACCCCCAAACTCTCCAAAAACCGGAACTGGTTGAGGTTGGCGTCCTGGGATTCATCCAAAAGGATGACTTTTGTCCTTTGACGGATGCGGTGCCGGATTTCCGGGTCTCCTTCCAACAAATCCAAAGCCCGGCGTTCCAGCAGGGCAAAGTCCATCTGGCCGCGGCTCTCCAGCCGCTGCTCGTAGATTTCCCACGCCTTGGCTCCCAGCTTGACCAGGCCAAGGAAAAGATCAACCTCTTGGTCTAACTCGATTCCAGAGAGGTGCCCCTTCGGATTGCGGCCATAGTTGCGGGCCTTCACCCCCAGGGGTTGCCCCCCACCACGGGGCCAATCAGGATCATCCACCAAACGGTCAAACATGGCAGAAACGTCGCCGGCACATGAAAATGTCTCACCGAGCCGGCGCCACGTCCACGCTTGGTTCCGGGCGGGTTCAACCAATAGTCCGATCACTTGGTGCCGCATCAGGGAATCCAAGTCCAAGAACGACTTCCACTTCCGCTTGCCGGCCGATGTTTGCCGGTAGGCACGGACTTCCGCCGTGTCGCAATCCGGGTGGCCCAGCGCCTCCCTCAGCGCCATATCCCACAGCCGCCCCGCGTCTGCTTCGCCGATGATCTCAAAGTCGGGGTCTAGCCCGCTCCAGACCGCATTTTCGCGCAGCACGCGTTCATAAAAACTGTGAATGGTTTGAATCGGGCCCGTCTCGGCTTCTTGCGCCGCAGAGTCCAACCCGCGTTTCCGGAGCTCGCGGCAGATCCGCAGCTTCATGCTGGCTGCGGCCCGGTGGGTGTAGGTGACTGCCAAGATCTCGGTTGGGGATAGGCCGACTTCCTCCACATAACGCAGATAGCGTTGCACGATGACTTCCGTCTTTCCCGCACCGGCACTGGCCACCACCACCAAATGGTCACGGCTGCTCGTGATCGCCGCGCGCTGCTGGTCGTTCCAGTTCACAAGCCCACCCCGTCGAACATCGACTGCTGCTCGCCGAATTCCCGGTGGCTCCGGCACAAGTCGCCGAGGCCGCAGTGGTCGCACTGGTTGCCCGGCGACGGGCGCGATTCCGCCAACGTGAGAGTCCGGCGGGCCCGGTTGATCGCCTCTTGGAAATGCGAATCGATGTTCCTGTCCTGATACTCGCCAGATTCGCTCACAAAAGAAGTATGGAAAATCCCGGACTGCCAAAATGAACGGGCGAGCCAACGGGCATCCTTGTTCTTGGTCAGCACGGCCCGGTCGCCTTCCAGCGAATCAACCATCACCGCAAAATCGGTGTGTGGTTTGGATCCCAAGGAGAACAAAAGCAGGGCCGCCAACAAAGAACTCTCGATGTCGTCGCCGGCATTGCTGAGGTAGCGCGGCACATACCCCCGGTACAAAAAGCCGATCCGGTGCGGCCCGGATTCGTAGATCGCGTCAAATTTAACCGAAAGGTGGATTGGGGGATCCCCTTTCAACTCCTTGCGGGTCTCAAGGCCTTCCACCAACCGGTACTCGTCCAAACCTAAGAGTTCCCGGGCCGCAAACTCCCGATCTACCCAGCCCTGGATGATCCGATCGACCGCATCGCGGAACAACACTGCCTCCCAATCATCCAAACGGTGGAGATGTTCGGCCAGTTTTTCTTCCGCCAAAGCCAGCAAAACTGCTTTTGCTTCCGTTTTGGATGGCTGCCGCACAAGGGCGGCCTCCGATGGCAAGCCCCGCATCAGGGAGATCGGCAAATTTCGGTCCGGGGTTCGGAAGATGGTGCGGTTACCGACCGAAGACCGGAACCCGCAGGAAGCGGCCTGCGCCAATTCGTAGACGGAAACCGATTTTGAAAAATCGGGCCGGACGGCCGCACGCGCACGTTCCGTTTGTAACCTTGCCGGTAAGAAATCGATCCTCGGCTGGGAAAGTGCATCGCACAACGCCCGATCCGGGGAATTCCGGCACTCGTCCGCCGGGGGCGTCAGCATCGACCGGGGGTGCGCCAGGGCCGTGTAGCTCGGCACGACGGATTTGACTTCCTCCAGATAAAACGTGGCGATGTTGTCCCGTTCCTCACCTGCGTCGGCATGGCTGAAAGTCAACGTCCTCCGAGCCGAAGCGCAAATCGAGGCGAATAGGCCACGTTCCCGCTGGGCATCGACTTCCGAACCAGGCAGCGGCTCATTCCCGGGGCATGCGGCATTCAAAATGGCCCGGTCGATGTCGTCCAATACTGGGTCTTGCCGACGCCGGCGGGGGAGGGTACCTTCCAGCATGTTCATGCAGAACAAATGGTCGAACCCCGTGAGTTCGTTTGGCGACGTGCAAAGCCGAATTGCGGCTTGCTCAGATTCCCAAACGATCTGCTCGTCCTTCCAAAGCCCATCCGCCAAAGAGATGAATCCTGCGAAATCCAACTCACTGCCCGAACGGTAGCTCAAGGTCGCGTCCCGGATCGTCCGCTGCATCACGGTCCAAGCCTTTTGGTCGCGCTCAACCGATTCGCGGGGGCCGGAGACGCTATGGTCGAGCACGGGTGTCCGTGACCACAACGTGTGGAGCATTTCCGCCCACACGCGCACGGGCTTCGCCGAATCCAGGGCCCGGCGCCTCCAATCGGCAAGCTGGCCAAGCCAGGCGGTCTCCTCGTTTTCCCCGACAAGGGCCGCAAAGCCTTCCCAAGGTTCCGGGTGGCCGGCCTGGAGGGCGACCAGTGCCTTTTCCAGAGAATCTCGCGCGCTGGGCGGCAACCGGAAGTAGCTGTTGGACAAGGGCTGCCGCATTCGCCGGATGTCCGCTCCCGCCATCGCATGCAAGAGCTCTAAGGTGACGGAGACGAATCCGTTGGCATGGAGGGGGCTCGCTCGCCGGCCCGCAACCGCCAGGCCGAGCCGGTCGGCTGCGCTCAAAAACACCGGAACCGTCTCTTGCCCGCCCCGGACGAACACGCCGATGGAACCGGGCTCGGCACCTGATTGCAGCAGCGATTGGATTCCGCGGATGACCCATTCGCATTCGCTCAGGGGGTCGCCCATCGTCTCGTGCCGGACGGCCAAGCGGCATCCACTGTCGGAGCCACTGTCCGAAAATAGCCGCGATGTCCAGTTTTCCGCCCCGGAAAGCTCTTCAGTCCAATCGTCGACGTCGCCCAACGAGGATGCCCAGGCGGCCTCGTAAGCAAACGCGGACGATTTGAGCCAAGCGGCCAACAGGCAATCGACGCGAATGCCCTGCCCGGCCAACCACTGGATCCATTCGTCATAGATTGGCGAGCGGCGGCCCGTCAACACTACCAAGAGGTGCTTGTAAGGGAACGGCCGCGCCGAGGTTTGCCGCAGGCAGAACTCCGCACGGGCACTGGCAAACTCCCGGTTGGCCGCGCGGGTTTGTTCAATATAGGCCCCGTAAAGGTCGGCTAATCTGCCGAGGCGTGTGGCCGATACGGGGTCGTCGCAGCTGTCCGCGGCCAGGCGCAAGTCATCGAGCTCAAACCGGTGGTACCGGAGCTCGGTCAGGGTGTTAGCGATGTTCCGAGCCAAACCAGCCGAATCCGCCGCCTTGTGCAAGACGTTGGAAAACGGGAACTCTGCCGCCGCCCGTTGAACGATGTGCAGGCTTTGGGGGCCGGTCAAACGGGGCAAACCCGTGTCGCCGCACATGGCGGCAAACCGCCCGACACAACTGCCGAACGGCAGCAATTCGTTGGCTTCCCCATCGCCAAGCAAGGATTTGGCGGCATAAAGGGCATTGTCCTCCAATGCCGTTACCACGGTTTCTTGGGTCACGAGCCGGGAAAGCGCTTGCTGCAGGCCCGCGCCGCCGGGGGGCACGATGACCACGCGGGGCCTTCGTTCTGCCATAGTAGGTTTACCATTATGCCCGTGGATCGGAAACCGGTTTGGACTTTGGCACGCCAAATTCCCGGCAATGTGGTTCCGGCGGCTTGCGCCGCGCCGTTTCTGATCCTTGCCGTGGACGAACTGGCCCGGCACGGGCCGACTCCAAAAGCGTTGGGTTTGGCCATTGCGTTCATCGCCGTGGGTTGGCTCGCCGTCAACTTTTTTGGACTGTTCGGCAACCGGGGACTCCGCAAGGCTGTGGAATTGGGATTCAAAGATTCTTACGCCTACGACCAGGCAGAAAAGTGGTTTGTCGGGTTCTCTCCACCAGGCCGAAAGGGACTTCTCGACCCGCATGAAGATTTAGGATTCCTGGTGTTCCGCCCGCAAGGCCTCGAATATTTCGGGGAGAGGCACCAATATCAAATTGCCTGGGAAGACATCCGATCCGTTCGCAAACGCCCCAACATCCACTCCATCCTCGGGCTAGGTGGTTGGGTCTCTGTGGAAGCCGAAGCCGCCGGGAAGCCCGTGCGCCTACTAGTGGAGCCCCGGGAACGGGCCACCCACTGGGGAAACGCCCGGATGCGCAAGAAACTGGTCAAGGCTATTTCCGATCACATTCCACCCCGGTAAATCTTGGGGGTATTTTCTCAGCATTCACCTGAAAATCCCTGGAGCAGTTCCCGATAGAAATACTGGGCTGAGGCAGTCGGCGGCCCGGAGCGTGGATGAACAGGTTTTTGAGAAAGACGGCAGATCGGACTGCTCGCGACCTCACAAAGGGGTACGAGCAGCGGCTGGTCGGGTCAGAGTTTTCCGTCCAGATCAGCGAAGGGATGGCCCACCAACGCGAACACCGGTTGCACATGGCCGAACCGATCTACGAAAAGGTGTTGGCATCCGACCCTGACAATGCCGACGCCCTCTACCTCTTGGCAACCGTCCGGCTCGCCCACAAGGATTTCGACGAAGCGGTCGCCTTGCTCCGCAGGCTCACCGAATCCCGCCCCCAGTTCGCCGATGCGTGGTCCAACCTCGGCTCGGCCCTGACCGGGCAAGGCAAGCACGAAGAGGCCATGGACGCGTTTCACCGGGCATTGGAAATCGATCCCGGGCTAAGCGACACCCATTATCATCTGGCGCAACTTTACGCCTCGCTGCAAGAGTGGCGGAATGCCGTCCAGCACTACCGCAAAGCCGTCAGCTACGACACCACCCACGCCCAAGCCTATACCGAGCTTGGACGGTGCTACTTGGAACTCAACGAGTTCGACGACGCGATGTCGGCTTGCCACTCGGCATTGTTGATCAACAAGAATTTCGTCCCCGCCTACAATGTTCTGGGGAAATCGCTGGCCGCGATGGGCCAAGTCAAGCATGCCGAGGAAGCCTTCACCACGGCAATCCGGCTCGACCCCCGGCACGCCGAAGCCTATGCCAACATGGGCCGCGTCTTCCTCAGCCTTGGCAAAGCCGCCCAAGCATTGGAAGCCTGTATCCAGGCTACCCAGCTCGACGACTCTCTGGCCAGCGCCTATTGCACCCGTGGCGAAGCCCTCCGGCGCCTTGGCCGCCTCGACGAGGCGATCCAAAGTTGCCAACGGGCGATTTTCGGCGGGCAAGAACTGGCCGAAGCCCACAACTGCCTCGGACTGATCTACCTGGATTCCAGCATGGTCGAAGAGGCGATCAAAAGCTTCAACAAGGCCCTGGAACTCAAACCCCATTACCGGGCCGCCGCAAGCAACGTCGTCGAAGCCCTTAGCTACAGCCCCGTTGCCGGGCCGGAAGCCATCAAACAGGCCGCCATGAATTGGGGCCACAACTTTGCCTTCAACGAGTTCGGGCCGCAATCTAAACCCCAAAAAATCCAGCGTTTAGGATTCCTCATCGGTCAAATCGAACAAACCGCCGCCGGTTATTGGCTGGAGGCCTTTCTGACGGGTCGCCACCCTGGCCGGTGCGACGTCTACGTCTATTCGAACGATGCCAACAACGGCCCCCACACGGATCGAATCCGGAGTTTGGCCAATGCTGTCCGCAGCGTGGTTGGCCTCGATGACATGACGACGACCGCCATCGTGCAAGACGACAAGATCGATGCCCTGGTGGATCTGACCGGGCACAGCACCGGGGGTCGGCTCGGGGCACTCATCAACTATGCCGCCCCGATCCAGATCGTCATCCCCACCGCCCCAACCACCAGCGGGCTCCCCACTGTCCAAGCATTTGTCGGCGACCAGGATTTTCTCCCGGACGGCAGCGACGAGTGGGTTTCGGAACAGGCCCTCCGGCTCAATCGCACCATTTTCGGGTTCCTGCAACCAGAAGTCGAAACGCCCCTTGCCCCCCCGCCTTGCACAAAAGGCGAACCCTTCACTTTCGGGAGCTTCAACCGCACCCGGAAAATCAACAAGGCCGCCGTGGAAACCTGGGCTGAAATCCTCCGCCAAGTCCCTGGGAGCCGTTTGGTGATGAAGGCCCGGACATTGGCATCGGGCAGCCTTCGGCGTCAGTACCTCGCCTGGTTCAAAGGCATGGACATCGACACCGACCGGATCGTCTTCCGGCAGAACTCGACCCGGGCGGCACATTACGCCAGTTTCAACCAAGTCGATGTCTCACTCGACACATTCCCGGTCACCGGTATGATGACGACGCTGGAATCGCTCTGGATGGGCGTGCCCGTGGTCAGCATGGCCCAAGACAGCTTGAACGCCGGCCCCGCCCGGTCTCTCCTTCGCGCCGTCGGCCACGGAGACTGGATCTGCAATTCGCAGGATGAATACATTCAAAAGGCAGTTGAGTGGTCCAAAGATTTTGCTGGTCTGGAACGGATGCGCAGTGCATTGAGGAAAGAAGTCATCCTTAGCCCGATTTGTGACACGCAAGAACTCTTCCGCGAGTTTATGGATACCGTCGAAGAGCTGGTTCGGGCAAGCTAGCCGACCCTTTGCAATCTGTCGCCCAGACGAAGGGCCTGACGCGGTAACCCCCGAGGCGATGAGCCGGCTATCCAAACAAAAAGCTGGCCCCGGTCAATTGACCGGGGCCAGCTTGATCCTTGCTGAACCGGCTTAGCGGAGCAGCGAGAGGACGGCTTGCGGAGCCGAGTTGGCTTGAGCCAGCATCGAAAGACCAGACTGTTGCAGGATTTGCAACTTGGTGTAGTTGGTCATTTCTTCGGCCACGTCGATTTCCCGGATCGAGCTTTCCGTTGCGGCCAGGTTTTCGCGTTGGATACCCAGGCTGCGAACGTTCGATTCGAGCGTGTTCTTCATGAACGAGCCAATTTGGCCGCGGGCATTTGCCACGTTGCTGATCGCGCTGTCGATGGCGGCGATGGCAACGGACATGTCCGTACCGGTGATGTTGGCGTTGGTCGAGGTGAAGCCAAGGCTGGCCGAGCTGAAGTTGCCCAGCGAGAGGCTTGCGGTTTGACCGGCGTTGCCACCGATTTGGAAGGTCGTCGCACCAGAGTTCACCCGGATCGCGTCGGTCAGCGTGGCAACGGCGTTACCGCTGCTGGTCAGCGACAAGGTGTTCCCATCGGCATCCTTCAGGTCAAGGCCGGAACCTTGGTCGAAGGTCGAGGTGAAGGTGTTGCTGCCCACCGTGTAGGTGACGTCGGCTTCAGCGTTCAAACCGGTTGCGCTGGCAACACCAGCCGCCGATTGCATGATGCCGTTGCTGTCGACGAGTTCGAAGTTGCCGCCCGTACCGAACTTCGTTGCGGTGAGGACGATTTGGTTGGAACCGTTGACTGAGGCGAGGACGCCCGTTTCGCCCGATGCTTCGTTCAGCATATCGACAAATTGGGTCCGCGTCGTGGTTGCGTCGGTGGTGAATTGCCGGCCGTTGATCGAAACCGAACCTGCACCAACGGCGGTGGCGCCGGTTGCGATGGTCTTGGTCCCGGTCAGGGTGGCTTGAGTTGCAGCTTGCGTCACGTCGACGTCCAAGTTGTCAGCGGTGCTGATGGCTTGGGTGCCGATTTTGGTGTTGAAGCTCGCTTTGGAGATTTTTGCCCCGTTGATGACCGTGGTTTGAGTACCGGTCGAACCGTCCAGAAGCTTGCGGCTACCGAATGACGTGTTGGCGGCAACCCGGTCGATCGACGCGAGGATGCTATTCAACTGCGTTTGGTTGGCTTGCTTTTGGGTTTCGTCCAGCGTGCCGTTACCGTTGGCAACCGCCAAGGTCCGGGCATCCTTCAGAAGGCGGTTGACTTCGTCGAGGCCGCCTTCAGCGGTCTTGGAGAAGTTGGTGGCGTCTTGGTTGTTGCGGAGGGCTTGGTCGATACCACCGAGTTGGGCGCGGTAGCTTTCCGAAGCGATCAGGCCGGACGGATCATCGGCACCGCTGTTGATGCGCAAACCCGTGGAGAGTCGAGTGGTCGATTTGCTTGCTTCCATCCCGGTCATACCGAGGTTGCGAAGCGCGTTCATTGCGTTGACGTTGGTGTTGATGCGAAACGACATGGTTCTTCTTCCGTGAATTCAAGTTCCCTTGGTTGGCGCGCTGCATGCAGCCGGTCTTCCTGACCTTCGCCTGGGATACTATTTGCCCGACCGGTCCAAACACCTTGCCCTTACAATTACTAGGGTCGAACGAAACCCGGAAGAGTTACCAGCCAGCAAAATTCCTGGGGACGCCAACGCGTTAAACTCTGGCCATGTTACGGCTCGCCCCCTATGCCGCCCAATTGAAAAGGGAGATCTTCGATGCCCTCCGGGCGGGGTCACCGCCGCCCCTTGGGGAATTCGATGAGGACGTGTGGCGGGCCGCCCATGCAAAGGCCGAACCCCAAATGGGCACGACGGTCTTTGCACCAGACAGGATGGTGTTTGAATTCATCTACCAATCGCCGGACGGCACCACTGTGCTCCCGGTTGCCATCCAGGCCCCAGAACGGATCGTTTACCTCCCAGTCCCGGAGTGGGTGGTCGAAAACGTGTGGCAGGGCGAGGTGTTGGGGTGTTTTGCGTTCGAAAGCGAAGCCGATGCCCATGTGGAGCAATTGCGCCGCCAACTCTCGCCAGAAGGCAACCGCCCCCTCTTCGACCGGCCCGGGCCTAAACGCAAAGAGTGAACCCGCCGGTACCATGCCCGCGTGCGCACAATAGTTTCAACGTGGAAACGACCGGGTGAAGTCGCCATCCAGAGTGCCCTGGCCTGCAGCCGCCGGGGAGGTTCGTTGGTCGATTGCTTGGAATCCGGCCTTGCTTCCGCTGAAGACGACCCCGAATTGGTGGCGATCGGCCGCGGGAGCCTGCCCAACACCGATGGCGAAATCGAACTCGATGCCAGCATCATGGTCGGTGACACGTTGGAAGCCGGGGCCGTTTGCAGCGTCCGGGGGCTTTTGCCGGTCATCTCCATGGCCCGCTGGGTGATGGAGCGCACGGAGCATGTCATGCTTGCCGGGGAGCAGGCGCGCCGATTCGGCATCGCCCATGGGCTCCAACCTCAAAACCTCTTGACCGACGTGGTGATCCGGGCCATCCAGCTCCACGGGCACGACCCCGAAGCGGCCCGCGCCTACATCCACACATTCGACGAAGCCCCTTCCCACGACACGGTTACCATGCTTGCCCGCGAAGACGGCCATTTTGTTGCCGCAAGTTCCACAAGCGGCATGCCGTTCAAACTCCCCGGGCGCGTCGGGGATTCCCCCATCATCGGTGCCGGCATCTATGCGGATGACGAAGCTGGTTGCGCCGGGGCCACCGGCCGCGGAGAGGATCTTTGGAAGGCCGCGGCCAGCCATCGCGCTGTCGAGTTCATGCGGGGAGGCGATTCCGCCCAACAAGCCTGCGATAAAGTTGCCGACTTCATGCTGAGACGGTTGCCCAAATCGCGCGAAATCCCTTGTGTCGTGCTCGCCTTGGACAAATTCGGCGGATATGGCGCGGCCACAACGGTGGGAAAATTCGAACTCTGGGTCTCCGATGGCGGGGAGCCGGCCTGCCACGAATTTTTGGGCCGGGGTTGACCAAATGAGCCGCCTGATCGGGACCGCCGGACATGTCGACCACGGCAAAACATCCCTGATCAAGGCCCTGACCGGGATCGATACCGACCGCTTGCCCGAAGAAAAGCGGCGGGGCCTCACGATTGATATCGGGTTTGCCGCCATCGACTTGCGCGGTGCCGGACGGTTCAGTGTCGTCGATGTGCCAGGCCATGAGAAGTTTGTGGCCAATATGCTCGTCGGGGCCATCGGGATGGATGTGGTCCTGTTGTGCGTGGCCGCCGACCAAGGGGTCATGCCCCAGACCGTCGAACACTTTGCCGCCATCCAACTCCTTCCGGTCGAACGCCTAATCGTCGCGCTCACCCGTGCCGATTTGGCCGATTCCGACACCCGGGAAATCGCCGCTTTGCAAGTCGCCGAATTGTTGGATGGGACCCGGTTTGCTGATTCGCCTACGGTTGCCGTATCTGCCGTCACTGGGGAAGGCCTCGATTCCCTGCGGGCCGTCTTGGCCGAAGCCGTCTCGCATCCAGGGAAGGCTATGGCCGGAAACTGGTATCTGCCGGTGGATCGCGTGTTTTCGGTGCCCGGGCACGGCAGCGTCGTCACCGGAACCCTGGCTCGGGGGGTTGTTGAACCGGGCGGCAAGGCGGTTGTTCAGCCTTCGGGAAAGGATGTCCGGATACGGGCTGTGCAGGTGCATGGCGATCCGGTTCCCCAGGCTGAAGCCGGGCAAAGGGTCGCCCTGAACCTCGGCGGCATTCCTTTTGAATCAGTGGAGCGGGGGATGGCCGTCGGCGGGCCAGGTTCCTGTTTTGCCACCGACCTGTTCGATGCCGAAATCCGCTGGATCGAGAAACCAAAACATGGGGCAAGGGTCCGGGTCAGCATCGGGGCCGACGAAGTGATCGCCAAGGTCTTCCACAACGACAACGATGAAGCCGTCGCCCAGTTCCGTTGCGAACGGCCCACCGCCGCCGCCAAGGACCAGCCGCTCATCATCCGGAGCTACAGCCCGCCGCGGATCCTGGGTGGGGGCAAGGTGACCGTTCCGCAGGCCACCAAGCGACGCAAAAACTCCGATGTTGCCCAACAAGCCGGCCTTATCCCAACCATTGACAGCTTCCCCCAAGGCGTTTCGGCCGATGAAGCGGCCAGGCTGCTCGGGACGACGGTTCAAGCCATCGGCAACGAGATCGAAGGAGCCAAAGCCACGGGGAGCCTGGCAGGATTCGGTGGCTTGTGGTTCACACCAGAAACGTTCGCAGCCGCTGAATCCCGCTTTTTTGCCGCACTTGACTCGTTGCACCGATCCAACCCCAGCCGGGCCCTCATCCCCCGTGACGCCGCCGCCAAACAGGCCGGTTTGGACTGGGCGGGCAAACCGTTCGACCGGATCATCTCGCACTGGGCCGCCGAAGGCAAAATCCGCGCCGACGGCACCGCCATCGCCTTGGCTGGGCACCGGCCTGAGCTCAAGGAGCGGCAGCGGGCTCTGCTCGACCGAGTGACAGAGCTGTTGGTTGCCGGGGGGGCAGCCCCGCCTGCCGAACACGCAATTGCTGAACAACTCGGCGTCCCCAAGCACGCGGTGGCCGAAATCCTCAAGGTCGGTTGGGAAGCCGGCGAACTCCTCCAGATCGGCGACGGGTTGGTATTCCCCCGGGGGACTTTAGAGGTTCTGGCAGAGCGGCTCCGGAGTGAGTTCTCGGGTGCCCGTTTCACCGCCGCCGAGTTCAAAGAACGACTGGGAATCAGCCGCAAGTATGCCATTCCACTGTTGGAGTATTTCGATTCAATCGGCGTCACACTGCGCCAGGGCGATTCTCGAGTGGTGCTCTCACAATGAACCGATATTGGGATAGAGTTTGTTCAAATGGTCAAGCATCATTTGTTTAAACTTTCTCTTCGGCTCGGTCGGCGCATATTTCATAGCCTCACGGATCTCTCGCTTGCTGACGGCCACATAATCTGGCTTCTTCGATAATGTTGTGATCGTGAACGTGATATTGGCGTAGTGATCATGGTAATCCCAGTCGGAAAGTTTATGTTCCCAACTGGGGAGCACCTTGAGGACTTCGTAGCGGTCTTTGAGCGGCGCATAGCCTTGACCACAGTCAAATAAGAACGCGCGCTGCAATTCCAAATCGCGGGGAAACTCGCGCACCAGTCTGAGGCCAAGCCCGCCACAATCCATGTTCTGGCCATCAGGGTATTGGCTCATGTACATTTCTTTCATAAAGTTCCAATCGGCAATGCCTGATGAATTGCAATAGACAGCTTGAATCAGAGTTTGTTGACCAAGTTCTTTAATTTCAATGCGAAATATTCGAGAGAGTCGTAAGGCTAAAACTCCATTTCTAGCCGTATCACGTGAAGTTCTAAACGAATCACATAATCGCTTCAATTTGGCTTTTCGTGACTGGGTAGAATCACTCTTAAGAACGAAATTGTCTTATCAATTTCCGTCGAAATTGTTTTCCACTCGGTACGATAGGTCAACTTCGTACCCATTATTGCGAGATCACGCCATATGTGAAAATCTTGCGATTGACACGTGGCAATTGCCAGAGCAAAGTTACTTATTATCATGGCATCTTCCCCAGTGCATATCTTACCGCTGTTTTGTCCGGATCCAGCTGCTGACTTTCTTGCACAACAGTGCCCTCAAATCCAGCACTGCCGTAAGCAGATACTGTACTGAGTCGCACATGCAATTTGCGCTTCACGGCTATGGTCCATCTGAATCCAATCGGGTTGGCTCTGAAAACTGCTTCATATCCCGATGGGCCAATTCGATTGGCTTCTGCCACACCCATTGGGCTCATGTTCTCTACCATAGATTGCAAGAATGAGTTGAACGCGGTAGTGAGGCCAATGTGAACCGATGCGATCGCTGGTCCAGCCAACGGATGATCTCCAAGTATGACTCCAGCGATATCCATTCCCATTTGGAGCATTTGAGATCCTTCGATCAGAAATTCTGCAGTCGGTTCAATCCAAAAATCATGATTTGAGACGCCAAGCACTCTCCACCCAATCTCGGGTCCAATGGCTAGAACCGATATTGCCGGCCACATCTCGGTGGAGTTCGGTTACGTCGTCTAGTCCGCCGATCGGCACGATGCTAATCGACCAAGATGTTCCGCGCGTGGGGGGGGGGGGGGGGGGGGGGGGGGGGGGGGGGGGGGGGGGGGGGGGGGGGGGGGGGGGGGGGGGGGGGG
>JAEURN010000006.1:300000-380266 GCA_016789105.1 Armatimonadota bacterium
ACTCTTGACCCAGGCCATGGCCGATCGCGCCGACCGGATCATCACCATGGGGTGCGGGGTTGATGCCGAATCGTGTCCGGCCAAGTTCCTGGTGACCGAGGATTGGGGGTTGGATGACCCGGCAGGGCAGGGGATCGAATCTGTGCGGCCGATCCGGGATGAAATCCGGAAGCGGATCAATCAACTCTTGGATGGTCTGAGCCGTGGTTAAGCGCTACGTGGCCGAGTTCGTCGGCAGCTTCATGATCGTCGCCGCACCCATTTGGGGTGCCTTTGCCGGACTAGGATTGTCCGAGATGGCCTGGATCAGCGGCTTGGCGGTGATGGCGATGATTTACGTTTTCGGGCCGGTGTCGGCAGCCCACTTTAACCCGGCGGTGACCTTGGGGTTCGCGGTCGCCAAGCGGTTTCCTTGGAAGCACGTGGCCCCTTACGTGCTTTGCCAAATTGCGGGTGGGATAGCGGCGGCGGCCCTTGGAAGCTTGGCCCTCAAACCTGGACTGGGGGTTCATGTCCCAGCCACGCAATTTATTGGGAGAAACATTGCCACCGAGTTCCTGGTGACCTTTGCGCTGATGGCCGTCATCATGGCGGTGGCCACGGATCGTCGGGTCAGCGGCGCAATCCCAGGGGTCGCGATCGGGTTGACCGTCGTCCTGGGGGTGCTGGTTGGCGGATCGGTTACCGGAGGGTCAATGAACCCGGCCCGTTCCCTTGGGCCGGCATTGATGGCCGGGGGTGAAGCCCTAAACAACGTGTGGCTCTATCTGAGCATCCCGCCACTTGGGGCCGTTGCCGCCGCAGTGCTCTTTGAATATCTGCGGCTGGAGCCCGAACACGCCAAAGGGGCACCCGATGGAATCGCCGCCGAGGTGACCGATTAGTCCACCGCCGAAGGTTCTTCGACCTCGTCCTCGGGTTTCTTGCCCGGGTGGAGGGCCTCTTCGGCGTGGATTTTGACGTCGGGCAGGGATATGTTGGGCATCGGCCGGGCAATGTAGGCACCGGATTTTGCTTTTTCCTTGACTCGGAGGAGTTCGGCCCGCTCCCGCGCACCGTCGCTGATCGGCCAGAGTGTCCGGTCGGCCCAATAGCTGCCCAGGAACTCCTGCCAAACGCGTTCATAAACGGCGATGGTCTGGTCGGCAATGCGGCCCCAATCGAAATCCGATTCTAACCGGACGTCGGCCGCCTCCTTGTACCGTCCGGTTTTTTCCGGATGGCGCAAGGCTTCCAAAATCGCCCAGGCTAGCGAACCCGGGTCTCCGGCATAACACGTCAACCCGGTCTGTTCGTGCAACACGACTTCTTTGAGCCCGCCGGCATCACTGGCCACAACCGCCGCCCCGGCCGCCATGCCTTCCAACGCCACAATCCCGAACGGTTCATAGAGGCTAGGGAAGACGGCGACATCCGCGCTCCGGAAAAGTTGGTGCAAGGAACGGTTGGCCATGAACCCGGTGAATAAAACTTTGTCTTGCAGGCCGTACCACCGGACGAATTTTTCCAAAGAGGCGCGGTTGCCCCCGCCGACGATCACGAACTTAGTGTCGGGCTCGTTGGCTAAAACGACGGAAGCGGCGTTCAGCAAAACATGGATGCCCTTTTCCCGCACGAATCGGCCCACATACATCACAATTTTCTCTTGGGGCAGGGCGAGTTTTGCCCGCCACGCCGTGCGTTCCTCTTCTGTCCATTCGAACCGGAACTTGGCGGGGTCGACGCCGTTGTAAATCACATCGACTTTATCAAAGGGGCAGTTGAAATACCGGTTGACTTCGTTCTTCATGAACTCGCTGCACACGATGACCCGCCAGGCCTCGTAGCTCAGCCAATATTCCGATTCGTGGATATACCGCTGGAGGTCGTTATGGATGCCGTTGTTGCGGCCTTGTTCGGTGGCGTGGATGGTTGCCACCATTGGCAGTTGGTATTCGTATTTGAGCGACCGCGCTGAATCAAGGCTCAGCCAGTCGTGGGCGTGAAAAATCGTGGGCTTGCCTTCTTCTCGCCATTCCTCCAGAAGTTGCCGGCACCGGAGGTCGGTCGCCTTGTTGAGGAGTTGGATCTCGTGAATGAAGTTGTCGGGTTCTCGCTCTAGATGGACGCGGTGGATCTGGACCCCGCTCGGCTCGGTTTCCTCGTCGGGAGCAAGGGGGGTGCTCTTGGTGACGACATGCACTTCCACCCCGCGGGCGGCGAGTTTTTGGGAGAGTTCGTAAACGTGCGGGCTAATTCCCCCGACGATCCGGGGAGGGTATTCCCAACTTAGCATCACAACCCGCATGGGTTCTATTTTGCCCGAGAAAAGCACGTTGCCCCCGGCGGATTGACCACCGGGGGCAATTTGCGGATTCGTGCGGGGTTACTTCTTGCGGCGGCGGAGCGCAGCAAGGGCGGCCGCCCCAGCGAGGATGGTTATGGTCGCGGGTTCGGGAACGGCGTCGCCGGTCACCACGACATTGTCAATCGCCAGCGTGTGGTCAGTGCCCGAGTCATTGACGTCGATCCAGCGAAGCAGGAGCGTTTCGCCGGCATTCAACGTGAGGCCTGTCAGAGTTGCTGACAGGTCCGAGTAGTTAGCGGGTAGGTTTCCTTCTAGGGATGTCGCTGATGATCCGGTGATCGGGCTTGTGAATGTGAGGCCGGCAATCGTCGTTGTAGAAGCCGCGAGAACACCCGCATCCGTTTGGGTCGCATTGACGGCATATCCGAAAGTGAGTGACTGTGCAGTCGTGTTGCCGTTTTGGCGCCATTGTTCGCCGCGATATGAGACTTGAATGTTGGTCAGCGCAGTTCCGGAAGTGTTTTGGAGGAATAGCCCGATGGAGTTACGGCCCGATCCTGAAGCTCCGGTGAACGCGTTTGACGTGACAAAACCAAGTGCCCTTTCTGTCACCGGATTAGTCCCCGCAAGACCGAACGTGTAGAATCCCGCTGTCGTACTGGTGCCTGACCCAGCAATCAAAGACGTCATGCCCGCAGTGACATCTGTGCCGGCATACCAACCAAGCAGTGTCGTGTTATTGGACCAGATGTTAGTTCCCGTGGAAGGCAAGCTATCGAAGTTTTGGCTGTAACTACCTGCAAACGCCACCTGAGCGTAAGCTGAAGACGCCAGGCACAGCGGTGCCGCCAGAAGAATGAGTTTTTTCAATTTTGCTCCTCTCGAATCCGCAAATGCGGAATCAAACACTGCTATTTTGCCTGATCCAAAGCAAAATTGCAAGCCAGGAACATTAAGGTGTTGAATTTTGGGCCGGAATGGTTCCGATCCGGCCCAAATAGAGCGGCTAACCCAGGATCGTGAAAGTCCCTTCGGCCGAGTGCTCGCCCATTTTGAGCTTGACTGTGTAAACCCCCGGGCGACAATGCCAGTCGTTCATCATCAGTTCTTCCGACTTGTCGGCGAGTTTGTGCCACTCGTCCGGTTGGAGGTTCCAGACGATGCGGTTGAACCCGGGCGCGCCAGATCCCGTTAGCTTCTTGACAGGCACCCCATGGCTGTTTTCAATGGTGCACGAGAGATCGTCGCCGGTGTATTCGTTGATCCAATAATCGATGACGACCCCGTTGGGCGCATTAGGGGCCCGGAACATCTTGTGCGTCCACAAGCCGTTGTAGTGCAATCGCTGGATCGGTTTCACATCCCGCATGCTGAACAGGTGCAGGGCTTTTTCCAACCGTTCGGGGGTCGCCTCACCCAGCCAGTTGGCGTTGTCCAAAACCCAAACCGAGCGGCCATGCGTGGCGATGACGAGGTCGCGGTCGCGGGCATGTTGCTTGATGTCGTAAACAGGAACCGTGGGCAATGCCTTGCCGTGCATCTTCACCCAGGTTTGACCCCGATCTAGGCTCACATACAGGGCATTCTCCGTCCCGCAATAAAGCACATTCTCGTTGGCATCGTCTTCCCGAACCACCATCGCGCTATGGCTTTGGGGAAGATCCCCCGTGATATCGCGCCATGTTTTGCCAAAGTCTTCGGTGGCCATGACGCAAGGGGACATGTCGTCCATCCGGTGTCCGTCCAGGCTGATGTAGCAGCGGCCTTCGTTGAACCGGCTGGCCGTCGTCCGGCTCACATAGCGGCCTTTGGCCGTCGGGGGGGTGGCATTCTCCCAAGTCTTGCCATCGTTTTGCGAGACGTAAACCAACCCGTCGTCTGAACCGGACCACAGCAACCCGGCTTTGAGGGGCGATTCATCCAAGCTCACAAGGGTGCAATAGTTCTCGGCGTTGGATCCGGCCGTGTTCATTTTGCCGCCATCGGCGGTTGTGAGATCCGGGCTGATGGCCTCCCAATTGTTGCCTTTGTTCGTGAGTTTGAAGACCACGTTCCCGCCCAGGTAGATGGCGTGGGGCTTGTGTTTGCTCACAAAAAACGGGGCGTTCCAGTTGAACCGGTATTCGGGTTGTCCTTCCCGCGCTTCGGGTTTGAGCCACCGCCGGTCTCCCGACTCCAAGTTGATGCGCGAAAGGTTGCCGCCTTGCCATTCAGCATAAACCACGTTCGCGTCTTCGGGGTCAAAATCCGTGTGGAACCCATCGCCCCAGAGGATGAAATCAACCTGAGCATTGGTGATGCCCGTCGCCGGTGTGCGGCAGGCTTTATCCTCTTCGGCTTCGCGCACCGGGTTGCTGCTGGGCCAAACCCAGCTCCCGTTGTCTTGAAGTCCGCCGGAGATGCGATACGGGGTCGAGTCATCCAGGGCGATGTTGTAGAACTGACCGACGGCGATGGTGTTGAGGAACTCCCAATTGGCCCCTTTGTCGAACGTCTGGTAAGCCCCGCCATCGGTGCCGATCACGATGTGGTCGGCATCAGCAGGATCCACGATGATGGCGTGGTGGTCGGCATGGAGGATGTCTCCCCAACCTCCGCGGAAGGTCTCGCCGCCATCGTCACTGACTTCGGTCGTCCATCCCAACATGTAGACCCGGTTGTCGTCTTTAGGGTCGAATTTGACCTTGCTGAAATAAAACGCCCGCGGAGAGCGGTGGCTGCACCGCCGCCAAGATTCGCCACCATCGTCGGACCGGAAGACGCCGCCGCCGCGCATTCGGTCGTCCCGGATCGAGTTGGCCCCGCCGTCGGTTGCCTCCACCACCGCAACGAGTTTGGCGGTGTCTCCGGCAAAGATGTCCAGGCCGATCCTGCCCGTGTTTTTGGGGAGGCCCTTGGTCAGTTGCTTCCATGTTTTGCCACCGTCCACCGATTTATGAATGCCACCCTTCTTGCCGCCAGATTTAAAGCTGTAAGGGCTCCGGATGCGTTCATAAAAAGCGGCATAGACCGTTTCGGGGTTTTTGGGGTCGAGCGCGATGTCGCAGCAGCCGGTTTTCTCGTCGATCCCCAGCACCTTCACCCAGGTCTTGCCACCGTCGGTGGTTTTGTATAGCCCCCGCTCCTCGTTGGTGCCCCACAGGTGGCCCAGTGCGGCGACAAAGCAGACATCCGGGTTCCGGGGGTCGACGGCAATCCGGGGGATGTCATGGCTTTCGGCAAGGCCGCAGTGCTGCCAGGTTTTGCCGGAATCGGTGGAGCGGTAAACCCCGTTGCCCCAACTCGAGGAATTGCGGCCATTGCCTTCGCCGGTGCCGACCCAAATGATTTTCTCTTTGCCCTTTTCAAGCCGCTCCGGCTTTTTGGTCGCGCTGTCCCATCCCTCCCAGTCAGCGGGGGCATCGCAAACTGCAATCGAACCAATTGCGCAGGTCGATTCCTTGTCAAAAAGCGATTCGAACGTGTTGCCGTGGTTTTTGGTGCGCCAAAGTCCCGATGTGGCGTAGGCGACATAAAACGTCTTGGTGTTGCCGGGGGCAAAGCACATGTCGCTGATGCGGCCGCCCATGATCGCCGGGCCGACCGACCGCCAAGGCAGGCGCTTGAGGTCGCTTTCATTCAGCTTCCTTGTGAATCCCGGGGCTGGTGACTTCGGAGCCTTCTTTTCGGGAGCGGCCCCACCTTTTTTCGATGCCATGACGAGGCAGTATACGCAGGCATGGCCCAAAAAACTCCGGCACATTTTTGGATTGCGAGGATCGTCTTTATACTGAACCCATGTCCAACCTCACGGATCGCCAGAAGATCGGCCACCTGCTCCGACGGTTTGGCTTTGGTGCTTCAACCTGGGAAATGGCCGAGTACGAACCGCTCGGTGTCCAGGGGACAATTGACCGATTGCTCAACTGGGAAGACGAATCCATTGGCGACCCTTTGCAGTTCGCTTACCGGGACAAAGAAGACGCCGAGCCTGGCGGCTACCGGTTCCGGCTTTGGTGGCTGGTGCAGATGGTGGCTACCAAGCACCCCCTGAGGGAAAAGCTTGCCTTGTTTTGGCATGACCATTTTGCCGTGAATGAAGAGGATGTCCAACACGGCCTTGCCATGCTGGATTACCTGGAAAGGATCCGTCGAAATCCGGCTGGGAAATTCGGCGGCATCTTGGACACCATGGCCAAGAGCCCGGCGGTCATGCGGCAGTTAAACGTCGAGATGATCAGCCGTGCCATCCCCAATGAGAATTTCGCCCGGGAACTCTTGGAACTCTACACGCTGGGGGAAGGGAACGGCTACACCGAAAAAGACATCAAAGAAGTCGCAAAGGCCTTGACCGGGTGGTCCCATTACGATATGTATTGGCGGATGGGGAAGACGAACAACGAACGACTCGCCTACATGAAGAAGTTCGAAACCCCGCCCCTCTTCTACATCGTTGCCCCAGAAGTGAACATCCCTGGGGTGAAAACGGTCTTGGGCAAGCAAGTGGACACCGGCGACGATGTTTTGAAAATGTTGGCGGAGCATCCGCAGACGGCCCGTTACATCTGCACCAAGCTGTGGAATTGGTTTGGATACAAGAACCCGGAGAAGGCAGTTGTGGATCAGTTGGCCAAGAAGTGGGCGGCTACCCAAGGAGATATCAAGGCCGTGCTCAGGGAAATGGCCTCAATGGACGAGTTCTTTTCTCAAAAGGCCTACCGGAACCTTGTCAAGAACCCGGTCGATTATGTTGTCGGGATCTGCCGGGCCCAAAACGCCTCGGCCCGGCTCTTGCGAGATTTCCCGGCAGGCAAGCCGTACGACACCCCGATGAGCCAAAGCGTGATGGAAGGTACCGGGGGGCTCATGTACTTCATCAGCGAATGCGGAATGAATCTGTTCTTTGCTCCTTCGGTTGCCGGGTGGGATTGGCATGAGGCCTGGACCAGCACCAACATGCTGCTGCGCCGTCGCCAATTCACGGGAATCCTCACCTGGTATCCGGTGGATGTCCCCGGCAAACAGGAAAAGGAGTACCACCCCGACGAGCCGGTCAAAAATGTGGTCAACGAAATCCGGAAACGCAATCCCGGAGATGTCGAGACGCTGGTTAACGCGTTCTGCTTGGTTTATGATTGTCAGCTTTCAACCGGACAGCAGGCGGTGCTGGCCAAGCATTTTGAAAAGAATGGCGGTTTGAACCTGCTCAAGGACGACCGGGCCCTCGGTTGGGTTTGCACCGTCGGGTTGCAACTCCTTGGGTCTGCGCCAGAATTCCACCTTTGTTGATCCGTTATGGGATCCGCCAATCGGCTTGCCATGCCTTGCCTTCAAATGTGAAGTGACAACGTCGGTGCCCTTCATAGGCCAGGCAATAGACATCAAGACGGTCAACATGCGTGAGGGCAACGCAGAAGTGTTCGCGCCCGGCACAAGACTCCTCCACAGTCGGTTCGCGGTCAACAAGCTCTTCGGGAAGACCCGACGAAGGGAATGGGACAGAGGTGCCCGGGCCCGGTTCTGCCAAATAGCACCGCCGACTGAGGAGTTGGGTTGCGGCCCAGGCTTCATCGGCCAAATTCCCTTGGGTGTGGATGCCCATCACGCCGTTGGCCCGCACTTGGAGCTTGATCTGGGGACATTGGAACACCCAGGCCACCCGATCTCCCGATTGCAGGGATTTGAATTTGCCGCTCCGGACATCGGAATGGAACCGGAGAATCCGATCACCCCGTTCCACGCCACGCAGGACCACTGTCCGCGCGTCGGGCCCCAAAGGAGTGCTGTTTGCGAGCACTCCCAAATGGAATCCGTGGCGGCGCTGGTTGGCGGCTTGCTCTAGCTCCCGCCACGCTCGTTCCAAAAGGCCCGCCTGCTCTTCGGTCATGGCCCGATGATGCCTGACCCGGGGACGTGATCAAGGGTCTAGGTAAGGTCGATTTGTGACACTGGCTCAGAAGTCGATGGTTGCCTATGGTTTGGGCATGCTCGCCCTTGGGGTTCAAGCCTTTTTCTTTCCATTTGCTGGCCACAAGAGTTCGCTCCCAAGTCTTTTGGGTGGAGGCGGGGTCGGACTGATCGTCCTCGTCTTGGGGATCCTCGCCAGTAAGGCGGCAAACCCCCGTTGGCATTACATTGCCTCCCTCGCTTTGGCCTTAGTCGGGAGTTCCCGATTCATCGGGAATCTCTTCAAAGGTCAATTCGCCTGGTATCCCGGTGGTGTTGTCCTGCTCTTGAGCCTTGGTTTGATCGCGATCCTCGGCATGGGCCACATGATGGCAATGAAGAACCGTTCAGCCTCGGCGGAATAACGGCATCTCATCGACAACGGCAGCCGTCCCGGCAATGGCGATTTTCGTCCCCGGTTCTGCTGATTCACTCCGGAGAGTCGCGCTAGCGATGAACCCGTAATTTGGATGCGGTGCCGAACGGTGTATGACACCGGCGCCAGGGATCTCGCCGCAGGGGATGGTCGAATCAGAAACCAGGGCGACCCATTGTCGGTTGACGTGGCCTCGGGCATGGATCCGGTGGAGGACTTCTTGTCCCACATAGCACCCCTTTGTATAAGACACATATTCAGCTTCAAAGGCCGGACCGAGTTCCGGGGGCAGGGTTTTGGCGGACGTATCCAGGCCCAGACGCGGGATGCCGGCGGCGATCTCGAGGGCATGGATTTGCTCATCTGGGATTTCTGGAGTGCCGTCTCCCTCAATCGAATCGTAGCCGCCAAATCCCGATCGATCGTGAAAGGCCAATCCGGTTGAGCCCACGCCTTGGGTGGATGAGACCGGGCCGAGGTTGATGCCGGCAACGTCTTCGACAATCACAAAATCCTCGATCCGCTGGAGAAGGAGTTCCGGATGCGGCGTGATGACCAGGAGGCCGTCCCCGGTCTCCGCGATTCTGAGCAGAGTTTGCAGTTGCCCGGTGGGGAGGCAGAGGCATGCCGAAACCGGGCCGTCGGCCAACTTTGCGAGATCCTGGGTGACTTGGCCTTGGAGCCAGCTGATGGCGTCTCTCCCCGTGATCCGGATGGCCTGGTCACTGGTTGGAAAGCTTAATGATCCCGAAGCGAGGCGGCTTATTGTTTCGGTCAAACCCATTACCGTTAACAAGCATACGGTGCCGGCGGTAGACGCACCCGGGCTAGACTAGTGCCATGGGACTGCTCGGGCTCTTCTTTCTCGGTGGCGGATTGTTTTTTGCCGACCAGCAAAAGGGCCACTTTGAGCGCAAGGCAGCATCCGACATCCTCGCCAAGATGACCGGGCAAATTGGACAAGTTTCCGTGAAGGTGGATCCGACCCTGGCCGGAGGCATCGACGGCAGTTTGCATTCCGCCACAATCACCGCCAGCGGGTTCGGTTTAGACCAACTTCCTCTTTTTACGGAACCGGACCGCTCCAAATCCGGGCGCATTGGCAACCTGCAGTTGAGGCTGACTGATTTCACGCTCCGCAAACTCAGAGTCGCCGAACTTTCGGCCGATATCCCCGACTGCCGCTATGACTTTGGTTTGGCAAAATCACGGGGGCAAATCCGGTTGAGCCAAAGCGGGGTCGGGGAAGGGTGGGTCAAGCTCCGGGAACAAGACCTGGCCGACTACATCGTCAAAAAGTACCGCGAGATCAAACGCTGCACCGTGAAACTCGATGGGGACACTGTTTGGGTTGAAGGGTATGGCGAGTTTTTGATTGTCAACACGGAATTCGCGGTCATCTCCCAAATCCGGGTGGAAGGCGGGGACAAACTGATGCTGACCAACACCCGGGTTTACTTTGATTGGCTTCCCGCCGAGCCAGAGGCCGTCCAAGGCATCCTGAAAATCATGAACCCGGTTGTGGACCTCCGCAAAGATTTGGGGCTCTATGATGCTGTCGAAGTCCAAAAGGTGAAGATTCGGGGCGGATTCTTGACCGCCTGGGGCAAGACCAAAATCCCAATCCGGCCAACTGACGAAGAACCGCCAGACTTCCGAAAATAGGGAAGATGGTGGCAGCAACCCTGGCAATTTTGGGATCGGCCTTTGGGGAAGGGCCGATTGCCGAGCAAGTAGAAATAGGCAAGCGGGCTGCCGGCCGGTTCGACCAAGAGCATTGGCAAAGGCAGTTGCATATTGCCCCAACCGGCCAAAGGGCAGACATCAGCACGATTTTCGGCGACGACCGCAAACCGATTGGCCGATGGAACGAAGGAGTCCGAAAACTGGATGTGGAATGGGTTTTCCGCCTTTCGCCCGAGTTGATGTCCCGGTGGCTCGGATTCCTTTCGATGCGGGAAGGTTGGCTGGACGGCGAAATCGAGCGCCGTTGGTATGAACTCCGCCAACAGCTGGCCGGGAGGCCGGTCTTTGTCGTTGTCTTGTCATCGTTCCCCAAAAAGGAGCTTTTTGGGCTCGATGACGACACTCCCTCTGACCCCGCTACACTTGACAACCTGGTTTTCCGGTTCGAACAAGGCGGTCGCAACATCGGCGCGACGGGTATCGAAATTCTGCGGATGCGGGCGCAGACACGGTCTGAATTGGATATGGTGCCGTGGTGGCAATTCACCCGGCTCAAACCGGTTTTGGGCAGCCTTTTCGAGTCAGATTTCGAGCCGCCAATCGTCCAGCGCGGCGACTACCACCGCTCTTGGCGGTGGGTGACCCCGGACGTTGACCTTGCGGATGGGGAAGTGGCAGTCAAAGTGATGGATGCCCGGAAAACGAGGGTCGCAACTTTTTTCACCGGCGCCAAGCCCGGTACTTCCAAAGGGTGAGGAACGCCTCTGGCGCATCGGTCCACCGGATCTTTTTCCCAGCTTCTTTTGACCTGGGTTCGTAGCTGATGGGCAGTTCTTTGATCGTCTCGCCCATCCGGATGGCTTTCGCTGTGGCCTCAGGGCAGAATTCGAACCGTTGGCATTGGAGTCCCATGTCAACCAGCAGGTTGCGTCGGAATGCCTTGTAGCACGTAGCTTCGTCGGTCAGCTTTTGACCGTAAAGGAGCTTCACGGCATACCTGAGCATGAGGTTGACTAGCTTATTGGGCCAAGCCATGCCGCGGATCAATCCGCGGGTGAAGCGGCTGCCATAAACGACATTTGCCTGCCCCTCGAGGATTGGGGCAACCAAGGCCGGGATTTCCTCGGGGCGGTATTCCAGGTCGGCATCTTGGATGATCACAACTTCGCCCGTGCACGACGGGAGCCCGGTCCGAATGGCGTTGCCTTTACCGCCGGGTTCCGGGTTGGTGATTAACTTAATCCTTTCGCCGAATTCCGCAAGGATCTGGCCCGTGCGGTCTTTGCTTCCGTCATTCACAACCACAACTTCGAGGCTCAAAGGGAGCGCGAGGAGCCGGTCGACAACCTCGCGGATCGTGTCCTCCTCATTGTAGGCCGGCACGATCACAGAGACGGCCAATGCAGGATCAGGGGCGGACATCGACCCCAAGAGGATACCTGCCAGCCCCCGGCGCGGATAAGATGCAAAGGGATGGAGCATTTCGACCTTGTTGTCCGCGGAGGGACATTGGTATCGCCTCGCGGCCTGAATCGCGGCGACGTGGGCATCCGGGCCGGAAAAGTCGCCGCTGTCGGCGATCTCGCGGGATCATCCAGGACGACCGAAGTCAACGCATCTGGACTCCACGTTTTCCCAGGGGCAATCGACACTCAGGTCCATTTCCGTGAGCCCGGGATGGAGCACAAAGAGGATCTTGCCACCGGGACGCTTGCCGCAATCTGCGGCGGGGTCACTACGATTTTTGAAATGCCCAATACCAATCCGGCGACAACCACCGCCGATGCCCTGGCCGACAAACTCGACCGGGCCAAAGGCCGGTGCCACTGCGATTACGGGTTTTTTGTGGGAGCCTCAGGTTCAAACATCCGCGACCTGCCCCAATTGGAAATGTTGCCCGGCACGCCGGGGGTCAAAATGTTTGCCGGCAGTTCGACCGGTGACTTGCTGGTGGAATCGTTAGAAGACCAACTCGGAGTCATGCAGCATGGAAAGCGCCCAATGGCGATCCATTCCGAGCTGGAGAGCCGATTGAGGGAGCGGAAGTCCCTCTTTGGCGAATCTCCCCATGTGCGGATGCATCCAGAAATTCGCGATGCCGAAGCGGCCCGGCTCAGCACGCAAAGGCTCATTGCCCTTTGCGAGGAGTCCAAGAGGCCAATCCACATCCTGCACATCTCGACGATGGAGGAGTTACCGCTTTTGGCCGATGCCAAAAAGCGGGGGCTCCCCGTGACCTGCGAGGTCACTCCGCACCACCTGACCCTCAACGACGCGGCGTATGAAACCTTGGGCACCCTCGTGCAAATGAACCCGCCGGTCCGGTCCGAGTCACACCGGCTCGCACTCTGGAAGGCGGTGAAAGAGGGCCTCTTCGACGTTTTTGGGAGCGACCACGCCCCGCACACGCTCGAAGAGAAATCAAAATCCTATCCCCTTTCTCCAAGCGGCATGCCGGGTGTGCAAACGTTGTTCCCCGTCATGGTGGACTGGGCCCTGAAAGGGGAGGTTGAATTGACCCAGCTCTGCCACATGCTTATGGAACGGCCGGCCGAGCTCTACGGGATCAAAGGAAAGGGCCGGATCGAGGCTGGTTATGACGCAGACTTGGTCATTGTGGACACCCGCGCCAAATCGATTGTCAGGAATTTGGACATGAAGAGCAAATGCGGATGGACCCCTTACGATGGAATGGAACTCCACGGTCGGATCGAGCACGTTTTTTTGAGGGGACAGGCTCAAGTGATGGATGGAGAATGCCTTGCCAAGGCCATTGGAGAGCCGGCCACCTACATTTGGAAGTGATTGGGCCGTCTAAACATTAAAGACGTGGAGATCGGGCCTGGATTCAAAGAAACCTTGGTGCTTGCAGACGGGGGAGAGGTGCAACTCCGACTGGTCGCCGAGACCGATGGACCGGCCTTCGTTGCCGGACTCGAGCTTTGTAGCGACCGAACGATCTACAACCGGTTTATGGGTACCAAGCCCCGTTTCAGCGACTCAGAGCTGCGGTACCTGACGCGGGTTGACCCCGATCACCACGTGGCCATCGTCGGGTTCCAAACCGGAAAGCTTGTCGCCGTCGGTCGCATGGTCAGGTACGCGCACCGGGCCGATGCCGCGGATTTCGGGTTGATCGTGGCCGACGCTTGGCAAGGGAACGGCTTGGGCAAACACCTGCTGAACCGGTTGACTGATGCAGCAAAGGAACGCGGGATTTCTTACCTTTGCGGGGAGATGTTCGCCACGAACACGGCCATGTTTGCCCTTGTCGATGGCCACCCCTATTATACGGACTGGATTTTGGATGGGTCGACCGCATCGTTTGAAATCGACTTGCGGTCGCCAAAATCAGGGTGACAATCGGCGCCGAGACTGCGTATGATCGCGGGTATGCGTTGCCATCGATGCTTGGCCCTGCTTTTAGCCGGCCTTTCCGCAATCGTCTTTGCCGATACAGGCTTGGAACTTGCCACCCAGAGGGAAACTGACCTCCGCTTTGACGATCTGTTTCCTCGGCGTTCGGCGTTTGGTTCAACTGCCCGGCTCCTTGGTTGGTCTCACGACGACCGGTACCTTGCCTACGCGTGGAATCCGTTCCGGGTCATCGGGAACGATTTGTGGCTTTACGATTCAAAGACCGGTAAATCGATCCAGGTCACCAGCCCCCAGACCTTCCTGCCGTTCGATGGGGACATCCCGGATGCGCTCAAGCAGTTCGAAGAAGACGAGAAGCGCTGGCAAGAGTGGGAAAAACTATCCGACACCGAATTCCGCCAAGCCCAACAGGATTACCAGGAAAAGCAGCAGAAGGAGCGGACTCCTCGCAAATCCTATGGTGGCCCTTCCTCGATCGAGTGGGCCCACAACTCTGATGAGTTCTTGATGACCTACAAGGGTGACATCTATCGGTGGAAAGTTGGAGAAAAGTCGCCCGTCCGGCTCACCGACACGAGTGACGGCGAAACCAATGTCGAATACCTCCCCGATGACAAGGGGTTCGTCTTCCAGCGGGGTTCCGCCGTGTACCGAATGCGCTTCGACGGCCCGTCGGTGGTGCAGCTTTCGCCGAGCCTCGATGGCGGCAAAGCGTTTGGCGGATACCGCATTTCCCCCGACGGAAACTGGATGATGGTGTTTGCCAGCAAAGATGTGCCAGGTACCCGGATGGTCGATTACATCACCTACCGAGGGAGGTTCGCCGAAGCCAAAAAAACCGAGCGTGGCGTGGCCGATGACGACTTCCTCGGCGAAAGCTACCTGTACCTTTACGATATTCGCGAATCCACGATTGCAGACAAATCCAAGAAAAACGAACCGTTTGAGATCTGGAAATGGAAAGGTGGCGAGCAATGGGAGGAAACATCCATCGCCGACAAGCCTTGGAGCAAGGACGGCAAGAGGTTTGTGTTCGGATCTTGGAAGCGGGACGAGAAGGAACTCAAAATCAATGAAGTCGACATCGATGCCAAAAAGGTAACCGAAATCTACAAGGGCACGAGCGATGGGGAACATCGCACGCCCAGTATGGCCGACCCCTTCTACGCCCCAGATGACAAATCCGTGGTTTGCCTCCTTGATAAATCCGGGTGGCGGCAAATGCACCTCTTGGACGGAAAGGGTGGAGAGCGCCAACTCACGTTCGGCGAGTTCGAAACGTATCCCTTGCAAATCTCAGCCGACGGGAAAGGCGTACTGGCGACTTCCAGTAAGGAAGAGCTCTCCCGCGCCGACGTTTACCGGATCGACCTGGCATCTTTGGAGATGCGGAGGCTTTCGACGATGGACGGTGTTCACACCACCCCGGTGTTTGCGCACAAATCTGACCGTTACGGAAGCATTTTCAGCTCCTGGAGCCAGATGCGTGAAATGGTTGTCCACGACGGGAAGCAAGAACAGATCGTCACGGATTCGCACGACAAAGCCAAGTTCTGGGCGATGATCAAAGAAAAGCCCACTTTGTTCACCTACAAAAACCGCCACGGCGATACGATCCACGGGTACCAGATGGTTCCCAAAGACATGAAACCGGGCGAGAAACGCCCCTTGTTCATCTATGTGTACGGGGGGCCATTGGGGACCGGGAACTCGGTCGTGGACGGTTCGTTCAACTCCACCGCCTACCTGTTTGCCGAGTATCTGACCCACACCCTGGGCTACATCACGGTGACGATCGACCCCCGCGGCCAAAGCGGTTACAGCGCAGCTTTTGGCCGGGCCAACTGGGATGCGCCCGGTGTTGCCCAAACGGAAGACCTCGTCGATTTGGTCAAATACTATGACGAGATGGGGATGGTTGACCGGTCGCGGGTTGGAATCAACGGGTGGTCTTTCGGGGGATTCCAAACCCAGATGTGCATGTACACGGCGCCGGAATACTTCACTTTGGGTATTGCAGGGGCCGGGCCGACCGAGTGGCAAAACTACAACACCTGGTATTCAGGTGGGGTCATCGGCAATGCGCCAAAGGGGAAAGTGGATGAAATCGACAAGTTCTCGCTGACCCACATCGCTAAAAACCTCCAAAGCCCCTTGTTGCTGTTGCATGGCATGGAAGACACGAATGTCTTGTTCCAAGACACGGTCCACGTCTACCGCAAACTGCTGCAAGCGGGCAAAGGGCCGCTTGTGGAGCTGTGCTTGGATCCAACGGGCAGCCACGGCCTTGGCGGGGATGTCAACACCAAAGACCGGCATGCGGTTTATTTGGCGTTCATCCTCAAACATTGGGAAGCTGGCCGCGCGCCTGCTCCGAACTAGGTCCCGGAACGCGATGCCGCGATCCTCTGTCTAAACGGGTGTGAGCAGACAGAGGATCGCCTTTGTTGCGGCTGGTGTGGCGGCAATACTCTTGGTCGGGTTCGGCGTTGGTCGGATCTCGGCACCGCAGGCTGGTTCAAGGTCCGCACCGCTGATCCTCAAAGAGGTGAGGCTTCTGGGGGATTTGCACCTGGTGGAACACCGGTATCAAACCGTGATCTCGGTCGAAAGCCACCGGGAAGCGCCTCCGTGGACGCAAGGCGTGCCCATTGTCAGCCAGGCTGTTGGAGGATTGGTGGAATCCGCCACAAAGAACAACGCCCTCGTCACCGTTCAGGGATCGGTCGAAGCAGGTGTGGATCTCTCCAAAGCCGAAATTTCCGGCAACGGCAGCGAAATTGCCGTGAAGCTCCCCAGAGCCAGGATCTATCCCGCCAATGTCGATGCCGAACTCCACTCCCAAACTCATTCCATTGGGTGGGATGACCGCAATTTGGCCCTCAAAGCCCGCCGGGTCGGGGCAGAACGGTTTGAAGCCGCCAGTCTGAAGGCCGGCATCTTGGCCGCCGCCGAAGATAGGGCCAAAGATCAGGTCGCCAAGATGTTCCGTTCGTCGGGAGTAGAATCCGTCCGAATCGAGTTTGTGGATTTGTGAAGAGTTGCACATAATCTGAGTGGAAATGCCAAATGGCAACCGAGCATAGATAAAAGATGAAAGGCCTTGGACTGATCGCAATCGCCGCTTTGGCTCCGTTCGCCTATTGCCAAAAGGGCCCCACGGTGGTCATGCCGTCGGAAGGGGATATCGAAGGGGTCACCTTTGACTCGGCACGAGGGGCTGTCTATGTCCCGATCTTGGAGTTTAGCGATGCTTTTGGTTTGGATGCCCATTACGATAGCAAGGGCAAACAATACACGCTGGAAGGAGTCAAGATCGCCAGCAAAATCACGAAGGTCTTGTTCGACGGATCCATCTTGGTCGACATCAAAAGCTTGGATATCCCCAATATCCATGTCCAGTGGGATGAGGAGTCAAATTCTTATCAAATCGACACCGAAACCCATTTCGGGATTGTCACAGTCCCCGAACAATGGGTTGAAGTCAACCTGACGGCCCAGCGGCTCCGCGCCTACCAAGGCAACCGATTGGTCATGGAAACAAAGGTCAGCACAGGTAAGCGGGGGTATTCCACGCCAACCGGGGAATATACGGCTGGCCCCGAAAAAAGCCGATACCGCACCAGTGCCAAATACGAAAACGCGCCGATGCCATTCAGCGTCCAACTCCGTGGAGGGTATTTCATCCACGGTTCGTCGAGCGTCCCCAACTACCCGGCTTCCCATGGTTGCGTGCGAATGCCGCTGACCGGGATGAATGCCGCCCGATACTTCTACGAATGGGTTGGGGTCGGGGCTCCCATCACGCTCCGTTATGGGTGGTCCGAAAGGGTTGCCGCCCTAGATTCAGCAGCTAAAAACTGAATCCCGGCCGGAAACGGCTTCCTACTGCCCCCCGCCGGAAAATCTGGCCGAGTTTCAAGACGAGGCTCCAGGCAAACCGGGCGATCCGGATCAATGTTTCAATCGATGTAGCAAGCGCTGCCAGCGTGATCAAGGCTTTTATGAGTTTTGCGATCCCAGCCATACCCCTATTGACGGCAGATCGTCGTTTGGGTTGCAGGGGTCAGGTCAAGATCTGCCAATTACCCTTGTCGCGGTCGTGCCAATTCCGGACATCGTCCCGATCCCGCGCTTCCTCAATCAACCCGATTGGGAGGTCGGCTACGGCGATTGACTCTTCGTTGAATGGCGTCTGAGCCAAAATTCCGTCTTCGCGGAATGGCTCGACCGGTGGGCAAAGGATGGCGCTTGAGCCATATGTCCGGCTAACGGGCTCCCGGCCCAAGGATCCCACCAACGCCGAATGGATGACGAATACTTGGCATTCCACCGACCTGGCGTGGCACGACCACCGAACCCGGTGGAACCCACGGGGGAACTCATTGTAGGCAGGCACGGCCAGTATTTTTGCCCCGGCTTCGCAAAGAGCCCTCGCCGAGCCGGGAAACTCGCTGTCGTAGCAGACAAGTGTCCCGAGCCTCTGATCCTCCGCCAACTTCAGCCCTTGTCCTTCGGAGATCCGCCACTCTTCAAGTTCCCACTGGGTCAGCACATTCTTTGGCTGGAGAAAGGACGAATCCGGCGTGCAAACCAAGGCTGAATTGAAATACTGCCCCTCGACCTCGTGAAGGTGGCTGCCGGCGACCAATGTGATGCCATAGTCACGAGCAAGTGACTCGCAATGGGCCCTGACCTGCGGGAACTCTGAGGCCAGGGTCGCCGCAACGTCCTCTTGTGGGATCGGCCCATGGTACGAAATCCGTTCCAAGTCGATGGACTCGGGCAGGACGACGAGTTCGGCACCGAGCCTGGCCGCGCGTCCGACCAAGTCGGCGGCATGCCCCAAAAAGGCGTCGGGCGAAGCGCATTCCTGGATCGCCCAACTCACGGCCGCGGCCCTCACGGTTTCCATTCGAGAATTGCTCCCGCATTGCCGCTTTCTTGGTCTTCCATGTATTCCATGATGACCCCTTTGTATGCCAGGCCCATCCTGAGGAGCGGCGTGAGGGTCGCATCGGTCAAAGTTCCTCCCAAGACCAACTCGGCATAGTGGGTGGGGTCGGATTCTCCGCTTGCCGAGTAACCCGGCATCCGGCAAACCGTGCCATACCTATCGAGTTTGTTGAATCGGACGAACCCGAACCGCGACTGGTAGAGCAGGCGGGCCAATCCTTTCCGCCGATGGCCGGGATGCACGGAGATATCGATGCCATAGAGCACAGTCCCACCCGCGACGTGGCCTTCCAACCCCAAGCTGCCCGCGATTTCGTGGAACGGCTTGTGCGATTCCCAGTCGCTTTCCCGGCAAAGAATATTCGAGCAGCTGGCAACAACCTGCCCATCCAACTGCACGACCCACTGGCCCCCTGGAAACTGGGAGAGGTGGCGTCGGATGTGGCTGGCTTGCCACAGCAGTTCCGCTGGGAACGGCTCGGGGAAACAAGCCCGCTGCAAACCCGCGACCGACTCAACATGGCATTCTGCCATTGATTCCACCATATAGCCTCCCACGCCGGCGTTTTACCGCCGCACACCGGGCATCCGCAAATCGCGCAAACAGATTCTAGGATTCTGTTGTATCCAATAAGGGTCATGTCGAACCTGGTTGAGCTGCTTGTGGGTCGGGAACTCCCAATGGACCTCCGCGAAGGCGTCAAGTTTTACGCCGAATGTGCTCAAGGCACGGTGCGGGCAGCCGGCAGCCGCTCGGGGACAGTTGCAATCTGGTCGGGGGACGGCCCTCCGGCCTACATGAACTTGCAGCCGCTGAAGCGGAAAAAACGCAGCGAAGCTGAATTGCAAGGCCTCTGGTTGAGCGAAACGGGGGACATCCTCTATGCTGCCACTTCGGTCGACCTCCTTGCTGTGAATACTTCCACCCGAATGTTGGCCTGGGATTACCAGCAAAAGCGGCAATGGGGGTTCCTTGCCAGCATCCCCCAAGGCGGCTTTCTAGGCAAGGGAGACATCCTCACGTTGCTTTACTCCAGCGGGGAAGAAATCCAAATCGACCGGCACTCCCGGGTCTTGCGGCAAACCGATAGCGGCTATTCGCCGAGGTTGGTTGCCAAATCGGCGCAGTCGGATCGGGTTTTTGGCTCGGATGGGCACGCAGTCTGGGTATGGGATGCCGTAGCTGGGTTTGAATCCCGGGAATTGATGATCCGAAAGCCTTGCTATTCCTTGACCCTATCCGGAGATGGGCGGCAGTTGGCCATGCGGTCGCTGAACGAGGTTTCGATCTTCGATACCGAAACCTTTGACGTGCTGGGACAGTTCACGGTTGACCCGGGCCTCCCGCAGTTGGCGCTTGATTCCTCTGGAAATCAGCTGGCCCACATGACAGGCCCCCGGATTGTCTTCCGGTCGGTGGATGGCGAAGTCACCGGAGCCTATGATGCCGGCGCCGACTTCCCGATTTCAGTGCACTCATCCGTTTCGGGTCAACTCATTGCGGGTTTGCGCGGCGGGCTGGCTCAATCGCTGGCTTGGCCGGCATAGAACGTCGAGATCGCTTCCAGAGGCTTACGGTGCAAATCCGGTACCCGGCAGTCTCCGGATGGGTACCCGACGGGGATGAGCATAAACGGCTTCTCGTTCTGAGGCCGGCCGCACACTTCGCGCAGGAACGTCATTGGGGCGGGCGTGTGGGTGAGCGTGGCAAGCCCGGCACGGTGGAGGGCTTGGATCAAAAACCCCACCGCGATGCCCACGCTTTCCGTCATGTAGTAGTTTTTTGCCCGTGAGCCATCAGGCAATACTTCGTAATCCTGGCGGAACACCGCAATCAGCCAAGGGGCATCTGTGATGTGCGTCTTCACAAAGTCTGTGCCAAACGGGGCCAGGGCCGCTCGCCACTCGGGTGTGATCTTTTCGGCATAAAACCTCCTTTCTTCGGCTTCTGCTGCGTCGCGGATCTGGGATTTGAGTTCCGGATCGGCTATTGCTACGAAATGCCATGGTTGCTTGTGTGCCCCGCTGGGCGCGGTTCCGGCAAGGCGGATTGCCCATTCGATTGCTTCTCGCGGAACCGGATCCGTCGAAAAGTGTCGGACTGTCCTCCGCCCATCGGCCACCCGGTAATCCTCTTTGAGAGACTCGACCACGCTTTCGGCCGTTTTTCTCGCTGGCTGGTAGGGAATGGTCGGAAAAGACTCGGGCATGAGGCCGAATCTACCAGGTAAACCCAATCCTCGAAATTGGATTCCCCGCACAGATTCCCACGGCAAGACATCGGAATGACACAGATCTGCTCCGATGCGTTGGAGTTTGCCCAGATCGTGTTCCCAGATGAAGGCATCTCGGCGGAATCTGTCCATATCGCCGTTGTCCGGCTGGATCGCACCGCCCGGGAGTTCCAGTTGGGCGGGGTTGGTTTGGATGCGCCAATCTATCCGGCCAGCGTCGTCAAGGTGTTCTACTTGGCGTTTGCAGCCCATTTGCTCGACTCCGGAAGCCTGGCCATGTCGCCTGAACTCAACCGGGCTTCGCGGGATATGGTCAAGGATTCCAATAATGATGCAACCGGCTACATTGTCGATTTGGTCTGCGGCACGACGCCGGGTCCTGAACTTGGCCCGGCTGACCTTGCCAGGTTCATTGAACAAAGAGGGGCTGTCAACCGGTTTTTCTCGGGCTTGGGTTACCAAGGCGTGAACGCCGTCAACCGAACCTTCAACGAAGGGCCCTATGGCCGGGAATCCCAATTGCTGGGTAAAGACATGTCCAACCGGAACCGGGTCACGGCGTCTGCAGTTTGCCGACTGATGGCCGAGATCGCCTTGGGAACGCATTGGAGCGGCGATTCGGTGTCCTGGATGCAGGGATTGTTGCGCCGGGCCAATCCGCAAGACGAACCGGATGCCGCCGATGCCCAGGCCTCTGGGTTCATCGGCAAGGCCATTCCGCGTGCGGCAATACTATATTCAAAAGCCGGTTGGACATCGGACACCCGGCATGATGCGGCCTGGGTCGTTCTGCCAGACGGCAGGGAATTCGCAATCGCGATCCTGACCAAACATGGGTCGAACCTCGGATTGGTCGGAGCCATCGCCGGACATTTATTCCAGGGTCTCGGCTATGCCAAGGCCGAGTCAAGTGGAGAGACCTCTGGCTAAAGGGTTTCGGTCACTTTGCTCAGGTTTTGGGCCGTATCCGGATCGATTCCCCTGGCCCGGGACGCTAACAACGCCAGCCACTGCCCAAAAAAGATCGTCCAAAGCGGCGACCATGGCCCAAAATCGGCCTGTGGAGCTTCAACGACCGTTGCGCCGGTCGCCCGCAAGTCGACTGGCACTTCACCGAACAACACGCAGGCCGTGTTCGGCCCGGCCAACGCCTTGGGTCCATGGTGGAAATCCGCAATGCTATAGCTTTTGCAGGGGATCAGGGCACATTCCATCAACTTGAGGGCTGTTTCAACAGCAGTGCAATAGCTGTAGCCCCGGCCGAGCGAGAACACCGGGCTACACCGGACGATATGTCCGGAAGCCGATTCTGCAGCTTCACGGCTCGACTCCAGCCAACTGCGGTCGGGGAGCACCGGCTCGCCGAGGTTGCCGCCGAGGGCACGGACCAATTGGGCTGACGCCAACAAGGATGCCGAATAGGTCTTTGTCGCGGCGATGCTGCGTTCGGGGCCTGCCTCCAGAATCAAACTGCGGCTAGCTGCTTCGGTGAGGCGGCTATCGGCGGTATTGGTGATGCCCAGCGTGTCGTGGCCCAGTCCGCGCGCATACGCCAAGACCTCGCTGACATCCGGGGCGGCCCCACTTTGGCTGATCCCGACAAACAACGACTTTGGATACCGCATCGCGGTCTTGTGCTGGGTAATGACCGAAGGTGCGGCCAGAGAGACCGGGATCCCGAGATGGATCTCGACTAAGTAGCGCAGGTAGAGCGCGGCATTGTCGCTGGAACCCCGGGCGGTCAAAACAACTAAGTCATACGATTTGCCAGAAAAAGCCGCGGAGAGCTCAGTAAAGTACCGATCGCTTTGGCGGGCCAACAAGTCCGGTTGCTCGCAGACCTCCCTTTCCATCCACTCGCCTAGGGCCATAGCCCGCAGGGTACCTGGCTTCGGGTAGGTTCAACCATCGGTCGTTTGGGGCCGCCAGGGAAGCGGCGGGACGAAGTCGGCCGTCTGGAAACTACAATGATGATCCTCCCAGCCGTCGCAGCGGTGCTGATGGCACAGGCATCCACGAAAGAGTGGACAAATCCGACAACCGATATCAAATTGAAATACCCCTCGGCATGGGCGTTGCGGCGGGACAAGTATGTCGACGAGTTGAAGTTCGAAATCAGCGGCAAAACCGTCCGCATCGAACTGACCGGCATTGAGATGAATTTTCCGCCGGCCCACTGGCAGGACGTGATGCGGGAGATCAACACCAATAACAACCGGACGGTTCTCCGGCAATGGGAAGAGGAACTCCTTGGGGTGCCGGTGATTCTCACCCGGGTGCGGGATACGTCCAAATCCGAAGCAGAAATCACCGTCACCGGCCTGTTGATGAGCGTCCGCCCCCAAAAGTTCATGTACCGGCTGTATTCCCCAGAAGGCGTTGCCGAAGAAGCGGAAAAGCAGTGGTCGGCTGTCCTCCTCACGGCTGATTCGGTTTCGGGCAAACTCCCGGGCGAAACCCTGCCAGTCGATCCCAACGGATCGAACAACAACCAGACATCCGGCAATAACACGGCAGGATCTGGGAGCGTGCAGGTGTTGCGGCCACAAAACGGCCCGCCCAAAAAAGCGGTGCGGGGACCGTTCCGGGTTAGGCTTGATGAGCAACGGGGCACATTCCTTTACCTACCCAACGGGTGGCAACTTGGAGATTCGAAAGTATCGAACGGCTCGGTGGAAGTGGCGTTTGGGAATGGCTTGGGGGATGCGAAAGCTGCAGGATCCGCCTGGCTCAAGGTCTGTGGCCAGGGGCTCTCTCGACTAGACCGGGTGACCAGCCGGACGGAACCGGAAGTCAAGTGGTTTTCCAGCGGATTCAAAGGCACCTACCTGGAACGAAAAGGGATTGCCAACGGGGAAGAGGAGGTTCAGTGGGTGGCCTATGGTTCGTCGGCGGGGTTCTATTTCACCTACAGTTGGACGGGGACTGAATCGGCCTACAAAGATGCCAAGGACCGCCTCCTCGAGTTGCTCTACCTGACGGCGATCGCTGCCGAATGACGCTGGCAATATCCACTTCCGGGCCTTATGTGACCGTCGCGCTGTTCGATGGGGGCGTGCTCGCCTGTCGTGGGATCCGTGAAGGCAAACGGGCGGCCTCAGCCGCCGTGCTTGGCTTGGTTGAAGAACTCGGGATCTCAGGCTACAGCCAAATCCTTGTGGATGTCGGGCCGGGCAGCTTCACGGGGGTGAGGGTCGGCGTTGCCATGGCCAAGACATGGGCCCACATGGCGTTGATCCCCCTCTTTCAGACCACGGTTTTCGACTTAATCAGCGAGGGCCCGGTGGCCGTCCCTTCAAAAAAGGGGGAAGTCTTTGCCCGTCTTCCTGGTCGCACACCGATTTCTATGACCTTGGACGAAGCACATGCCGTGGACGGATTGTTGATTGCCGGAGAACCCGAATTCAAAAGCCTTCTGCAGACATGGCCCTCCGCGATCCGAGAGGTGGCACCCGTTTCTTGCGTCCCGCTCTACTGCGCCCCACCGGCAATCAGCGTGGCCAAGCAGAGCCACATCATGGGCGAGACTTTCGGGGGGCGTCGGGATGTTTGAAGAGAACGTGCCGCTAGCTCTTTACACGACTTTGAAAGCGGGAGGCGCCGCCAGGCGCCTTGGAATCGCGCGCAATCGAGAAGACCTAGCCCTGGTTTCCCAGGTTGCCGCCGAGAACGGGTGGCCGCACCAGATCCTCGGCTGGGGAAGCAACGTTTTGCCCTCCGACCGAGGTGTCGAGGGACTTGTGACCATCAACCGGGCAAGGCGGATCGATATCAAAGCGGGCGGTATCGTCGAAGCCGACTGCGGGGCCGGTTTCCAGGACTTGTTCCTCAGGACCGCCCAATCAGGGCTGGGCGGATTTGAATTCGCCGTCGGAATCCCAGGTTCGGTCGGAGGAGCATTGGTGAGCAACGCCGGTGCCTATAGGAACGAAGTTAGCACCCACCTGCAGGCCATCGAGGTCTGGTGGGAGGGAGAGCGGCGCTGGCTCGACGCATCCTTTATGGAGTTCAGCTACCGAGACTCCGTATTGCGGCGCGAAAACCCGCCCGCCATCACACTGCTTGGGGTCAGGTTCCAGTTAAACCCCCGTGCGCCCAAACAAATCTACGACGATGCGCGTGAATACCAGCGGCAAAGGATTTCCAAGCAGCCACCCCCGGCCAGCGCCGGGAGTTTCTTCAAGAACGTCGTCGATGCCGAACTGGCAAAGCGGATACCCGGGCTGACCGAGGGGATGGTCGCTTCTGGAGTGGTGCCCGCAGGATTCCTCATCCAAGAGTGCGGTTTGAAAGGGAAAAGGTTTGGCGGGGCGATGATCGGCAGCCGGCACGCCAATTTCATCCTCAATGTGGGCGGGGCGTCGGCCAGCGAAATTCGGAGGTTGGCAGAATATGCGGCCAGCCAGGTGCGCAAACAATTTGGGGCGAATCTGGAAGAGGAGGCACTCTACATCGGAGACTGGGACGGTTGGGAAGCCACGGGTCTCCTCGCTCACTAACGCCGGCAGCCACCACCCTGTGGACAACTCAAAGCCATGACCGTCGACCACACCGTGGAATTGCGGGTATAATGGAATTCCGTAAGGCGAAGACGCTGATGCGGTGCAATGTGGCCCCCCGAGCGAAACTCAGGGGGCTATTGTCTTTCAAGTCAGCCTTCTGCCCGGGATTCCATCATGACGGCAAGCGAAGCACTTGAATTTCTTGAAACGAACGAAGCACAGTTCGTAGACATCCGGTTTACCGACCCTTTCGGCATGTGGCACCACTTCACGGTGCCCAGCCACGCCGTCGATGAAGAGTGGCTGGCGGAGGGGGTCGCGTTCGACGGATCGAGCATCCGGGGTTTCAAGGCCATCAATGAATCCGATATGTGGTTGCGGCCGGATGCCAGCACCTTGTTCATGGATCCGTTTATGGAGCATTCGACCGCGGTGATCATCTGCGACATCGAAGACCCGATCACCCACGAGCCCTACTCCCGCGATCCACGCTACACAGCCCGCAAAGGCATGGAGTACCTCAAGTCCACCGGGATTGCCGACACCGCGTTCTTTGGGCCAGAAGCCGAATTCTTTGTCTTCGACAAGATGTCTTACGAGGTCAGCCCCAACAAGTCGTTTTACGAAATCGACAGCATGGAAGCCAGCTGGAACAGCGGCATGGCCGATGCCACTGGATACACCATGCGCACCAAGGGCGGATATTTCCCCTGCGCTCCGGCCGACAAGCTCCACGACATGCGCAGCAACATGATCCTCACCCTGGAAGAAGTCGGGATCCAAACCGAAATCCATCACCACGAGGTCGGTGGTGCCGGGCAGTGCGAAATCGACATCCGGTTCGATGAACTGTTGGTCGTTGCCGACAAGATCATGAAGTACAAGTACGTGGTCAAGAATGTTGCCGCGCAATATGGATGCGCCGCCACGTTCATGCCCAAGCCCTTGTTCGGCGACAATGGCAGCGGCATGCACGTCCACCAATCCCTGTGGAAGGACGGGGAGAACACCTTCTATGACCCCAACGGCTATGCCGGGCTCAGCGACAATGCCCGCTGGTACATCGGCGGAATCTTGAAGCATGCCCCGGCCTTGCTCGCTTTCACCAACCCCAGCACGAACAGCTACCGCCGCTTGGTGCCGGGCTACGAAGCACCGATCAACCTCGTTTATTCGGCCCGCAACCGTTCCGCCTGCATCCGCATCCCGATGGCCGGTAGCTCACCCAAAGCCAAACGAATCGAATTCCGGGCCCCAGACCCAAGCGCAAACCCGTACTTTGCCTTCACCGCGATGCTGATGGCCGGGCTTGACGGGATCCAGAACAAGATCGAGCCGCCCGCCCCGATCGACAAGGACCTTTACGAACTTCCGCCCGAAGAGCGCAAAGACATCCAGCAAACCCCCGGCGACCTGCGCTCAGTGTTGGAAGCGTTGCGCGCCGACCATGAGTTCCTGACCCGGGGCGATGTGTTCACAACCGACCTGATCGAGACTTATATCGAGTTCAAGTTGTTGCACGAATGCGATGCGTTGGCCTTGCGCCCGCACCCCATGGAGTTCTTCCTGTACAACGATTGCTGACGAAAGGCTCCAAGGCCCTCCCCGATTGCCAAACGCGGCGGTGGGGGGGGGCTTTTTTTTGTTTTGCCCACATGCAAAATCCGCTACCTCTAGGAAAGTAGGATCCCCGGTTCATAAATCCGTCGGTGGAAAACATCCGCATCGGTTTGATGCCTTCCGGTGCCGCGTCGGGCCTGTTTTTGCAACCGGATGCTGTAACCTGTTTTCCGGTTCTGGCGCGCCGCGCAACTCCAATGGGAAAATTTCCGGAAGGTGCCGATTTTGGCTGTTGCCGCGTGGTAGAACCAGACGGGCGTCTATGCATCCCTCAATGGCGCACTCATCTCGGACAAAAGAACGAATGGACACCATAACGATCAAGATCGGCGAAAGGAATTTTGTGCTTGACCGCGAAAAGGCGGAAGCAGCGCAGGCCGGTAAGGCCGTCATCAACGGCCGGGAGACGATGACTTTCAACCTCCTCCCGCTCAAATACACCTGGGCTTACACGCTTTACCGGACCATGAAGGCCAACCATTGGGAGCCAGAGGACATCCCTATGCAAAAAGACATCGAGCAATGGCGCAGCGACACCGCGCTCAGCGAAGTCGACCGCTGGATCATCCGGATGGCCATCGGTTACTTTAGCGCCGCCGAAGGCATCGTCGGCGACAATATCCTCCATGTCGTGCGAGAAGCCGTCACCGCCTCGGAACTCAAATTGGTCTTGGGCCGGCACGCCCACGAAGAGAACATCCACGCCGACAGCCTGCTCTACATGATCTCAAGCCTGGGGATCAACCCCCACGAATGCGAGGCGATGTTTGAAGACGTGCCCACGATTAAGCGCAAAAACGAGTTTGTGACCAGCAACAGCTACGATATGCGGCGGGGTGTAGACCTGAGCGACACGCGCAACAAGCAAAAACTGGCCAAGAACATCTTTCTGTTTGGTCAATGCATGGAAGGGACGCAGTTCTACGGCCTATTCGGCATGGTGCTGAGCCTATACCGCCAAGGCAAGTTCCCGGGCATCGGGCAGATGTTCCGCTACACCTTGCGCGACGAAAGCAACCATATCGAACTGTTCCGCCAGCTCCTGATGGAACTCGTTGACGAGAACCCCGACATGTGGACCGAAAGTTTCAAACTCGAGCTAGTGGACACGATGCGCGAGGCCGTTTCACTTGAAAAGGAATTCATCCGGGACTGCCTGCCGGTGGCGGGGGTCGGGCTTTCTGCCGAAGAGTTCATGCAGTACATCGACTACATCGCCGACCGCCGACTGGAAGGATGCGGGTTGCCGGAACTAAACCCCGGCGTCACCAACCCCCTGCCATGGCTCGCCGAGCTGATGGACATGAAGAAGGAGCAGAACTTCTTTGAAGGGCGGGTCACGGAGTACCAGAAGTCTTCGGCTCTCTCCGCCGTAGATGACGACGAGTTGTAAATTTGCCCTCCCTCCCCAATTCTGGTCAGGGAGATGCGGATGGCCACACTGCGAGAGCTGGCCAAACTTGACATGGCTAAGTGGCAGAACTTCAACATCTGGCGGGGGAGGTTGCCGCATTGGCGGGCCGACGACGTGCGGTACTACGCCACGTTCCGGCACAAGCGCGAACTCACCGACCCCGAGCGCACGGTGCTCTACATCAAGCTGATGCGGGCGCAGCGGCGCAAGTTCGATTACCTGATCCTGTGCGTGCTGCCCGAGAAAACCGAAATGTGCTTCACCGTCAACCCCGGGCCGGACGGGGAGCCGTACGAACTCAGCGACGTTCTGG
This sequence comes from Armatimonadota bacterium, assembly GCA_016789105.1. Lineage (NCBI taxonomy): Bacteria > Bacillati > Armatimonadota > Armatimonadota bacterium. The sequence continues at coordinate 328,692 of JAEURN010000006.1, forward strand.
AAAAAGCCAAACGCCAGGCCGGAGCGGCGATCATCAAAAGGAGCGGGGAACGGTGGCCGCCGTTTTCGGGCGAGAGCTACGACCGCATCATCCGTGACGAGGCAGAGTTCGGGGATACGTGGGACAAGATATTGGCTTCGCCGGTGGATGCGGAGTTGTGCGAAGACCCGGCGGAGTGGGACACATTGTTCGTGCCCGACGCGCCGGAGTGACCAATCTCCCTCCCCAAGTCTGGGGAGGGTGGGGAGGGGTTGCCGCAACGTCACGTTGCGGGGGAAACTCTCCCTCCCCAAGTCTGGGGAGGGTGGGGAGGGGTTGCCGCAACGCACCACGTTCGGCTAGTCTCCACCAGCCCCCGATCAAGGCACTCCGCATCGGCAGCTCGGCACGCCGGCAAGCTTCATCCGGCCATGGGCCGTCGCTTCGGCCCTTTCATCACAATAACCTTGATCAGGTTCTCCGGCGGATCGTCGGACCGAATCGCCTGGGCCACCGCTTGGTCGATCAGCCCCCGGATGTACTCGTCGTCCAGTTGCTCGCTAGAAGTCAGCCGGATATGCCGGACCCGTGCACCATTTCCTTGCAACCGGCCTTCGGGGTCATCGAGCGCGGCCCCGTGGTTGAACCCCAGATTCACGTAGTTAGTGTAGACCGGCAGGTGGATGAAGTGCTCCAAGGGTTTTTGGGTGAATCCGAAGCCGGTCGTCACCGCTTGGGTGGCATCGTAGATGAATTCGTTGCACGGCGGGAGGATTTCCCGCATCCGCAAGCGCAGCGCCCGGTGCAACGTTTGGGTCGCTTCGGGATAGGGAGAAAGGAACGACAGATATTCCGCGGGCTCAAGGCGTTCCATTGACATCCGTATGCCGCCGCAACTAACGTTTGACGAGTTCGTACAAGTCGTCGTCGCCGACTTCGGTTTTTGTGTCCGCCATTTCCAAGAAGTACGTGTACAGTTCCTCAAAACGGGCTTCAGGGAAGCTGAACCCCAGTTCTGAGAGGCGGTGCTTTAACCCATGCCGGCCCGAACGGGCCGTCAGGATAATCTCACTTTTCTCAGCCCCGACAAGGTGGGGGTCGATGATCTCGTAGGTGGACCTTTCTTTCAGCACTCCGTCTTGGTGAATCCCGCTGCTGTGGGCATAGGCGTTGGCCCCAACCACCGCTTTGTTACGTTGCACGAGCATGCCGGTGCGGGCACTGACCAATTTTGAAACAGCAAGGAGTTTTTCGGTATGGACGGACGTCTCCAGGCCAAATTTGTCTTTGCGGATGCGCAGGGCCATCACGACCTCCTCAAGAGAGGTGTTGCCAGCTCGCTCCCCAATACCATTGACAGTGACTTCCACTTGCCGCGCCCCGCCCATGACCCCGCCCAAAGTGTTAGCGGTGGCCATACCCAAGTCGTTGTGGCAATGGCAGCTGAAAATGGCTTTGTCGCTGTTGGGCACGTTGCTGATGATGTCGGCAAATAGGCTTTGATACTCATCTGGCGTGGTGTAGCCGGTGGTGTCGGGGACGTTGATGACGGTCGCCCCGGCGGCGATCACGCTTTCGACCACTCGGTAGATGTACTCGCGCCGGGCCCGGCCCGAATCTTCCATGAAGTATTCGACATCGTCCACAAACTGCCGGGCGAGTTTCACGGCGGCAACTCCCTTTTCAAGGGCTTGGTCTTCCGTCATTTTCAGTTTGTGTTGGAGGTGGTTATCGCTGACTCCCAGCCCGGTGTGGATCCGGGGGCGCTCCGCTGGCTTAAGCGCTTCGGCCGCACACTCGATGTCCTTGCTGACGGCGCGGGTCAGGCCGCACACCGTGACCCCTTTTAGCTCGGTCGCCAATGTCTGCACGCTTTCAAAATCCCCGGGAGACGAGATCGGGAAACCCGCCTCGATGATGTTGACCCCGAGATCCACCAACGCGTGGCCGATTTCCAGCTTTTGATCCATGTTGAGGCGCACCCCCGGCGATTGCTCGCCGTCGCGCAACGTGGTGTCAAAGACATGGACTTGGTTCATGGTCAGCCTTGGGATGCCGGCGGAATATCCGGCCCGATGGACTAAGGGTACTCACAATTCCCCGAGAAATGTATGCCCAACCGGGCCTAATCCCGCTCAAGGTAAATTACGGATCTATGACGGCCATCGATGTAAACCTGACTGCGCGCGACAACCAAGTCGGCGAGCCTTGGATGTGCCGACTCTGCCGGGATTTCGATATCCGGGCCACCATCACCAAAGCCAACATCGATGCCGACTTTGGATGGATGCAGGTCAGGCTGGAAGGCCCGATCGAGGAAGTGCAGCGGGCCATCACCTGGTTGATGACTACCGGACTGCATGTCGATGCTGAACAGCGGTCGGTCGGCGCCACCCCGACAGCCTGATGGGGTACGAATCGGACCTCTTGCGCCCCTACGTCCCGCCTTGGTTTGAGGACTTTTGGTCGGAGGCGGTTCGTGAAGCAGATGAGGCCCCGCTCCAGTTCGAGTTATCTTCCCAGTCCGAATTCTTGCTCGAATCTCACACGGTCGAGGTTTTCAACTTTCGTGGGGTCGATGGCCAGATCCGCCACGGATGGGTGGCCCGCCCGCACCTTGCAGACCTGGCACCGGGATTTTTGTGGCTCGCGCCTTATTCGCGGTGGTCCATGCTCCCCAACCGTTATGGGGTTCGGGCCGGCATGGCGAGTATCAGTTTCAATTTCCACGGCGAGACCGCTTTCCACCGCGAGGAGTACCGGGTCGAGCGGGGATACATGGCCGAAGGTGTGCAGAGCCGGGACACATGGATCTTCCGCCGGATGTTCCAGGATGCGGTCGTTGTCGGCCGCATCTTCCGGCAATTGGAGAGGGTTGATCCGAACCGGGTTGCCGCAATGGGCATGAGCCAGGGCGGTGGGATCGCCATCTGGATGGGGGCGTGGGTGCCCTGGATCCGCGCGGTTGTGGCCGACGAGCCGTTTTTGGCGGGGGTTCCGTGGATCCTTGATGCCAAATACTTTCGTTACCCCCTGAAGGAATTGACCGATGTGGCCTTTTCGAGCCCTGAGGCGGAAGCGCAAGTGAGATTGACCCTTTCATACTTCGACACGGTTAACCAAGCCGCGTTTTGCGAAGTGCCGACCAGGGTGACATTGGGCTTGAAAGACCCAAGTGTTCGACCCGCTCAGGTTCGGGCCGTTTACGAGACCCTCCCCGGCATCAAGGAACTAGAGGAGATTGATTGGGGCCACGATTGGCACCCCAGGATGATTGAAGGGGCAGATGAGTTCCTGCGGGGAAAAGCCCGGTTTTTGTAGATTGAGGCAGTAGCCGCCGCCGCGGCTTGTTTGAGCAGCGAAGATGCCAGTCCAACATCCTGGTTTTCTCGAAAGATTGGGCCGGACTCGCAACCAAATCTCTCAATCCTCGTCAAAATAGTCAATATGAAAGGCGCGCTCGCACTTGTTGCCCTGCTCTCGTTTGCCCCCGCCCAAGAAGAGGTCACTCTCAAATGGAAGCCGAAGGTCGGGGAACCCGTCAATCTGCAGATGAAACTGTCGATGGCGATTACCGGGGCTGGTGATGTGGATGTCAATTTTATCGTCCATAGCAAGGTCACCAAGATGGACTCCGAAACCGTCACCACCGAAAGCAAGATCAGCGATTTCAAGCTGATGTTCAACGGCCAAGAAATGGACATGGGTGGCCAAGGCGGCCCTGACATGAGCCAGACCTCCACAATGGTTCAGAAACTCAACGGGGAGATCGTCAGCATGTCTGGCGCCGAGATGCAAGGTGGGGAACGCACCAGCCGCATGAACGCCTTTCACTGGCCGGACAAACCGGTGAAGATCGGAGACAGCTGGACCAAAGAGTGGCAAGCGGAAAAGGAAAAGCAACTCCCGCATTCAAAAGCCAAATGGACGTTAGCTGCCCACGAAATGAAGAACGGGGTTGACACCTACCGGGTCGATTACGTCTTTGCCGAAATGGATGACCCCAACGGCATCAGCGCCAGCGGGTCGGTTTGGCTGGCAACCACCGATGGAACCATCCAATATGGAACCTATCAGTTCAACAACGTCTCGTTCCAAGAAGGGATGCCGCCGACAAGTGGCACCGGCCAAATCATCCGCCTCAAGAACTAGGCTTGCACTTCAACGGGGCAGCCCCCATCGGTTGCCCCGTTTTTTTGTGTCAAAAGCCCAAGCGTCCGTTTGTATTCAGCCACGATCACGAGGCTGACTGTCATCAAAAGGCTCCAACTCACCATTTTCGTGAGGTGGACCGGTTGCCAACCTCCAGACTGGTACGGATACATCCACGCGCCAAAGAACGTCGCCAGGTTTTCTGCGATGTAGATCATCGAACCAATCAACAGGAAAGCGAGAGGCATCGGCATCCAATATCGGCAGCGGTTTACCGTGTAGTGGACTTTGCTCTTGGCAAACAGCAAAATCACGATGGCTAGCGTGATAAGACGATACTTGGGGCCATCGATCGGAATGAAGAACAACGTGTAAAGGGTGCCCGCCACGCCCCAAGTGACCCAGGCCGAAGGCCAGCCCGAGCTCCGAAGTCCGAACCTCTTCCACGCCAAACACATGAAACTGGCCACGCTGCCATGCATGAACCCGGCATAGAGGGGGGCTCCGGCAATTTTGAGGATCCCGGGTTCCGGATAGCTCCAGCTGCCTTGGTTGACTTTGTAAATCTCGAGCCCGATACCGAGAAGGTGGAAGACACCGACGACAGCCGCATCCCGCCACGTTTCGAGATTCTTCCACACCATCAATCCCTGGATCGCCAAGCAGAGGAAGAACAACAGGTCGTATCGGGCGATGCCCAATATGGGTAAAGCCTTGGTGAGGGCAAGGCACCCGACCAGCGCAAAAGGGAAGGTACACGCATGCGCGTTATTGAGGGCGAAATGCCACAAAAATCTGCCCCACTCACCCTTTGCGGGCCACGGCCGCTCCACCATTGAGGACATCAACAGACGGTGCCGGGCCGGCGTTCCCATCCGGGATGGAGCCCGGGCCGTCTGGGATCAAAACCGCAAGGGGCCGCCAGCTTTGTACACCGCTTCCGCTAGCAATCCCGATTCCTGTGGGAAGGGGGCGGGGATGGCCACAGATTCCCCGGTGAGCTCGGCATATTTGGCCGCGCCAGCGGCATTGGCCCAATTGGCAAACCTCCGGTGGGCCGCCTGGCCGAGTTCGCCAGTTTTGGCTGCGCGGAGCCGGGCAGATTGTTCGGCATAGCACAGCAGAGTCAAATCGCTAATCGCGCCGAGCACTTCTTGGTCTTTGCCAAACCTCTTATAGGCTTTGCCCGTGAGATCATTGAGGAAGGAATCACCCGATGCCTCCAGCGAGCATTTGCCCTCATTGGCCCGGCGGACCATCCGGTCGGCTAGGAAGATCCGGTTGATCTCGTTCGTCCCTTCGTAAATCCGGCTTACCCGCGCATCCCGGTAGATCCGGGCAACGGGGAACTCTTCAGTAAAGCCATACCCCCCATAAACCTGAATGCATTCGTCAACGATTTTTGCCTCCAATTCGGTCGCCAAAATTTTGCAGGCGCTGCATTCGACGGCAAACTCTTCGGCAGCGAGCCGGTTTTGGTCGAGGGAGCCGTCGCTTTTGTCGAACGCGGCATCGATGTTTGCTCCGGTGCGGTAAAGGACAGACTCGATGGCAAAATAGAAGGCCGCCATGTCGGCGAATTTGGCGCGGATAAGGCCGAAATCGGCAATCGGTTGCCCAAACTGCTTCCGGTCTAAGGCATAGGCCGCGGCGTGGCCCATGGCTTGGCGCGCAGGGCCAGCCGACATTGCCCCCAGTTTGAAACGGCCAATGTTCAGAGCGTTGAAAGCCACATGGTGCCCTTTGCCAGGTAGGTAAAGCAGGTTTTCTTTGGGGACGACGGCGTTTTCGAGAACCAACCTCGCCGTCGAAGAACCTTTAAGGCCCATTTTGTGCTCCTCGCGGGCAATGCTAACGCCGGGGAACCCCTTTTCGACCAAGAATGCCGAAACATGCTCCCCGTCGATCTTGGCCATCACCAAAAAGAAATCCGCCCACTTGGCGTTGCTGATCCACATCTTGGTGCCATTCAGAACGTAATGGTCGCCTTTGTCTTCGGCGCGAGTGGACATGCTGAGGGCATCCGAACCCGAGTTCGGTTCGCTGAGGGCGTAGGCCCCGATCCACTCCCCACCCGTGAGCCGGGGAAGGTATTTCTGCTTTTGCTCTTCGGAACCGAAGGCGATGAGGCCGAAAAGCGATATCCCACTCGTGATGCCGACCGTGACGCTAAAAGAGGCGTCCATGCTCAGGAACTCGAGGATCCGGGCAGCCACGTTCTTCCCGAGCCCCAACCCCCCATAGGCTTCGGGGGCGTCGATTCCGCAAAAGCCCAGTTGGCCTGCCTTCCGGATCAATGACGGCATCAGGCCATCTTCTTGTTTTTCAAGCCGCTCGACCAAGGGCAAAACTTCCTTTCGGCTGAAGTCTTCGGCCATCTGGACCATCAACTGCTCATCGGATCCAAAGTCCTCCGGCGAAAAGGCCGAGCCCGGCGTTTGGGAAAGGAAAGAGCCACCATGCTCCGTCGATCCAGAGACCATCATGGAACAGATTATACGGCCCGGGGCAATCGCTACCTGGCCGACTTGGGCGGCGGCTGTACACCGACCTTCACAAACACCAGCGGGTCGTTGTTGTCTTCCATCAACTCCGTCCCGTCGGAACTGACCGAGAAGGCATTTGTTTCTTTGCTCTCTTTGTCGGTCAACAGCAACTTGCCATCTTTAAGTTGCCAGCCTCCGGTACTTTCTTCTTTGTCGATGACAAGGCGGAAAAATCCTTTGTCGATCACAAGGAGGGGCAGGTTGTCCAGCCCGCCGGACTCGGCCACTTCATCGGGAGTCGCTTTTAAGCGGTAACTCCCGATGAGCTTGTCGGCATCGGAAAACTTCGCCGGAGATTCGGGCTCGGTCGCTGATTGGCAACCGGCCAGAAACAACACCAACAATGAGAGGAGCGCGCCTCGTTTGGCCACAGGTTCATTCTACACGGCAAGTAGAATTAGCATGTGGATGGCGTGACAGGATGGGCTGAAACCATTGCGGCCTGCATCACGCCGCCTGGACGGGGGGCGGTGGCGGTGGTTCGGGTCAGCGGCCCAAACGCCTTTAGTGTCGCGCGGCGGGTTGCCCCATTCATCGGTGAAGTAACAAGACACGCTTACTACGGGAGGTTCGCGACCGGGGATGACGGGCTTTGCACGTTGTTTGCCGAGGGTGCCAGCTTCACCGGCGAGCCCACGGCCGAAATCAGTGGGCACGGCTCCCCGGTTTGCGTGGCCCAATTGCTCGAATCCTGCTACGCATCGGGGGCCAGGCCTGCAAAGCCCGGCGAGTTCACGCTCCGGGCGTTCCTCAACGGTCAAATCGACCTTGCCCAAGCTGAAGGGATCCGCGAGACCATCGAAGCCGTATCCGCCCGGCAACTTGACCAAGCCAACCGGCTGCGCCAAGGCCGCTTGGCGTCCGAACTCGCCCCTGTCGTCGAAGCGCTGCGGCACACGCTCACAACGGTTGAGGCTTCGACAGATTTCAGCGAGGAGATTGGCGAACTTACCGAAGCGCAGAGGACTGGGGCCCTGGTCCAAGCCCTTTCAGATATCGACCGGTTCTTAGCGACGGAGGATTTGGCGAGGCGGATCAAATCGGGGGCCCTCGTCGTCCTGGCTGGGCAGCCGAATGCCGGCAAAAGTTCACTGTTGAACGCCTTGCTCAAATCCGACCGAGCCATTGTCAACCCGATTGCCGGGACAACCCGCGATACGATTGAAGAACAAATGGAGTTGGATGGCATTCCGATCCGTTTGGTGGATACTGCGGGGCTCAGAAACTCTCAAGATGAAGTCGAGCAATCGGGCATCGATCGGACATGGCAGGCCGTGCGCGAAGCGGATTTGGTGCTTTACCTGTACGATGCGGATTCCGGTTGGCAAGAAGCAGATTCGGAGAATGTGGGCGGCCTGGCCAGCACGCACGAAATCGTGGCGACCAAATCCGACCTCGCAACGGGTGGCCGGGGCCTGCCAGTCTCATCGGTGACCGGCGACGGCTTGGCGGATCTCGTCGCGCTGATCCGCAGATCGATTGTCGACAGTGGCGTTGAACCGCCATCGCTTGTCGAGCGGCACTATGCCGTGATGCGCGAAGTACGGGATCTTGCCCAAGAATCGCTCGCCACTTTACGCAGTGAAAGCATCCCGGACGACTTGGCCGCCGTCACCCTGCGTTCAGCCCTCCGAAAACTCGGGGAAATCACCGGCGAATCCGCCCCGGCTGATGTGCTGGAGCGGATATTCAGCCAGTTTTGCATCGGCAAATAACCCTAGATCTCTCGCGAGTAAGAGTTCCACACCCAATAGGGCCGGAACCCGAGCTCGTAATTGAGTTGGAGCATCGGGTTATTTTCCTCGTTGTCACAGGTGATTTGGATTCCGCCTGCATCTTTGGCCAATTGGAAGTTGATGGCCTTGAGAGCCTTTGCAATCCCCCGCCTGCGGTAATTCCGGTCGACGCCAGTCAGCCCTGTCCAATAGTAGTCTGGCGCATCTTCGTTGCGGAACAGCATGGAGGTTGCAACAAGAAAGTCGCCGTCGGCGGCAATTTGGATGGTGGCAAACGAAGCCCGTTGGACTTCGAACTGTTTGACGAACGACTCCAATGGCTCGCCGGTGAACTCATAGGGCAGGGGGACATCCCGGGTAAGCCGCAGATCCAACTCATGGTAGCGGGCCCAACCGCCGGCAGGATCTTCCGCTAACAGGTCTTGCAGAGAGAGAACCCGAAGGTCTGAGGCTTTGAGCGATGCGATGGCCGGTTGGAACGCATCCAGATCCAGTTGATCGAGCTTCAGGATGGATTCGGGGTTGGCTTGGTCGAACTTGAATCCACTTTCTAGCAAGGAATCATGGAACGCCCCATAGTGGGTGGGAGCCCACGTGTTGACCTTTTTCCCTCCTGAATCTCGGATGGCTTCCAACGCAAACCCGATCATGGCATCGCATCCCGGTCGGTCCAATCCACGGGGTAGGTTCGGCCAGAACTGGTAGAGGGTGAGGTCGCCGGACCAGTAGGTCGGCATGATGCCAAAATCGCCGACTGCGACGCCATCTTGAATCACCAAGAACCGTTGGATGGCGTGCGGGCGCGCCGCATCTTCTTGTTTGGTGCGGGCAAGCGTGGAAGCGCGGTCGGGCCGGTCTTCGGCATTGAGGTCCAGATAGGTTTGAAGTTCCGCGTCCGTTTCGACGCGTTGAAATCGAATGTTCGTTGGGTTTTCCATAGCGGTGCCGCGCAGAGCCTTCGGGCGTACTGCGGCCAGGTTCAGTCAAAAGATGGGAGTCAGCGTAGCGAGTGATGCGCTACGGGATTCGGGAAAGGGAGGCGTATTTATTCATGCGGCATACCTCCGATGGCGGAATTCGGAAATTATATCCGATGGGTCTGCCCTTGGCAAGCAGGCCCAGGAAGAGACTCAACCAGGGCTCAGCGGATGCTGCCGGCGGTGAACCAGACGATCCAGATTAGGGCATAGGCGGCCGAGCCGGCAAGGGCGGCACGTCGGACAAAAACTTGGTGGGTTTGGTAGTAGCGGGCCATGACGGCATAAGCCAACAGCAGGGTCATCCCCTTGACGGCGGCAAAAAGCCATTCGCTTCGCTCGATAACCGGGCGCATGATCGGATTCAATTCGACAATCAGTCCCCGGCTGTGCAAAACGGCAGTGACGACCAGATCAATAAAGCCAATGGCCATCAACAGGATCAGGGCCCGGGAGGGGAACACCTTGTCCCACTCGATCACACCAGTTCGCATCTCGGATTGCATGTTCGTTCTCGCGCATTGACAACGAATCGTGGATGGCTTGGATCAAGGCATCCTGCAACTTTCTCGCTTCGGCGGCGGTTGTGGTGTAGTGGTTCATCATGATGCTGAACACCACCGTTTTCCCGCCGGGGAGGCCAAGAAAGCCGGACAGGCATGAAACCGAATCCAGCGTTCCCGTCTTCGCGGTCACATCCAACCCGGTCAGCCTGACCCTCATCGTGCCTTCGCCGCTGTGGGCCATGGCTCGGATGAAGTCATCCCGGTAGGGTTGTGAATAAGCGTGGCGCAACAACTGTGCCAACGCAAAGGGAGTCGCGAGATTATGCCGGCTCATTCCACTGCCGTCCTCTGGCCGTATGGCCCCGGGACGCAGCTGTAACAGGTTTGTGTGGTACTCCGCCATAGATTTGGCGGCATCGGGCCAGTTCCCCTTGCCGCTTCCGGAGAGCAACAAGCTTTCGGCTAGCAGGTTGTCGGAAGGTTCCAGGCAGAGCCGGGCGTAGTCCCTCAGGGGCACGCTCAGGATCTCAGCATCGGGCTCGCGGTCTGGCACCTTTTGCGTTGGGACAAACTGCATTCCCAGGATGCGAGAAGCGGCTAGGTCGGGGTCGCGGAGGGCGAATGTGGCCAAGACCCCCGGTTTTTCGTCGATATTCCCGCGGATCGTCACCTCCGCATGGGTGCGGTCATATTCCACGGTGGCCGGCAGGGCCCCGCCGATGTGCCGGATCGTCACGCCGCACCAATCGGGAACTGTCGGGATGCCTCCGGAGATGCTGACGTCGAACTGCGCTCGGTCAACGCTAAAAGCCGTGCAAGCCGGTGCATACCGGAACGGCTTGTCGTCGTCTTCCCAACTCGGGCCGAAATCGAACCGGTATGCCTGGCGGACATGAACCACGCCCCTCCCCGAGACGCCAAGCCTTCGTTTGACATCAAACAACTGGCTTGATGTCATCGTTTGGTCGCCTGGCGCATCGACCCACACGTCGTCGCCATCTCGCCAAAATCGGGTCCGGAACCGGAAGTCGGAGCCCAACCGGTCGAAAGCCAAAACCGAACTCAAAATCTTTTCATTGCTGGCCGGGACGAACCGGGTGTCCGCCATTCGGCTATAGAGCACTTTGCCATCTGGTTGGCAAATGTAGATTCCCACCATCGTTCCATTTTCGACTTCGGCTTGAATCAGGGAATCGATGGCCATCCCCAAATCGGGTGCCGGGGCGGGCGCACGGAGGCCGATCAACGAGGCCAGAAGCACCGGGACGACCATTCCCCAAAGTTACCCGCCAAGCCAGGTACCGCGGGGAGCCTGCGGGTAAGCCGGGCCTGAATTCATCGAGAAACTCAAACTTCGAGCGGCTCTTGGCCCTCTTGGGTCTGCCGCGCGGCGATTTGCTCGCTGTAAAGCTTTGCGTAGAGCCCGCCAGCTGCCAGCAAGTCGGAGTGTTTGCCCGATTCGACGATCCGCCCATTTTCCAACACCAAGATTTGGTCGGCATGCAGGATGGTGCTCAGGCGGTGGGCAATCGCAAACGTCGTGCGGCCCGCCATGAGGGTGGCCAGAGAATCTTGGATGAGCCTTTCTGAACGGGTGTCCAAAGCGGAAGTCGCCTCATCTAGAATCAGGATCTTAGGGTTCTTCAGAATCGCGCGGGCAATTGCCAGACGCTGTTTCTCACCGCCGCTGAGCTTGTAGCCCCGCTCACCGACGATGGTCTCGTATCCGTTTTCAAGACTTGCCACGTGGTCGTGGATGGCCGCGAGTTTGCAGGCTTCTTCCAGTTCAGATTGAGTCGCATTCGGTTTGGCGACCCGCAGGTTCTCGGCAACCGTCGTGTGCATCAAGTAAGTTTCTTGCGTGACGGCGCCGACCACTTTGGCCAAGTCGTCGAGCTTAATATCCTTGACATTTTTCCCGTCGATCAGGACTTCGCCGGAATCCGCATCGTAAAGCCGGGGAATCAGATAGGTCAGCGTTGTTTTTCCCGCACCGGATGGACCGACCAAGGCGATGAGTTGGCCTGGTTCGGCTCGGAAGCTGATGTCCGAAAGCGTGTCGCGGTCAGACTCCAGGTCATATTTGAACCCGACATTCCGGAACTCAACCGCGCCCGGGGTGTCGGAGGAGATTGACGCCGCATTGGGCTTGTCTTTGATGTCCAACGGGTAATCGGTGTACTCGAAAATCCGTTCGAACAAGGCAAATGACTTCATGATTTCGATCTGCGCGCCAAAAAGCGCCGTCATCGGGAAGTACAGCCGAATTTGCAAACCCGTAAAGGCCACTAGGAGGCCGATCGTGATGTATTTATCCCCCTGCTTGATCAGCAGCCATCCGGCCAACAGATAAACGAGGGCCGGCGCCACTTGCGTGATCAACCGGATCATGCCGAAAAAGATGTACTGAATGACCGACGCTTTCACCTGCCAACCTGCAAGCTTCTGGTTTTCAGTATCGAATCGCTCCGAAAGCGTGTGGTGTTGGCCGACGGCCTTGGTCAACAAAATCCCGGAAACCGATAGGGTCTCCTGCATCATGGCGTTCAACTCGGCGGTTTGCTCCTGGGTGCCTTTGCTGACGTTGCGGGCAAAGTCCCCAACCGACTTACCAATCACCATGAACAAGGGCACCAGCACGATACTAAGCAGCGTGAGACGCCAATCCATCACCACCATTGCGATCAACGTGCTGATGACGATCCCGATGTTGCTGATTTGGTCGACCAGCGTGTTGCTGACCACCGTTTGCACTCCCTGCACATCGCTGATCAGTCGCGTTTGAATTTCACCCGTGCGTGCATTGGTGAAAAACCGCAACGACATCTTTTGCAAGTGGTCAAAGAGTTGTTGTCGCAGATCGCACATGATGCGTTGGCCAACAACCACGCCCCAATAGCCGTAAAGGAGAGTCATGCCGGCACCGGCCAGCACGGAAATCAGAATGTAGGCGGAATATTCGCCTATGATGGGGAAGTTCTTTTGGGCGATCCCCACATCGATAACCGTCTTGATCAAATACGGCGGCACGATGCCCAAAACCACCCCGAGCAAAACGGCCCCGCACGTCAGCCAAACCATCTTGGCGTGCGGTTTGAACAGACCGATGATCCGCCGAATCATGGCCCGGTCCAACTGCTTCTTGTCGGCGGTTTCTTCCACTAAGTTGCAGGATACCGCTGGTCAAAAGGCAAGCCAGGAGACTCGGTCCGTCCGCCGGTTGATTGCCGTTCCAACATGCCCGACAATAAAAAAGGGGCCAGGATCGTCACTTGCGCTTTGATCCTGACCCCGCTTGCGGAGTTACTTGCCGGTGTCGATGTCTCCAGCCGACAACTGCTGCTGGGCGGCATCCTGCTCAGACTTTTCCTTGCTTTGGGGTGCCTCGGAAGATGCCGAGCACCCCGCAAGGGCAAGGATGGCGGCCGCCAAGGCGATTGCTCCCAGTTTTAGTTTGTCCAAGTCCTGGCCCAGCCTTTGTTCGTCGCCGCGCTACCACTCCAAGACGGCGTGTTGTAACCGACCGGATAGAGGGTGCTGGTGGTGACGACCTTGACATGGGAGTCTGCGTAGCTGACAGCCGTCTTGGCGCCGCAGAGCAGCCTCATGATGTTGCCCGGTGCCGTAGAAGCGGTGTTGGCTTCGTTGGTGATCGGGGTTTTGCCAGACATGTCATAGGGGCCGTAAACCCCGATGTTCCGAGGGTCGCCACCCGGGAACGCCGTCCGGTACTGGGGCGGGCGGCTCAGCTGGGCACCGTCAGAAAAGACGATGGTCGACGCCACATCTTGCAATCCGGTCGAAGAGGCCGGATAGTTGTAAGCGGTGTCAGCGAACTCGCCATATTGGGCAACCGTGCGCGTTCCGCAACTTGCCGGAGGAACCGGTTGCGCACAGGTGGAAAATCCACCGAGCGACCAGTAGTTGTACGCCCAAGTGTTGCTGATGTTGGACAACAGCTCTTTGGACATCGGGCTGGCCCAAACTCCGTTCAATTCACCGGTTGTGGTGTTGACCCCGTTCTTGATATACGGGTTGATCAAACCGGGATACATGTATTGAAGGCTGAACAAAGTCGCTGAATTGGCCATGCTCGCCGACCAGACGGGGAGGACATCGTCGTAGTCACCCATGTAGAGCTGGGTTGCGGTGCCAATGTTTTTGAGGTTCGAAATAGATTGCGTCTTCTTGGCTGCCACCTTGGCCTGGGCGAAGACAGGGAAGAGGATCGCCGCCAGGATGGCGATGATCGCGATCACGACCAGCAGTTCAATGAGTGTAAATGCATGTTTCCGCATAGGAATCCCCCTGGCACAATTCGGGCCTAGGTTGGTTGACTTTATCACAAAACCCGCCCAACTGTCTCTAAACAGTTCGGATTTGACTCAAATGCTGGCGTCATCCCCGGCATGGTTCACCGGGGAATTTGCTCCTCGTCATTCGAACGGATAGGGCGGCAGCATATTGGCGATCGGCTTGTCCGACCGGTATCCCAGCGCATATTCCGCCTGGACGAGCGTGTGGATCTCGTGGGTGCCTTCGTAGATCATGGCCCCTCGCGAGTTGCGGAAGTACCGCTCAACCGGGAATTCGTCGCTAAATCCGTATGCCCCGTGAACCTCAATGGCCTTGTTCGCCGCATCAAAAGCCGCTTCGCAGTTCACCCATTTGGCCATGCTGACTTCCCGGGTGTGGCGTTGGCCGGTGTTCTTCATCCAGCCGACCTGATAGTAGAGCAAGCGCCCGATGTCGCGTCCCCGGGCCATGCTGGCAATGAGCTGCTGGACGAGTTGTTTCTTGCCGATCACCTCTTCGCCGACTTTACGCTCATTGGCGTACTTGACGCAGGCTTCCAGCGAAGCGGTGATGATGCCGACGGCACCGGCCGCGACGGTATACCGTCCGTGATCCAGCGCCGACATGGCAACTTTGAACCCGTCACCTTCGGCTCCGATCATGTCGGATGCCGGAACCCGCACATTTTCAAAGAAGATTTCTCCTGTGTTGCCGGCCCGCACTCCGAGCTTGCCTTTCAGTGGCCGGCTACTGAACCCCGCGGCTTCCCGGGGGATGATAAATGCCGCATAGGGCGCTTTGGCTTCGGTTTCGGCCAGCTTTGTGATCACCAAGAAGTGGGTGGCATAGTCGGCAAGGCTGATCCAGGTTTTTGAACCGTTGATCACGTAGTGGTCCCCATCCATGCGCGCCGTTGTTTTGATGTTCACGGCGTCGGAACCGGCATTGGGTTCCGTCAGCCCGAACGCCCCAAGGTGCTCGCCCGAGGCCAGCTTGGGAAGCCAACGCTGCTTTTGTTCTTCGGTGCCCCATTGCATCAACGTCATGCAGTGGAGCCCGCTGTGGACGCTCATTGCGACGCGGGCCGAGGTGTCGGCCTTTTCTAACTCCTCGCACACGATCCCAAGGGAAATGTAATCGGTGTCGGTCCCCCCGTATTTTGCCGGGATGGAGATCCCTAACAAACCGGCCTCGCCCATTTTCTTAAGTGTCTCAGGATTGGAAGTGTGGGCTCGGTCGAGTTCGCGAACCGTCGGGAGGATATGTTGTTCGGCAAATTTCGAAGCCGATTCCCGAATCAATTCGTGCTCTTGCGTCAGGGCAAAGTCCATGGTTTGGAGTGTACGGGCTTTGGGGAACCGTCCCATGGACACCCCATTTGGCATAACTCCCGTTCGACCCAGGGCATATCTCAACCGAGGTTGTTTCCGCCGGCAATGAAATTTCGGCACTCCCCGCATTCGGATTAAGTAAAGTCACCGGTATGGTTCTCACCCGAGCTCGCCAGGCCCTGTTCTTGGCCCTGGCTTTATCTGCTTCGGCCGCATTGGCGCAAACCGATCTGTGGGCCCCCCAGTTGCAGGCCCTCAAACCCCGCAACATTGGCCCGACATCGATGGGGGGGCGCACGGTCAACCTCGCCGTGTACGAAAAAGACCCCAGGATCTTCTACGTGGCAACGGCCGGGGGAGGGCTCTGGAAAACCACCAGTGCCGGCACGACGTTCAAGCCGGTTTTCCAATATGAAAGCTCGGTCGCCCTGGGCGCAGTCACGGTGGATCAAGAAGACCCGAACACCGTGTATGTCGGTACCGGGGAAGAGAACAGCCGGAACTCCACCAGTTGGGGCGACGGCGTCTACCGATCCAAAGATGGTGGGCTGACTTGGCAGCACCTTGGCCTTGCCAAGACCCGCCAAATCTCGTCGATCCGCATCAACCCAAAAAGCAAAGACATCCTCTACGTCGGCGCACTCGGCGATCTCTGGGGGCCGAGCGAAGACCGCGGGGTTTACAAATCTACGGACGGCGGCAAGAGCTGGAACAAAGTGCTTGCCGGCGCCAACAACATGACGGGATGCATCGAGCTGCTGATGGATCCGCGGAACCCCGATGTCCTTATTGCCGCCATGTGGGAAAAATCACGGACCGCCTACAGTTTTTCCAGCGGCGGGCCGGGGAGCGGCCTCTTCAAATCAACCGATGGGGGGAAGACCTGGAAAAAAATCACCAAGGGCTTGCCTGCCAGCACAACGGGTCGGATCGGCATCTCCAGGTTTGCCGCAAAACCAGATGTCTTGATCGCTTCTGTTGAAAGCCAAGACGACCGCGGGATCTACAAGTCCACTGACAACGGGGAAAGCTGGACCTTCCTCAACAACCTCAACCCGCGACCGTTCTATTTCAGCACCCCGATGATCGACCCGGTCGACGAAAACCGGATCTACCTTCCGGCTGTGAACTTCCACTACTCCGACGACGGCGGAAAAACGTGGAAAGTGATGCAATCGGACATCCACGTCGATTACCACACAATCTGGGTCAACCCGAAAGACAACAATACGATCTTAGTCGGTGAAGACGGCGGCTTGGCGGTCACCCGCGACCGCGGAGAGACCTGGGAACACCTTAACAACTTGCCGATCGGCCAATTCTATGCCGTGACGGCCGATATGCGCCGCCCCTATTACGTCTACGGCGGATTGCAAGACAATGGCACTTGGGGCGGCCCGACCCAAACCGACAAGGGCACCGTCACATTCGCCGATTGGCGGTTCATTCTGGGCGGCGACGGGTTCCACGCCCAAGTCGACCCCAGCGACTGGAGGATCCTCTATTGCGAAAGCCAAGGAGGGGCCATTTCGCGACAGAACCTGGAGACTGGGGAGCAGGCGTTCATTCGGCCCCGTGCCCCCCAAGGCGAAACCTACCGGTTCAACTGGTCGGCACCAATCCTGCTGAGCCCGCACAACCCCAAAACGATCTGGTTCGGGGGTAACAAGTTGTTCAAGAGCGTCAATATGGGCGATTCGTGGATCGAAGCCAGCCCAGACCTCACCACCAACAATCCGGCCAAGATCGGTGTCAAAGCCGGCGTGAGCCCGGAAAGCACCGGGGCAGAAAACCACTGCACGATCATCACGATCGGGGAATCCCCGATGAAGCCAGGCGTCGTATGGGTCGGAACCGACGACGGCAACGTTCAACTCACCCAAGACGACGGCAAGAACTGGGAAAAGATCACCGTGCCGGGCGTGCCGGAGTTCACCTGGGTCAGCCGCGTCATGCCCTCGCGCTATGTCCTCGGCCGGTGCTATGTCACATTCGACGGGCATCGCAACAACGACTACTCCAGCTATGTCTTCGTGACGGAAGACTTCGGCAAAACTTGGAAGAAGCTCAGTGACAGCTTGGGCGAAAACCGGGTCGCCTACACGATCGTCGAAGGACGGCAAAACTCAAACCTCCTTTTCCTCGGTACAGAAATGGGCCTGTTTGCCAGCCTGGATCGGGGTGAGAACTGGACACCGATCCATAAAGCCGTTGGATTCCCAACCGTGAGGGTCGATGACTTGCTCATCCACCCGCGCGAGCTTGACCTGATCGTCGCCACCCACGGCCGCTCGTTCTGGACAATCCCCGTCGGGGCCTTGGAACAACTGACCAAGGAAAACCTGGATAAGGACGTGTACCTTTGCAAGCCGGCCGACGCCTACAGCTTTGGCCGTGTCTTTGACGGTTGGTTTGAAGGGAACCGGATCTGGGGCAGCCCCAACACCCAACCCGGAACATCGGTCTACTACCACCTGAAAGCGGCAACCGATCAGAAGGTGGAAGTGACCATCACGACCGTGGATGGGCAAGAACTAGCTCGACTCAGCGGGACCGGCAAGCAGGGCCTGAATGCCGTGGATTGGCAAGCTCGGGGTCGGCGTGGCGTCACGCTCGTCACCGGAGACTATTTGGTGACCCTCAAAATCGGTGATCAAGAGTACAAGACCACCCTCCGTTACGAAGACCTTTCCAGCCGAGCCAAGGGGTAACGCGCAAAAATTGGATCGGGCCGCCGCACTAATTATGCGGCGGCCCGATTTTATTCAGCATGCAAGGGAACACCGTGCTTCAGTTCTAATTTGTCATAATATTGATTATCAGAAAATAGGAATCCGCTTCCCCGGGGATTACTTCCGGATGTGGGCCTCGTAATGGGCGATCCACTTTTTCACGGGGATTTTGGCGATGAGTTGTCCGATTAGCTCAAACGGGATCTGTTCCGGCTTTTTGAATCGGATGCACGATTTGCCCATGTCCAGCTTGCGGCCCGTCTTGGCAAACTCCTCAACAAACCACGTCCGTAACTCCTCGTCGCCGGCAAAGTTCGCATAAAAGTTGATCGAGTTCTTTTGGCTCGCGACGGCCGTGTAATACAGCGGGAGTTTGGGATCGCAGTGGTATCCGGCCGGATAGAGGGATTTGGGGACGAACCAAGACGGCATGCCGTAAAGCATCCCTTCTTCAAACCCAGCCGGAAGGTTGCTGTTGATCGCCTCCCTCAGTCTTTGGACGGCGGCCCTGCGGTCGGGGGGGATCTCGGCCAAGTAGTCGTCCACGGTAGCGGCGGCACTCGTCATGCCCCCATTATGAATCTAGCCGGCTTGACGGGAATGCTCGGCGAACAGGATTTCGTCCAAACGCGCGGCGGCGGCATCGCAAGCCTGAATGATGCGTTCGGGATCCAAAGCGATTTTTGCCTTGTGGCGGCGGGTCAGGAACCAAGCAGCGGCCCCCAGACCAATGGCGAGTCCGGCCGCCCCCATCACCCAAGTAGTCGGTGCGGCGGTATTGGTGCCCTTATCGGCGATAGATCGTTTGGACATTGTTTGGACTCCTATCAGTTCTTTCGACTCGCAATATTTATTCTTGGTTTGTTAAGAACAGAGTTTCAGGTCGAAATACCGGGTTTTCCACCGACATGCCTGCGCCCGGCGGGGCTAGTTCCCAGGCGGTATCCTGTCCCCTTCCCCCATGCTCGACAACCTGACCCGCCGGCTCGGAAGCATCTTTTCTGGCATCCGCAAAAAGGGGCGCCTGACCGAAGACGATGTCAAAGAGGTGATGCGGGAGATCCGGGTCGCCCTTTTGGAGGCCGACGTGAATTTCCAAGTCGCCAAGGAGTTTATGGCCCGGGTCAAGGAAAAGGCCGTTGGCGAAGAGGTGTTCGGGAGCCTGACGGCGGATCAGACCATTGTCAAAATCGTCCGGGACGAACTGGTCGGGTTGCTCGGGCCGGAAGAAACTCCGATGAACTGGGGGTCTTCCCCACCCGCTGTCATTTTGATGTGTGGACTGCAAGGGAGCGGGAAAACAACCACAACCGCCAAGTTGGCCGTTTGGATGAAGGCGCGCGGCAAGAAGCCGCTCCTTGCGGCATGCGACCTGCAGCGCCCGGCCGCAATCAAACAACTCCAGGTTTTGGGCGAGCAGGTCGATTGTCCGGTATTCGCAGGGGAGCCCGGAGGCGACCCCGTGCAAGTCGCCAAAGACGCCCTGGCCCGGGCCAAGCACCTGTTCTGCGATGTCCTGATTTTGGACACCGCCGGACGCCTGGCCATCGACGAAGCATTAATGCAGGAGTTGGCCCAGGTAAAGAAGGCCGTTCCGCCCAACGAGGTTTTCCTCGTCGTGGATTCTACAACCGGCCAAGAGGCGGTGAATGTCGCCCAAGCGTTCCACGAACGGCTCGGGGTCACCGGGGCCATCTTTACCAAGATGGATGGCGACGCCCGGGGCGGGGCCGTCCTCAGCGTGCGCGAGGCGACCGGGGTTCCCGTGCGATTCCTTGGGGTTGGTGAGCAAACCGAGGCCCTCGACGCCTTCCAAGCCGTCCGCATGGCCGAGCGGATCATCGGCATGGGCGACGTCATGGGCATCATCGAAAAGGCTGAACAGGCCTTTGCCAACGAAGACGTCGAAGCGCTGGAATCCCGGATGCGCACCGGCAAACTGGACTTCCATGACTTCTTAGACCAAATGCGGATGGTCCGCAAGATGGGCCCGATCAAGAACGTCATGAAAATGATCCCTGGCGTGGCCAGCCAGATCCCGGAAGAGGCGCTAGATTCGATCGACGATCGGCAGGTCGACCGGCTGGAAGCCATCGTGCTCAGCATGACGCCAAAAGAACGGTCTAATCCGGACATCCTAAACGGTTCCCGGCGCAAGCGGATCGCCCTTGGTTCGGGGACCTCGGTGCAAGAGGTCAACAAACTGGTCGAACAACTCTATGGGATGCGCCGGGGCATGAAAGAAATGGCGAAAATGCAAAAGCAGTTCAAAAAATTCCGCCGCTGAGTCCGCTCAATCCCGGGCCATTGGCCCAATTGCCGCCCCAGTCCCTCACCATGGCAAAGGCTCGGGCTATAATTGCTAGTCCGCGTCCGTTCACGTGCGCAAACCCCCGCTGCCGGTACCGGCGGCACCCCAAAAGGAATTCCAAACAACCGTGGTCAAAATCCGTCTGAAGAGAATGGGCAACAAGCACCGGCCGTTTTATCGGATCGTCGTTGCAAAAAGCGCCAGCGCACGAGATAGCGCGGCGATCGAATACCTGGGTTCATACAACCCGATCAGCAAGCCCTCCACCGTCGAAATCAAGGGCGACCGCGCGTTGCATTGGTTGCTCGAAGGCGCCCAGCCAACCGAAACCGTTGCAATCCTGCTGAAGCGTCAAGGCATTCTCGACGAATTCTTTGCCCAGCGCCCCGCCGCCAAAAAGAAGTACGGCTTCTTGGATAAACGCACGCGGGCTATGACTGTCGAATCTGCCGTCAGCCAAGTCGCCGCCGCGCCGGCGGAAGAAGCCCCGGCGGCTGAAACCAAGGAAGAACCGGTCGCTGCAGCCCCGGCCGAAGAAACCACCGAGTCCATTGCTGTCGAACCGGCCGCCGAAGAACCCGCAGGGGAAACCGAATAATGGAAACCGTTGTCGCCTTTGTCGAAGAAGCGGTCAAGCAATTGGTCAACGAGCCCGGCCAAGTCAAAGTCGAAACCGTGGCGGATCGCCATGGCAAGATCATCAAAGTCACCGTCGCCCCGGGAGACGTGGGACGGGTCATCGGCAAAGATGGAAGGGTGATCACTAACCTCCGGACGATGTCCAATGCCGTGGCCGCAAAAGCCCGGGTCAAGGCCGTCGTCAAAGTCCAGTCGGAAGACTAAACGAATTCAATGCCGGGCCGGCGAACCCGTCCATCGCACGTTACGATCGGAAGGGTTGTCGGCCCGCATGGCATTCTGGGAGGGTTGAAAATCGTCCCGGCAACCGACTTCCTCGAGCGGTTTGAACCTGGACGCACGATCTACCTGAATGGGCAGCCGGTCACCATCAAAAGGTTGGGATTCCACAAGACACAAGTGAGAATTGAAACCAACGAAATCCGCGACCGCAACCGGGCTGAAGAATTGAAATGGGCGGAAGTCACCGTGCCAAGCGACGAAATGCCCGACTTGGAGGAAGATGAATTCTATACAGCCGACCTCATCGGCCTCGAAGTGATGGATGGATGCGGAAACAAACTTGGAAAGGTTGACAGCGTGTTTGCCAGCCCCGCCCACGATATCCTGGTTGTTGGAAAGGCGATGGTGCCAGCCGTGAAAGAATTTGTCAAGGAGATCGATTTTGACCGCAAAGTCGTGGTGATCGCCCCCATTGCGGGGATGTTTGAGGATTAGACGTGCAATTCATTGATGAAGCTGAAGTCCGGTTCATGTCTGGACGCGGGGGCGACGGCGCCGCGACATTCCACCGGGAAAAGCACGTCCCGAGGGGCGGGCCGAACGGGGCCAATGGGGGCCGAGGCGGTGATATCGTCTTATTGGCAGACCGCAATAAGCGCACGCTCTACGACTTCAAACTCCGCGACAACTACAAAGCCAACGACGGTGAGCGCGCCCACGGCAACCAAACCGGCAAAGACGCCAAGGATGTCGTGATCCGCGTCCCCGTTGGCACGGTTGTCACCGATGCTGAAGATGGCGAGACTGTTGTCGACCTCTCGGTTGAGGGGATGAAGTACGTCGTTTGCCGGGGAGGGCGCGGCGGGATGGGCAACCTCTACTACACAAACAGCGTCCGCCAAGCCCCGACGTTTGCCCAGCGCGGCGCCCCCGGTGAAGTACTGGAGGCCAAGCTTGAACTCAAACTCATCGCGGATGTCGGACTCATCGGGCTTCCCAACGCAGGGAAATCCACTTTGTTAAGTGTCCTCAGCGCAGCCAAACCCAAAATTGCCGACTACCCGTTCACGACCCTTGCCCCAAACCTTGGGGTCGTTACCGTCGGCGACCATTCGTTCGTCATCGCCGACCTCCCGGGACTCATTGAAGGGGCAAGCGAGGGAGTTGGCCTGGGGCACCAATTTTTGCGGCACGCCGAAAGGAACAAGGTCTTACTGCACGTGGTCGATGCCTACCCGCCCGACGACAGCGACCCGGTCGGAAATTTCCAGTTGATCGAAGAAGAGCTCCGACGATACAGTGAAGAGCTGAGCGCCCGCCCCCGGATCATTGCCTTGAACAAATCCGATCTGGGTATCCCCGAAGCTGAAGAGGAGATCGTTGCCAGACTTCAGGAAACCGGGTTCCCGGTCTTCATCATCTCTGCCGCCACAAACAAGGGGCTGGATCCGCTCAAGTGGGCGCTATGGAAGGAGATCGAAGTCAGTTCGCAAGAAGAGGCCGTGCCGATCTTGATCCCAACCTATCGCAATGAATCCGACTCAGCATGGGATATCGAGGCCGTCCACGACGGGTACCGGGTATCCGGTAAAAGGATCGAACGTTTGGTCGAGATGACAAACCTCGGCAACCGTGACGCCATCCACTACCTTTACCGTAAGCTGAAGCGGATCGGCGTGATCGAAAAATTGGAAGAACTGGGGGCCGGCCCGGGCGACAATGTGTACATAGGAGAATTCGAGTTCCAATATGAAGAGTGGTGAATACCGTTATGCGCTGTTCGGGGGCTCCTTCGACCCTCCCCACTTGGGCCATCTTGCCGTTGCCAAAGCCTGCCTTTCGGCACTGGACTTAAAGGAAGTCGTGTGGGTGCCCAACTTCCGGAACCCCTTGCGGCGGAAATCGTTCGCCACCGCCACCAACCGACTGCAGATGTGCCAATTGGCCATCGAAGGCCACCCAGGCATGGCCGTCAGCGACATAGAAGTCACCCGGGGGACGAAGAGCTACACCTATGAGACCGTGGAAGAGATCCTCATGGTCAAGCCCGGAAAGTTGTGGATCATTGTTGGGGCGGACGCCTTGGAGCACTTCCGGGAATGGAAGGAGCCGGCAAAACTAGTCCGCCTTTGCCGCATCGCCGCCGTCGCCCGGCCCGGGCACGAGATCGAAAGGGCGCTTGCCTATTTGGATGAGGAAATGCGGGATGCCGTCGATTTTGTCCGGATGGATCCCAGCCGCGCCAGCAGCTCAGCCGTCCGGGACGACATTGCCCGGGGCCACTCTCCCGAGTTGATGATTGAACCCAAAGTATGGGAATATATCCAAGAACGTGGACTCTACAGTGACTGAAATGACCGCCAAAAGCCCAATGGACTCGCAAGAGAAAGCCGCCCTCATTATGGAGTTCGCGGACGATATCAAAGCCCAAGACATCCAACTCCTCGATGTCCGGGCAAAGACTTCGATCGCCGACTTTTTCGTCGTGTGCACGGGCACCAGCGACACCCACGTTCGCTCGATTTGCGAGCGCGTCGCCGAAAAACTTCGGGAAATCGGCATCCGGCCCCTCCGGCAGTCGGATAACGGGCGGGCCGGCGGCGGGTGGGTGTTGTTCGATTACGGGGATGTTGTCCTGCACGTGATGTTGGAAGAAAAACGGCAGTTCTACGATTTGGAGAGTTTTTGGTCGAACCTGCCCAGTGACCCCAACCTGATGTTTGGGTCGGATGCACCGGCAACGCCAGAAAACCCGTCCTAACAACTACTTGTGAGTGACCACGACCATGAACCGTCGGCACCCCTCCCTGCCGGACAGGATGCCGAATCCGAGTTGACCGGCGAATCGGCCCAACCGGCCGTTGCCGACGACCCGGTCAAGGTGGAGCAGGCCGAACGCATGTTGCGCGAAGCAAACCTGGCCAGGGTCAGGGGCAACGCCACGGTCGCCGACCGGTTGCTCAAAGAAGCGGCAGATCTCGCCCCCAACACGCCTTCCGTCCTTGCCGCTTTGGGCGACGACATGGTTGCCCGGGGGCAATTCCGCCGCGCCAAAGAATTTTTTGCCCGTGCCCACCAATTGGATCCCACCAATGCCGTGATCGAAAACAAATTCGGCGAGATGGTTCTCAAGGTCGATCTCCACATCGACCCGTTCGCCCACAATCAGGAGTTCGATTCCTTTGCAAGGCCGGGGATCCTCATGTTCCTCAGCGCAATCCTGCCTGGCACGGGGCAGATGATCGTCGAACGGTACGTCAAAGGCGGGATCATGTTGGCCATCTTCGCCGCTTGCATGGGAGGTATCGCCATGCTGCCAGGTGGGTTCAAGCTCATCGGGACGCTGTTCACCGGAAAAGGCGAATATGACCCCATGGCTGCGATCCTGCTTGGCGTATCGGGGATCGATGCCATGTGGTCGGTCGTCGACCTGGCTTCACTCAAAAAGGCGCACGAGAAAAAGATTGGCCGGCCAACCCCTCCGGTCGATGGCTTTTAGCTCAGCAACCGCGTTGGGTTTTCCAGGTACGAGCGGACAACGTTCATGAACTGGGCGCCCACCGCCCCGTCGACGACGCGGTGATCGAACGAACCGGTGATGTTCATGCGCCACCGGATCTCCAGTTCGTCGGATTCGTTGACCACGACTTTCCTTTGGGCCGTGCTGATGGCGATGATGGCGGCATTCGGCTCGTTGATGATCGCACTGAAGACATCGACGTTTAGCATGCCCATGTTGCTAATGCTGAATGTGCTGCCTTGCATCTCGTTGGGCGTCAGCTTCCCTTCCCTGGCTTTGGCGACCAGACGCTTGCTTTCTTCGCTGAGCTGTCTCAAGGTCATGTTTTGCGCCCCATGGATCGTGGGCACCAGCAACCCGTCATCGACTGCGGCCGCAACCCCAATGTTGATGGATCCATGTTGGAGGAGGTGGTCGCCCTTGAACGAGCTGTTGACGACCGGCATATCCTGCAAGGCCAACACGCAGGCCCGGATCACGAAATCGTTGACGCTGACTTTGCCGCCGTCTTCCTCCTTGAACATCTCGCGGATGGCATGGATTTTTTCAATGTCCACCTCCAGCGTCACATAAAAATGCGGCACGGTCGATTTGGCATGTTGCGTCCGTTCTGCAATGATGCCGCGCAAAAAGTTGAGCGGAACCTTGACGTCTTCCGCGCTGGCCACGGGGGCAAATGCCGGTGCCGGGATCTTTGTGCCTTGGCGTTCGATCGCCGCACGAACATCTTTTTCCACGATGCGGCCACCGGGCCCCGTTCCCGCAACGGTGCCAAGGTCAACGCCGGCTTCTGCGGCGATTCTTTTGGCGAGCGGGCTGGCTTTGACCCTTTGGCCCGATGCCGGGGCAGGCTCGGCAGCCGGCGCGGGGCTCATTGCGGCGGGTGCTTCGGATTCGGCGGGCGCGGCGGACGTTTGGGCGGGTTTTGCTTCCCCGCTGCCCCAATTTGCCGGCAGTTCTTCCCCGCTCTTGAGGATAGCGGCAATCGGTT
This sequence comes from Armatimonadota bacterium, assembly GCA_016789105.1. NCBI lineage: Bacteria > Bacillati > Armatimonadota > Armatimonadota bacterium. The sequence goes on from JAEURN010000006.1 coordinate 354,630, forward strand.
GCCCGACGGGCACGGTTGTCCCAGGCTGGATCAAAATGCCGGCGAGTTTGCCTTTGCCTGGTGCTTCCAACTCCAGGATCGCCTTGTCGGTTTGGATGTTGCCGATCACCTCTCCCGACTTAACGTCGTCGCCTTCTTTCTTAAGCCATTCGAGGAGCGTCCCCTCTTCCATGCCGTCGCCCATTTTGGGCATGATCACTTCCGTCATATCCGAAACTTCCGTTGGGTGGGAAACGCCCTTGTCTCCAGCCGCGTTAGTCTACGCGGAAATGCACTTTGAATTCCCGGCCCGTCCCGGATCGGTCACCGAATGGCTTCGAGCGCCAAGGCGGCTCCGCCAAGGATCCCGGCGTTCTCCACTTGCTCCGCGATCATGATTTCACAGTCCCGGCCCAAAGTCGGGGCGGCAATGTTCCGAGATTCCGCCAATAGGTGCGGCATAAAGTGCTTTCCGGCCTTGCTCACCTGGCCACCGATCGCCAAAACGTCGGGAGCGAAAATGTTGATCAGGCTCCCCACCGAAATCCCCAGGAATTGCCCGAACTCCCGCCAGATCTCCAAGGCGAGCCCATCCCCATGGTCGGCAGCTTGGCTGATGGTGGCCGGCGTGATCTTGCCCCATTCACCCTCAACTAATTCGCCGATGAGGGATTTGTATCCCCGGTTCAGCCGGTGTTGGGCCCGGCGGATGATCGCATCCCGTTGGCAATACGCCTCCAGGGTGCCATAGGCTCCACCCGAAGAATCCAACCCATTCATTGAGAGGATTGTGTGGCCCAACTCGGCCCCGCCAAGGTTGCCCCCCAGCATCAGCAGCGGCCCCTCGGCTTTCCCGAAAACCGTGTCGCCCGACATCACGATCCCCCCGCCGATACCCGTTCCCAGGGTCAGCATCACCAGGCATTTCGCCGAGTTGCGGCCAACCCCGAACTTGTATTCGCCCAAGGCAGCCGCGTTGGCGTCATTGCCCATGGCCACTTTCAGGCCAGATTGCTCTTCTATAGGCCGCTTGAGTTGCACATCCTGCCAGTAACGGAAAACGCCATCAATCGTCTGGCCGAAGTTGGGAGCCCACTTGACCAACCCGGATCGGTCGTCGATGTGTCCGGGAACGGCCAGACCGACAGCAGACACGTCGGCGCCGCAATTAGCGGCCGCCTCGGCAATCACATGGGAAACCGCTTGGATGACGGGATCCACCCCGCTCTGGGCATCCGATGGGTGTTGGACCCGCTCACCCAACAACTGACCGTCTTCCAAAACCGCCTGGGCCCGGACATTCGTCCCGCCCAAATCCACCCCAATGACACATTTCATCGTCCGGGAGCATTATGGCCTGCCATTAGTGGCTGTATTGAAACATCTGGACCTACGGGTAACGTAGTGAAACCAAGCCGCGCTGCCGGCTTCATAAAAGAGGAGTCTGAGCGTTTTGTCACCGCAACCCATCCGTAAAACCGCCGAGGCTGTCATCAGCGAGATCGGCAAAGTCATCGTTGGCAAAGACGAAACGATCGAACAAGTCGTCCTCGCCCTGTTTTGCGGGGGGCACGTGCTGATTGAAGACGTCCCCGGGGTCGGCAAAACCACCTTGGCAAAGGCCGTTGCCAAAGCGATCGGCGGGGATTTCCGGCGAGTCCAATTCACACCAGACCTGCTCCCAAGCGACATCACAGGATCTTCCATCTTCAATTCAGAAACGCGGGAGTTCGAGTTTCGACCTGGCCCCCTGTTTGCCAATATCGTGCTCGTCGATGAAGTCAACCGGGCGACGCCGAAGACTCAATCCGCCCTGCTGGAAGCCATGGAAGAACACCAAGTGACCAGCGACGGGGTCACCCGGCCCCTCCCCGAGCCATTTTTCGTCCTCGCTACCCAGAACAACATTGAAATGACGGGCACCTACCCGTTGCCCGAGGCCCAACTCGACCGGTTCTTCAGCCGGGTCGCCATCGGCTACCCGGGCAAGGAGTCCGAGACCGACATCCTCCGCAACCAACAAACCAGCCATCCGGTCGACAACATGGTTCAAGTCACATCGCTGGATGAGATCAGCACCGTTCAGGCGGCGGTTCGGCAAATCCACGTCCACGAAAGCATTCGGGAATACATCGTCGATGTCGTGAGGTCTACGCGGGACAACAACCAGTTGATCATCGGTTCCTCTCCCCGGGGCAGCCTCTATCTCATGCAAGCGGCCCAAGCCCAGGCCGCCCTCCATGGGCTTGATTACGTCCGGCCCGACGACGTAAAGGCCGTGGCACCGTTTGTTTTGGGGCACCGGCTGATCTTACGGGGCGAGGTCCGGGCAAAAGGTGTCACAGGGCCTGATGTGATTCGTCAAATCTTGGCTTCCGTCCCTGCACCCAACGTCAGCGTCGCCACCGCTTAGGTTCACTGTGAGGATCACCCGCTACGCAGGAATCGCCCTCACCTGGTCTGCAGTGTTCCTGTTGGTCATGGCGGTTTTGGTGTATTCGCCCATGCTGTTTTACATGGCGACGGCGATCATCGTCACGATCGCCGCGGCAAGGTTGCAAGCCTGGCTGGCTGTCCGCTATCTACGGTTTGAACGGTATGCCCCGCCTGCCGTCCGAGTCGGGGAACCCGTCACGGTGGAAATCATCGTGTGGTCCGAAAGGGAGTTGAAACGGCCGCTGATCACCGTGCGCGACCATTTGCCATCCCGGCTTGTCGTCAAGAACCGCACCCACAGCCTGCCCGTCGCGCCAAGCTTTGACCAACCGATCCGGACGAGGTATTCGTTCATCCCCACCCGCCGAGGGAGGTATTCGTGGGAGCGCCTCACGGCCATTGGAACCGACGCCCTCGGGCTCGTGACCATGGAACGCAGCTACCACACGGACAAGGTCGAACTCGAGGTGTATCCAACTCCGTTGCCGGTCAATATCGAGTTGCAACCTCTGCTCGGCTGGGGGGCCAGTGACTTCGACAGCGGGGCCAGCATGGGTGCCGGTTTGGATCCGCGCGGCGTGCGTGAATTCTCATTTGGGGATCCGCTCCGATACATCCATTGGCGGACAAGCGCCAAACGCGACAAGCTTATGGTCAAGGAGTTCGAAACGGGTTCCGGCGTCTCCATCAACCTCATCCTCCAACGGACTGAGGGCACCGACATCGGCGACACAGAAACGAGCACCTTTGAAGCCATGTGCAGCCATGCGCTTTATTTGGCGGCGACTTACGCCGAGCGGGGGGCGACGGTCGCCTTCCCGGTGCATGAACCAATCGAAGCCGCGGCGCTAGACCACCCAGAAGCCCGGGTGAGGAACATCCGCAGCCTGCTCACTGACCTTATCCCCAATAGCCGGACAACCCTCAGCGAAGATCTGTTTTCGCTCCGTGGCCGGCTCCGGGAAGGGGAGACGGTCGTCCTGTTCGTCAGTTGCCAAGACCCGGCCCTGCCTGATTCGCTTTTGGGATGGCCCGGAGTGCAATTTACGGCCTTGGTTTATAACCCGTCCGAATACGCTGGGACAGTCGCGAACCTGCGTGGGTCGGCCCCAGCCAGCGATCCCGCCTACATTGCCCAGCTTGAGCGGGCCGGAGCCCGGGTCTGCTTTTTGACCAGGGAGGAGAAAGTCCGGTGAAACGGATTCCGGTTGAACGGTTTTGGCTTGACCACTTGCTTGCCACGGCGGCAGGTGTGATGGCTGTGTTCTCGGTTGGGAGGTCGGTCGGCGACGGCAATCTTCCTCTTGTTTTGGCGGCGGCCGTCTTCCTCGCCGGGCTCACCGGGTTCGGGCTCTCGTTGATTGTCGAAGACACTCCTTTCCAAAAGGCCGATGCCTGGCTGTTTGCCATTGGGGCGATCGTCGGAGTGCTGCAAACCCGGACGGTCAACGGGATGTTGCCCGAAGAGGGGTTTCCATTTGCGATCATCGCGGCGACCATGATGTTCATCCTCCTGGTGGTCGGAGGGGTGTTTTCGTGGTCGGACCCGACCCTTCTCTTCACAAGTCTGCCGTCACTGGTCGTCTTCGGATTGGTCGGCACAATCGATTCGTGGCGGCCGGGGCTGTTCCTGTTTTGCGGGTTGATCCTTTGCATCGCTTTGCTCTATGCACGGGTTCACCAGCGGACGATGGTTCGATGGGCGGAAGAGGGGGGAGCCGACCGCCGCACCCTGAATCGGGATGCCTGGCGGTGGGTGGCTGGTCCGGAATATGCCTTTGCGGCGGCAGGGACGATCATTTTGCTGAGCTTCGTCGGGGCACCCGTCGTTCAGACCTCCCTCAGCGGGGTCTCCGACGCGGTTCGGGTCAACGTCCGGCAACAGATCCCTACAAATCCAAACCGCAGCCAGGCGTCAAACAGTCAGAAATCTGATTCGCCCATTGGGACCGGCCCGGTCGAACTTTCGGATAAAGAGATCGCCCGGGTGTCTATGCCCCGCCCGCTGTATTTGCGCAAATCCACCTACATCCAATATTCCGGGAGGGGTTGGAACACGGGTTCGCAATCCGGAAACAAGCCTTATGCTTTTGAACCCGGGGGCAAAACCCTTCCGTACCGGCGAACAAGCCCGCTATCTCTGGAGGATTCCGCGAAAACAGAGGAAATCCCTTACCGGTACCTTGGAAAATCCTGGATCGGCGCGGTGGTGCCAACTCCGGGCCAGGTTGTTGAGGTGAAGTCGAACCAGGGCAACCCCACCGAAACCCCAGCGGGATCTTATGTCCTCCAAACGGACTCGGCGGCCAGCAATCTGGATGCCGTCGTCCGGGTGCCCAAGGAGATTGCGGTCGATTCCCAGGCGCGGTTCCCGGGCCTCAATCCAGATGACCCTTCCGTCCGCGGATACTACGCGTTGCCGCAAAGGGCCGGTTGGGATTCAAATCCCGCCTTGGCCAGGGTTGACCTCAGCGACTACGAACGCCTTGCGCTACTGGCTCGGTCAATCGGCGGATCGTGCAAATACAACACCCAAACACCGCCGGTGCCCCAAGGCAAGGATCCGGTCGATTACTTTTTGAACACATCCAAGGTCGGTTATTGCGACCTTTTTGCCTCATCCTTTGCCCTTGAAGCGCGGAGGATGGGATTTCCCAGCCGGTACGTGACCGGGTACATCGTCGAATCCGGCCAACTCCAAAAAGACGGCACCTACTTGATCCAGGAAAAGCACAGCCACGCCTGGGCTGAAGTTTATTTTGAAGGCTTTGGCTGGATCCCGTTCGATGCGACATCCGGGGCGGAGGACATCACCCCCAAGGACAGCTCCGACCCGGGCGCGGGACTGTTCCAAAAAATCCGCGCATGGGCAATCAAGAACATGGCCGGGATTCTGGCTGCCTTGGCCGTCGGTCTCATTGCTTCGGTCTACCTCCTTGCCAAGTCGCGCGGGGTCGCGCTGCTTGGGGCCGATGCTAACCGCCCTCTGCGGTTAGCCGCCAACCGGTTCCAAATGGGCATGGAAAGACTGGCCGGGACGCCGAGGCGGTTCAGCCAGACCCTGCGAGAGTTCGCAGAGATCCACGCCGATGCCCTCCACCCGGTGAAAACCGAAGTGGAAGGCCTCCTAACTGTGATTGAATCGGCCATGTTCGGGCCGGTTGCCCCCGATGCCGAAACCATGGCGGCCATCTCGAAGCAAGCCGTCGCTTTTGACCAGGAAACCCGGCGGATCGCCAAAGCCCGCCGGAAGCCATAATCGGGGTGCCCATGCCTTTTGATGCCGTCGCTGCGCTCAATCACCGGCTGATCTTGATTGAAGGGGACTATGCCTCCGAGAGATTGCGCGCATTGGAAGCCATCATCGCTGCCGCCGGCCTGGACGAACCCGACGCGTTTGACCGGGAAACCGTGATTGCGAGTGAAAAGCCGTTCGCCGAATGGGTTGCCGCTGTCGAAACCGTTCCATTCATGGCCGAGCGGCGGTGTGTGGTTGTCCGCAACGTCAACCGGGTTTCGCCAGAAGATGCCAGTGAATCCCTGAATCTGGACTGCCTCAAGACGTTGCCAGAAAGTGCGCTTTTGATTCTTGTTGCCGATGACGAAACGAAGGTCAAGGATGACAATAGCCGAGCAGAAAGGGCCTCGCCATGGCGGAAAATCGTCCAGGCTTCCAAGGGGATGGTGGCCATTTTCACGGTCAAAGAGGGCGCATCCTCCCGGAGCCTCCCGGAATTAGCCAAGGCGTCAGGCAAGAAACTGTCCCCAAGGACGGCCAGCCTCCTCACCGAGATGGTGGCGGGTCGCCACGACCGGGCCGAAGAGGAACTCCATAAATTGATCCTTTTCGTTGGCGATGCACCGGAAATCACCCCAGAACACCTCAAACTATCCGTTTCCCCAGAACCGGAGCACAACGTCTTTCAAATGCTCGATGCCTGTTGGTTTGGCGACGCCCGCGGCGCATTGACGCAGCTCCACCGGTTGCGGGACAGATCCCGCGATTTCGATGGTGAGGCCCGCCGGCTGCTTGGACTGGTTGCCAGCCAACTCCGGGTGCTTTGGCAAGCCCGCAATTCGGTAGAAAAGGCCAGCCCCGAATGGGAACCCGAGGAACGGAATCTCACCAAGATGAAGGACTACCCCCGGCGACTTGCCTTGCAAACGGCTCGGAGGCTCGATTTTCCTACATTGCTCGAGTGCATGGAGGCAGTGCGGGAAGCCAACCGGCTTTTGACGGCCGGATCGCAGGGGGTGGAACCGGTTGAAATCGTGGAGCAAGCGGTTTTGAAAATATGCCAAACCGCCCGCAGCCGCCGGTCAGCCTAATCGTCGTTCGGCTGCTTCCGTAAGTTCCGCTGATACTCTTCCTTGCTTTGCTCATCCAACAGGGTGAACCGGGTGTATGCCGGTTGAAAGCCCAATAGCACGGTTCCGGTCGGGCCGTTCCGGTGCTTGCCGATGATCAGCTCGGCAACTTCTGCAGAATGGGGGTTGAATTCGTGCTCCTTGCCGGCTTCTTTCCGCTGATAGTATTCGTTGCGGTAAATAAACATAACCATGTCGGCATCGGCCTCGATCGAACCGGATTCGCGGATATCGGCAAGCATGGGGCGCTTGTCGTCCCGCGATTCGACACCGCGGTTGAGCTGGCTGAGCGCGATGACGGGAACATCCAACTCCTTGGCCAGGACTTTGAGGCTCCGGGCGATCTCACCAATTTCTTGGGTGCGGTTCTCGTTCCGCTTCCCGCTCCCCCGCATCAACTGTAAGTAGTCAACAATGACCAAGCTCAGTCCGTGCTCAGCCTTGAGCCGGCGGCATTTCCCGCGCATTTCTAATGGGGAGACATCGGACGTGTCGTCGATGTAGATCGGGAGGTTGTACATGTCCTCACAGGCATCGGCGAGCTTCTGGTAGTCGTTGGGGTGGAGGTTCGCCTGTTTGAGGGCCCCCATCGGGACTTGGGCCAAGGTCGCAATCATCCGCCTGGCCAATTGCTTGCCGCTCATTTCCAGGTTGAATACGGCAACCGCCCCCTCTTCGGCCCGCGCGACATTGATCGCGAAGTTCATTACCAAAGACGTCTTGCCCATCGCCGGACGGGACGCCACGATCACCAGGTCGCCGCCATAAAATCCGGTTGTCACGCGGTCCAAATCCGTGTATCCCGTCAATGTCCCCAAGGCCGGTTCCCCACCTTCGAACAACTCGTCGACGTCGATGAAGAATTCCTTTGCCAGCGAGCGGACGGATTCGAAATACTTGCCCATCCGCTTGCGGCCGACTTCAAACACCTTGCTTTCCGCCAGATCAACCTTCTCGTCCGCCGAATGCTCCGACTCGCGGGCGATCTTAACAATCTCGTGGCCCGCTTCTTCCAAGTTGCGCAAAGTCGACTTGTCTTGAACGATCCCTGCGTAATAGGCCGCATTCGAAGCGCTCGGCACGGTCTCGGCAATTTGGACCAGATACTCGATCCCGCCGACCTGCTCCAGTTTTCCCCGGACGGTCAGTTCATCCCGCAGCGTCACTAAGTCGATGGCCTTTGAATTGCGCATCAACTGGTAGGCGGCCTTGAAGATTTCCCGGTGCGCCGGTACATAGAAATCCTCCTCGCTGACGGTCTCCACGACTTCCATCGCCGCTTTCTCGCTCAAGAGCATTGCGCCGAGCGCAGACATCTCCGCTTCCGTACTTTGAGGGGGGACGAAATCGTCCATTGTCGAAAACCGGCTTTTGACAGACATTTGAGGGTTTCGATTATCTCCCTTCTGCACCAGAGTGAGTGGGATATTGCCCACCGGTTTTCAACCTGGCAAGACTACTTGGCCAAAGCAGCGATCCGGTCGGCCACTTCAATCGGGGTCAGCGCAAAGGTCTCGACGATAACGGCATCCTCGGCCAGCATGAGCGGGCTGTCTGCGCGGGTGTAGTCGCGGTGGTCTCGCTCCACCACCTCCTTCACCACTTCCTGCAGGCTAGGGGCTGAGGGGTGCACTGCTAGGTCGACCCAACGGCGGCGAGCGCGTTCTTCGATGCTCGCGGTTAAAAAGACTTTGACATCCGCGCCCGGGGCGACAACGGTTGTGACATCCCGACCTTCCAAAACCCAATTGCCCTCCCGGATGATCCGCTGTTGCGCGGCCACCAATTGCCGCCGGACTGGCGAGAAGGTGCTCAGCCGACTGGCCAACTGAGAAACTTCCAAGGTGCGGATCAATGAACCAACTTCCTCGCCATTCAGCAAGATTTCTGGCGGGCGGCCAGGCCCGAACCCGATTTCAATCTCATCCATCAACTGATCAATAGCCGAATCGTTTTCTGGGCTGACAGAACTACGCAATGCGGCTAAGGCGACAGCTCGGTACATCGCCCCCGTGTCCAAAATCTCCAGCCCCAAGCGGTCGGCAACCAGCCGCGCCACGGTTGATTTTCCTGCCCCAGCCGGGCCATCTATCGCAACAATCACCCTTGCCCCTCCAAGACAATCCCGCTGAGCTGCTCGAAATGGCGAGCAAACCCTGGGTAACTGGTGTCGATGGCGTGCGCGTTCTCGATCACCGTCTCTCCATGCGCTAGCGAACCGGCAATTGCAAACGCCATGCCGATCCGGTGATCGCCGGCACTGTCGACTTCGGCCCCCTGCAGCTGGGTCGGGCCCCGCACCACCATTCCGTCCGGCATGGCTTCGATATCGGCCCCCATGGCCGAAAGATACTGGGTGACCACGGCGATCCGGTCTGTTTCTTTCACTCGCAATTCCTGTGCGTCGCGGATGACGGTTGTGCCATCGCATTGCGTCGCCAAGACGGCGAGGACGGGGATTTCGTCAATCAAGCGCGGCACTAAGTCGCCTTGGATTGTGAACGCTGGCAACCGCCCGGGTGACTGGATTTTGAGGCGGCACACGGGTTCCCCCAATTCCTCGGTTTCTCCCGTAATGTCGATTGGTGACTCATTTCCAAACATGGCGCCGAGCAAATCCAAAACGCCCGTGCGGGAGGGATTGACCCCAAGCCCCTCGAATACGACTTCGGAACCTTCGTGGGCTAGAGCGGCGACCATCCAAAATGCCGCGCTGCTGATATCCCCGGGCACATCGAATTCAAATGCATCCCACTCTTGGCCCCCTTGCACCGAAGCGCTGTTCCCAACGCAATCGATTTGCACACCGAGGGCGGTGAGCATCCGCTCGGTGTGGTCTCGGCTCGGGAAAGGTTCCGTGACAGTGGTCTGGCCCGATGCCCGCAATCCCGCAAGCAAGATTGCGCTCTTGACCTGGGCGCTGGCCACCGGGCTGTGGTAGTCGATTGCCTCTAACCGGCTTCCCCGGATGCGGATCGGGGCGGTTTCGCCTTCGATTTCGGCCCCCATGCGGCGGAGTGGTTCGGCAACGCGTCCCATTGGCCGTTTGGCCAAGCTCGCGTCGCCAACCAAGGTGGCTTCGACGCCATCTCGACCCGCGAGGATCCCGCACAATAGCCGCATGGTCGTCCCACTATTGCCGCAATCCAAAGTGACGGGATGGCCAACCCAATCGTTGACCGCGCCAATGCGGACTTCGGTTTCCGATACCCGCTGAATCGATGCGCCGAGTGCCTCCAGGCAACCCAGGGTGGATTCGCAATCTTCGCCGGTCAGCGGGTGCTTGACGATTGAAATCCCTTGCCGCGCCAATGCAGCGAACATATAGGCCCGATGGGTCAGGGATTTGTCGCTGGGGGGGCGGATCGTCCCGCGAAAAGAACTGCAGGGTCGGACACTCAACCGGTGGGACATGGGATAGCCGCCCTTTTACCCTCCGACGGCCCGCTGAGACTTGCGGCCAAAGACCAACGGCACCCCCAAATCCTCAAACCGGGACCACGGGAAATCGATGGGGTCGTCCTTGCGGCCCTCTGGTTCGGCAATGAATTCGTGGCTTGTGATCTGGCGGATCGGATAGAAGTCGATGAGGGTCTGGCACAGGGCCCGGACGGCAGAAATCTGCTCGGGCGGATAAGGATCCTTGCCGTCGCCGACATTGACGATCTCAATCCCGATAGAGAAATTGTTTACGTTCTCGCGCCCCTTGTAGTCCTTGCTGGCCCCAGCATGCCAAGCCCGGTTCACACAGCTGACCATTTGCACGATCGATCCATCTTTGCCGACGGTGAAATGGGCGCTCACCTGGCTTTCCGGCATTGTGAACCACTTCACCGTTCCCGCCAGGTTCGGGCTGGCCGTGTGGTGCAAGACGATCGTATCGACAACGGCATCCTCTGGTCGGGCGTTGAAGTTCGGCGAATCCACCCAGGCCACGTTGTTCCGGCCTGGTGCGGTGAATTCAATCTGCTGGCTGAGGGCATTCCAATCGATCATTGCGACCCAAGCGAGTGCGGTAAACGGCACCATCTCCGCAGTTTATACTCATTTCCATGGAGATCGTCCGAACGCAAGTGATCCATTACGTGGAGGATATGGCGGCGGCCAAACGGTTCTACGTTGAAATCCTGGGGCTCAAAATCATCCAGGATGGGGGCCCCCACTGGCTTGAGCTCGATGCTGGTGGGACTTCCATCGCCTTGCACCCTGGTGGGACCCCAAGAGGGAGGGGGCGGACCGGTTTGTCTTTTGCCGTTGAGGACTTGGAGTCGGCAAGGGATGAAGTCAATGCGAGGGGTGCTGGTTTTGGCGAGGTCACCAACCCCCATCCAGGCGTCACCTTTTGCGAAGCCGCCGACCCCGACGGGAACCCGGTCTTCTTAAAACCTTCCCGTTGAAAGCCGGCTCATCACCGATTCAGTGCGGCCAAGACCTCGGCAGCATGGCCCGCTGGCTTGACCTTGTTCCAAACTTCTAGGATCCGGCCATCCGCGCCGACAAGATAGGTTGTTCTCTCCACACCCATGTACTTTTTGCCGTACATCGACTTTTCAACCCACAGTCCACAAGCCTCGATCAGAACTCTTTCTTCGTCGGCCAGGAGCGTCACGGCAAGGCCGTGTTTTTTTGCAAATTTTTGGTGGCTGACAACGCTATCGGGGCTGACACCAACCACCGGCACATCACCAAAATCTGGAATCGCGGCCGTGAACTCGCAAGCTTCCGTCGTGCACCCGCTGGTGTCGTCTTTAGGATAGAAATACACAACGTACGGTTTCCCTTCAAAATCCTTGTTCTGTTTTGTCGCGCCATTTTGGTCGGGAAGCGAAAACTGGGGGAATTGGTCGCCAGGTGCGGGCATGCTTTACTTTACGCCGCGCGGGTCGGCAAGGTCGTCAAATTTCGCCGATAAGGGGGCGTCCAACCGGTCTGACCCGTATCTCCGAGCCGACATGGAAACCGGATTGCGTCGAAACACCGCACTTCAGACACGCTCAACCCGATGCCAAATACCTCCATAACCAGGGCATCGTGCCCAATATTGGGGAAAGGTCAGGAAACAAGTCGCGGTCCTTAACTTGTTCTTAACAGTCCGACTATCATATACTCTGATTTGTGGGCCAAAGCCCGCAAAATCCTTTGTTCGAGCGATTCCATGAAGAAAGCGTTTACCCTCATTGAGTTGCTGGTCGTCATCGCGATCATCGCGATCCTGGCCGCAATCTTGTTCCCTGTCTTTGCGCAAGCCAAAATGGCCGCCAAAAAGACTCAATCCATCAGCAACACCAAGCAAGTGAACCTCGGCCTGTTGCTCTACCTGCCCGATTACGACGACCTGTATCCCCGCAACGACGACTGCATCCTGAACAGCTCGCTGAACGCCAAGTTCAACGGCCAGCCTGCAGGCACCAACCCGGCACCGTGGTGCAACGGCACCGGTTCGCCGGCCGGCCAAGGCACCTTTGCCTTCCGCGTCAACCACTACGGGTGGCAAAAGTGGGTTCTGCCCTACATCAAAAACATCGAGATGCTGCAAGACCCCGTCTTCACCAAAGACGCGTTCAGCTGGGATCCGATCGGTGAGCTCAATGGCGGCTACCAACTCAACGTGGCCATCACTGGTGCGTTGAACACCTGGAACACCCCCGCCCCGCACACCGGCAACTTCGCCTTCCGCGATAGCTGGCTTGGTGGTTCGCAAACCGCTGTCCCCAACACCGCCGGCGCCATGATCTTGATGATGGGCCCCTACAACCCGATCGTCCCGGCTTACAGCGCGGCTCCCAACGCCTCCAACCTCAACCACACGACGTACTACCCGCTCGCCCTCCAAGAGCACTGGTACGGGTACTTCTACAAAGCAGGCGGCACCGGCCCCTGCAACACCACGACGACCCTGCAACCGGCCGTCTCGCCCTACGGTAACGTGATCCCCATCGGCTACGTCGACGGCCACGTCAAGGTCATCGCCATCGGCGACTTCCTCGGCAAAACCCCGACGGCTGCCCAATTCGGCGCGACCACCACGGCATGCTTCGGCTACCCGACCCCCAACGGCGGCGTCCTGTCGAGCATCAACGGCACCAACGGCACCACCCCCAACCTCGGGACTGTCGGTTCCTGGCCGCTCTGGGGTCTGGAATAACCATGAAGAAACTCCTCCTGTTCGTGATTGCCTTGGGAATCCTCGGTGCCGCCATCGGCTGCACCGGTGAACCCACCGAAAGCGACAAGAAAGCGGCTGCCGACAACTTTGAGCAGCGCAACAGCACCGCCAAAGAAGGCGAAATCGGCCGCTAAGGGTCGGAGTTGAATCGACGGGGAGCCATCTGGCTCCCCGTTTTTTTTGTTGCTTCGGTCGAGTATCGTTCACCTATGATCTTGCAGGTCGACCACGAAGGGCACCCGCACCCCGACGCCTTGGTCTATTTCATTTTTGAAGGAGGCAACCTTCCACTCGAACTCCCTCTTGAAGCTGCGGCGGCGGCCAAACGGCCGGAATTCGGCGGAAAACTTGGGCAGGTCGCCGACTGTTTCCCACCCGAGGGGCCACGCATCGTTTTGGTGGGCTTGGGGCCGGAAGAAGGCCGCTCCGTCCTCTCCGTCCACAAGGCGGCTCTCAAACTTTCGCAATATGTCAATCGGGCCGAAGTGGATGCGACCCTCGTGACTGTCCCAGATTCCTTGGCCACCGCTTATTGGGGGCAAAATGTGGGCGTCGCGCTCAAACTTTCCAGTTTCAGTGCCAAACAGTTTCCTGGTACCCGGACCCCGTCGGATACAGCTGTGCGCTTTTCGATTAAATCGATGCAGGAAGATTTCGATAAGGGCCTCGGCCGGGGGATCGGCATCGGCGACGCCGTGAACTTTTGCCGGCGCATGGTAGGGACGCCGCCAAACATTGCCACACCCAGCTGGATGGCTGAAGAAGCCCGGCAACTCACCGACCGGGTCACGGGATTAACGCTCCGGGTCTTCCAAGGTCAGGATCTCATCGACGAGAGGCTTGCCGGGTTGACCACCGTTGGCAGGGCAAGCGCATCTCCCCCTTGCCTGATCCGGCTGGAATGGAACCCACCTTCGGCAACGGGTCAGAAGCCCGTTGTCCTGCTTGGGAAAACCATTACCTACGACACCGGGGGCCTCAGCATCAAAGGCAAAACCGCCATGCCCGGCATGAAGCACGACAAGGCCGGCGGCTGCGCCGTCCTTGCGACAATGCAGGCGGTTGCCGAAGTCATCCAGCCCCCGTTCCCCGTGGTTGCCTTGCTAACGGCTGCCGAGAACGCCGTCGATGCCAATAGTGTCCGGCCCGACGACGTCATAACCTATCGAAATGGCGTCACGGTCGAAATCACAAACACCGATGCCGAAGGCCGGTTGGTCTTGGCGGACGGTTTGTGCTGGGCGTGCGATGAAGAAGACCCAGACTGCATCGTCGACATCGCCACCCTAACCGGGGCCGTTGTCACGGCATTGGGGTGTGTATATGGTGGGATCTTCAGCGAAGCACCGGCGTTGGTTTCAGAACTGGTCGGCGCCGGCACCCGCAGCGGCGAAGAGGTTTGGCACCTTCCGGTCAACGATGCCTACCGGGAAATGATGAAAGGCACCGTCGCCGACCTGGTTAACAGCAATCCGAGCGGCATGGGGCCTTCCAGCATGGCGGCTGCCTTCCTCACCTGTTTCTGTCAGCCGCAAATTCCTTATGCCCACATCGACATGGCCGGCCTTGCCAGTTCAAAAAGGGACGACTTCACGACCGAGGGCCCAAGCGGATGGGGCGTTCGGCTATTGACGGAGTTCTTGTCGGCCCGGTGCGGGGCAAACTAGGGCCATGGCCACAGAATTCTCATTCGACATCGTCAGCGAAGTCGACCGGATGGAAGTCAAAAACGCGTTTCAGCAAGCTGTGAAGGAACTTGCCAACCGGTACGATTTCAAAGGATCTTCCGCCGCGATCGAGGAGTCCGGTAACGAAATCATCCTGACCGCCGAAGACGATTTCCGGCTCAGCCAAGTTCGCGACATCCTTTTCAGCAAACTGGTCAAACGAGAAATCAGCGCGAAAATGGTTGAATATGGGACGGTTGAACCAGCCAAGGGGATGACCGTGAGGCAGGCCGTGAGTTTCAAAGAAGGCCTGAAAATGGAAGAAGCCAAAGCCCTGAGCAAGATGATCAAGGATGAGAAGTTCAAAGTGAACTCCCAGGTGCAAGGGGAACAAGTCCGGGTTTCTGGCAAATCCAAAGACGACTTGCAAAAAGTCATGGCCTATGTCAAAGGGCTCGATTTGCCCTACGCCGTCAAGTTCACCAACTTCCGATGATGCAGAACTTGGCCTCAGGCCGTGGTTTCGCGCAAATGGTTGGGGTAGGATTCGGTTTGCCCCTGCGGGGGCGGTGACGACCCTATGCCTCCGATGAAGATTTTGGTCTGCGACGACGAGCGGCACATTGTCCGCTTGATCCAGGTGAACCTGGAGCGGGAAGGATTCAACGTGGTCACGGCCTACGACGGCAAAGACGGCCTTGAAAAAGTCAAGGCGGAAAAGCCGGACATGCTCGTCCTTGACGTCATGATGCCGTACATGGACGGATTCGAGGTCTTAAAAGCCTTGCGCAAAGACCCGGCTACAGAAAGCCTGCCCGTCATCATGCTCACCGCCAAAGCCCAGGATAAAGACGTTTTTGAGGGCTACCACTACGGCGCGGACATGTACCTGACCAAGCCGTTCAACCCCAAGGAACTGATCAGCTTCGTCAAGCGGATCGCCCACGGTGGCAACGATGGCGGCGGCGGTAGCCGATACGACCTCTAAGAAAAATATTCCAATGAAACGGCGGGGCCATAATGCCCCGCCGTTTCTCTTTGTCACGAGCACTGGCACGCGCCTTGCGGATAAGATAAGTCCCAAGCCTTGGGGAAACCGATGATCTACCTGCTCACACACCTGGATTTCGGCATGATCGACACCGCCAAAAACCTTTTTGAGCTTTTTGGCAAGGCCACTCCGGCAGTCTATGCGGCCGTACCGTCCATTTTGGGGATTGTCTTGTTCCTTTGGCTCCGCAAGGGTTCCCAGCCTCATTTGCGGTGGATTGCCACGATTCCGCTCGTCATCGGCCTTATCCTCGGCATCTTTGCGTGGATGCTCCTTGGCGACACGGTTTATATGGCGATGACCTTGCCGGGGCCCAAGACCGAACTGATCTATCGCGCCGTCCCAATCATCCCCATCGTTGCCGGGATTGCGATGTTTATCATGGATCGGTTTGTCGGGCAAACGGCAAAATCCGAGCTCTAACCCAATCCATGGGCCGGGCCGGGCCGCAGTTGCAGACTATTCACGAAAATTATTCCAACCATATTCACAAATCTGTGATATGATGACTGACATCTTGTGATTACGAATTCACAAGCCGGATGAGACGCCGTACAGGCCAATGAGGGTCACGCAGCAAGATATCGCAAGAATGGCTGAAGTCAGCCAGGCCACGGTGAGCCGGGTGCTCGCCGGGGATGAGCGTGTCGAACCCGATACCCGCACCCGTGTCCTGGCCGTTATGCAAACGGCCAATTACCGGCCGGATGTCCGCGCCCAGTCCCTCCGCAAAAAGCGCACGCAACTCATAGGGATCGTGCTCAAGCGCGAGTCGGGCGACATCTCAGACGACCCGTTCGTTTCTGCCCTCATCACCGAAATCACGCAGTCGCTTGCGGACACCGGATACCACCTGTGTATCGACGTCGCTTCTTCTTCAGACCATCAAAGCCGGGTTTATGACGACCTCTTGCGAACTCGCCGGGTCGATGGCTTGGTCTTGCTGGAGCCTGAATCTGATGACCCCCGTCTGGCCAGGCTAAATTCGGACAAATTCCCGTTCGTCGTGATCGGCAACCCACGGGTGGCCGCCTGGCACAGTGTGGACAACGACAACGTAATGGCCGGGCGGATGGCCACGCTCCACCTGATTGATGAGGGGCACCGGGACATCATGTTCCTCAGCGGTCCCCAAGGGGTCGCCGTTTCGCAGGATCGGATCACCGGTTACGAAATGGCCATGCGCCAACACAACCTTTCTCCACGGGTTGTCACCAGCAACTTTGGCCATGAGGCGGCCTATTGCCAAACCACTGAGATCATCGATTCCGGACGGATGCCCGAAGCCATGCTCGTCATGGACGACTACATGGCAACTGGGGTGATCCGCGCCTGCGTCCAGCACCAAATTCAAATCCCTGGCGATTTGGCCCTGGCTTCATTCAACAATTCCATGGTCTGCCAGCTCTTGCCCCATGGGCTCACAAGCGTCAACATGAACCTGCCGATCCTGATCGCCCAGGCCGTCAAGAAGCTCATCCACCTGATTGAGGCTAAGGATGCTGTCGAGCCGAGCCGCTATGTGGTGCCGTGCGAACTCGTCGTAAGGGGTTCTTCCCGCCGGAGGGCACACCTCTCATGATCGCCCTCGCCCTTTCCGCCATCCTGGCTTCTTCCCAGTCTTTTGGGCATGAATTCGTATACACGAACAGTGCCGCCTCCAAGGTCAATTTAGCTGGGAGCTTCAACGGCTGGAACAAAGAGACCGACCCCATGGCGCGAGATGCCGACGGCAAAACCTGGCGCATTACCAAGCAACTGGGGATTGGAGAGCATCAATACAAGTTCGTTATTGATGGCGAAACGTGGGTTACAGATCCTAACGCCAAGAGTGTCGATGACGGCAATGGCCACACCAACTCCCTGCTCCTGCTGGTGCCAGACGATTTTTCCAAGCCGGCCAAATACAACGACAGCATCATCACCAAAAGCGTTTTGGGGCACGACGCCGGCAAGGGAGGATTAGTTTACGACCCCGCAACTAAACGCGCCAGGTTCTTGTTCACCACCCGAAAAGGGGATGTCGCTTCCGTGCGTCTTTTGATCGAAGGGAAAAGCGTTGCGATGTACCGCGTTGGCGGAGATTCGATGACCGACCTCTTCTCCGCTTCTTCCGTGGTCAAAACCCCGCAAGCCGTGACCTACAGCTTTTTGGCTGTCGATGGCCGGGAGTCACGGGCGTTCAAGCCGGTGACCCCGGTCGATGCCCGCCAATATTCCGATGTCCCTGTCCCCAAATGGGCTCAACGGTCGGTCTTTTACCAAATCTTCCCTGATCGATTTGCCAACGGCAACCCGGGGAACGATCCTGCCGGAACAATCCCGTGGGGTGGCAAGCCGGAATATTTCAACTTCATGGGTGGCGACTTCGCTGGAGTCCGCCAGCATATGGATTACCTGTCTCAATTGGGCATCTCGGGAATCTATTTCAATCCCGTGTTCAAAGGGCCGAGCAACCATGGCTACGAGACGACCGACTACAAGCTCATCGAACCGCGGCTCGGCACTAACGAAGAATTCTCGTCCCTGACCCGCGACCTCCGCAAGCGCGGCATCGCCACCGTGCTCGATGGCGTGTTCAACCATACATCGGTCGACTTTTTTGCGTTCAAGGAAATCCGCGACCTCGGCGCCAAGGCAAAAACCCTCGATTGGTACACAATCCGGTCCTTTCCCGTAGAAGTCAAAGAGAACCCTAACTACGAAGCTTGGTTCGGTTTCCCTAGCATGCCAAAGCTCCACGTCATGAACCCGGACACGACCAAATACCTCCTGTCCGTTTTGGACTATTGGAACGACAACGCCGATATTGCCGGCTGGCGACTGGACGTGGCAAACGAAGTCCCCCAACCTTTCTGGCGGCTCTTTAGGAGCCATCTGAAAGAAATCCGCAGCGATGCATGGGTGATCGGGGAGAACTGGGGCGACAGCTCCCAATGGCTCAAAGGCGACCAATGGGATAGCGCCATGAACTACCCGATGCGCGAGGCCATCTTGCAACACATCGCGTTGGGCAGCAACAAGCCGAGCCAGTTTTTGGATCAAATCATGCGGGTGTATCTGCTTTATGGGCCAAATGTGAGCAACAACATGCTCAATTCGCTCAGCACCCACGACACCCCGAGGTTTCGGTTCCTTGCCAAAGAGAGCGATGCCCTTGCCCGCATGGGAGCGGTCGCATTGTTTTCAGTTCCGGGAGTCCCGTGCATCTACTACGGCGATGAAATTGGCATGACCGGGGGGCCCGACCCCGACAACCGCCGGGGAATGGACTGGGGCAAAGCCGTTCCCAGTAACCCAACTTTCCTCCTCTATCAAAAGCTTGCGGCCGCCCGCACCGCATGCCCAGCCCTTCAATATGGCGAACCAATCCCCTTGTTCGCCGACGATCCCAAACAGGTTTCCGCATTCGCCCGAGTGGCGGGAGCGGATGTCGCCATCGCCTGCTTCAACCGGTCCGACAAGATCCAAACGGTGGAATTTGTCGTCAAACCGGGGGGGCAAGCCCCGTCCAAACCGCTGGTCGATGTTGTTTCCGGAAAGGCTTTGAATGTCTCACGGAACGGCCGCCTTCGGATCAGCCTTCCTGCACAAACCGCCATCTTGGCGGTTCCGCAGGGGCAAACCGCCCCAAAAGGGCGGCCGCAAACACAAAACACCTGGTGATTCCAACATGAAACAACGTGCATTTACATTGATCGAACTGCTGGTGGTCATTGCGATCATCGCCATCCTCGCCGCCATCCTCTTCCCCGTCTTTGCCCAAGCCAAATTGGCGGCCAAAAAGACGGCGATTATCAGCAACATGAAGCAAAACGGGACGGCCCTCATGATCTACCTGTCGGACTACGACGACATGATCCCCTTGAAGGCCATCATCGGCTACGATGCAACCAACCCGGCACTGACCTGGGATAAGCAAATTCAGCCCTACATGAAGAACTATTCCCTGTTGAATAGTCCAGAAGACAGTCGGCCGAAATATGACACGCCCTTCGGAAAGACCCGGCGGAGCGTGGCCATCGCCCACAACTACTTCCGCGGCGTGCAAGTCAACGACGCCTGGGGCTGGGGCACCACCCTTCACCGCGCCGGGATCAGTGGAACCTACGCTCCAGATCCGGCAGGCACCGTCATGTTTGGCTTGAAACCGCAACCGGCCTACACCGACCCCACGATCTACAACAAGATCGAATGGCAAGATGGGCACGGGATGTACACAACCCGCCGCAACAACATGAAATCTTCGGACCCCCGCGCACAATACGGGGAAATCATGGCCACTTATGGTGAAGGCACCGTGTGGACATATGCCGATTCCCACGCCAAATTCATGAAAGTCAACGGCTTTGCCGGAGACGGTACGCCTCACGGTTACCTGATCCCCGGATACAAGGAAGGGGCGTTCGGTTCGGTCAACGACCCGTACTGGGATAAAGGGATCGTTTGTCTGGACTGGCCCTGGAGCGTCAACGATCCAGAAGGCGCTTGCAAGATCCCGGGTGAATGAGAAGGATATGAAGAAAGAACTGCCCCCTGCAGCCATCGTTGGAATCGCCATTGTTGCGCTGGTGGCGATCGTCGGCGGAGGATTGGCGTACTTCAATAAAACAACGAGCACCTCTGAAGATCCAACCCTAGTCCAAAAGCAGTTGGAGTTCGAACGCTCCAAACGCCCGGGTGGTGGAGCAGAGACACAAAACTCCGGCAACGGGTCGATTGCCCCCCAAGGTTTCTCGCCGGGGCGGGAATCGGAAATGGAAGCCCGCCAAAAGGGGCACAACTAATCGCAAGGAGGGGCCGACACCAAAGTCGGCCCCTCCTTCGGTATTGCCGTTCGCAAGGCGTACAATAAAGGTATGTCCAGCCTGGTCGAAGCCGACTTTGCCCCTGGGATCGGGATGACCACCACCCAGGCCCCGTTCATTGAAAAGGCCCGCGAACAGGGCGAGCTCTACATCGTCCAGCCCTATTCTCTTTATTCTGAAGAAAACCACGAGACTTGGCGGCAGCTTTACCACCGCATGCTTCCCCAATGGGAAAAGTATGCGAACGAGCACTTCTTGAAAGGGATCGCCAACCTGTGCTTGAACCCCGACCGCGTTCCCCGGTTGGATGACGTCAACAAATTCCTTAACCCGCTTACCGGGTTCAGCGCAAAGCCGGTTAGCGGCTACGTTCCGGCATTCCAATTCTTCGACTGCCTGCGCAACCGCGACTTTCCCACCACCATCACAATGCGGATGCTCTCCAAGCTCGACTATCTGCCAGAGCCGGACATCTTCCACGACATTGCCGGGCATGTACCCATGCACACAGACAAAGCCTTTGCCGACACGCTGGTCAAATTCGGCGAATGCGCCCACACCGCCGCGATGATCGCCAAGGACATCAAGGACAAAGAAACCCAGCACCGCAAGCTTGCCAGCATCATCAAGGCTATGGCGCGGTTCTTTTGGTTCACCATCGAATTCGGCCTGATGAACGACAGCAAAGGCGGTGGGCTTAAAGCCTACGGCAGCGGGCTGCTCAGCAGTTTCGGCGAGTTGGAATACAGCCTGACCTCACCCGAGGTCCAGCGCTACCCCGTTCAACTGGAGTGGGTGGTCAACCAGTATTTTGAAATCGATTCCTACCAGCCGCTGCTGTTCGTCGTCGACAGCTTCGACCACCTCTTTTCACTGGTCGACGAGTTGGAAAAGTGGATGAAAGAGGGCAAGCTCGACAATGTAGCCTTTGGCGAACCCGGGGTGGGTGACGAGGACATCGACAGCTTTTTGGAAAGCTAAACCCGTTGCTTGAACTCTGGGGGCGTGAACCGCTCGCTCACGTCTTGCGTGGAAGGACGTGAAAATTCGCTTTGGAGGACAACGTCGTTGACGACCTCTTTCAATTGGGCGACTTCACCCTTCAAGGCTTGGATTTCCGCATGGGTCTGCCGGGCGTTTGCGTCAACCCACTGCGCCAGTTCCGGGTTCCCGCCCCGGTGCCGGGCTTCCACAATCCGGCGGACTTGGCTCAAGATGATCCATGTCATCAGCACAAGCGTGCTACCCCCGAAAAAGACGACTCCCATGATCCAGTCGTTGTCTTGAACCTGGGCCAACAGGAACGGCATTCGATCATCCATTTGCATCAGACTCCCCGATCCTTTGTTGGAGGTCGCGTCGGGCGAGCGGCCTCAAATCGTCCAAATCCAGGGCCTGCTGATGCATTGAAGCTCTCAACTGCGCCACTTCCGCCCGCAGCGACTGCAACTCATGCATGAGTGCGGCTTGTGATTGGTGGTCTCCCTGCCCTTGGTGGATCAACTCGGCCATTTTCCGTTGGTGAGAGGTCAGGATCGCCACAATGGGGATCCCAAACGTCAGGGCGATTGCAAGCAGGGGGATGAGTTCTCCAGGCACGATTTGCTCCAATAGTACCGGGAATGGCGACCCCTGCGGTCCCTGCTGGCCAATATCGAAGGCGCTTGCGGTCGCCACTCTGGCCGGGGTCGCCGTTGTTTGCCCGTTGCCGATACATTACACGAACTACTTGATTTCCTGAAGCCTGTTGGGACTATTTCTAATTTTTTCAGATTAGTTTTTCAGAAATTTTGATCTCTTTTGCTCATTTCCATATGGTTTCTAATTTAACCCGACCCTCATAAATGGCCTTGCCGACGATCACCGCCTCACAACCGGTTCCGGCCAGTTCTGCCAAATCCTCTGGGCCGGACACCCCTCCGCTTGCGATGATCGGCACCCGCATCTGATCGACCCATTCCCTCACCATTCCGATATTGGGGCCCTCCAGCATCCCATCCGTGGCGATATCGGTCACCACGAACCGCCGGCACCCGAGCCCAGCCAACTGGTGCCCCAAGTCGAGTCCTCTGATTCCGGAAACTTCCCCCCAACCGTGGGTGGAAACGAGGCCGGACTTCATGTCGATCCCGGCTACCAAGGCTTCGCCGAATTCGCCGATCCATCCGGCCGCCTCCTGCAGGTTTGCCACCAACCGCGAACCGACCACGACCCGGTCTGCCCCCCACTCCAGGGCCTTCAGGAAATCCTCTCGGGTACGGATCCCCCCGCCCCACTGGATTCTTAGGTCAGTTTTTTGGCGAACGCGCCGCAGGATTTCCAAGTTGCGCGGACCGCCGGCTTTGGCCCCGTCCAGGTCGACCATGTGGATCCAGGGCGCCCCGTGGGTTTGGAATCTCTGCGCCATGTGGGCCGGGTCGGGGTCATAAATGGTCTTTTGAGCATAGTCGCCCTGGCGCAACCGAACCGCCTGGCCATCGATCAGGTCGATTGCAGGAATCGCCAGCACGTCAGATCACACCTTTGGTGCTGCTGACCCCGGGGCGCTCCACCGCGCGGGTTGCCCGGTGGAGCGCAACGCCAAAGCCCTTGAAAAGGGCCTCGCACAAATGGTGTTCGTTGAAACCGGCCTCTTGGCGGATGTGCAGGGTGATGCCCGAATGCGCCGTCAGCGCGCGGAAGAACTCCCGGATGCATTCGGTGCTGAGTTCTCCCAGCATTTCCCGCATAAAAGTGGCCTCAAATCCCAAAAAGGCACGGCCGCTGATGTCCATGGCGACGAGCATCAAAGCATCATCCATCGGGGCATGGAGGCTGCCAAACCGTTCCACCGGGGACATACCGAGGGCCGACTTGATTGCCTGACCCAAGGCTATGCCCACATCTTCGACCGTGTGGTGGTCGTCAACGGCCAGGTCGCCTTGGCAACTGATCTGCAAGCCAAACCGGCCGTGGAAGGCGAACTGCTCCAGCATGTGGTCCAAAAACCCGATCCCGGTTTCAATCTGGGTTCCCGTTGCCCGGTCGAGGTTGAGGGCCACGCTGATCTGGGTTTCTGCCGTTTCTCGCCGGATCTCTGCCGTACGGTCAGGGTGGGTTGCCGCCATCAATCCAGTTTAGTCCCCCCAGATCGTGGGTCTAGGTTCAAATCCGTGCATCCCCCACCAACGACCCCGCGTATACTATTCGGCACGCGAGGCCACAAGAAACAATGGGTATCTGGGACAAGATCAAAGGCGAATTCATCGACATCATCGAGTGGACGGACGATTCAACCGACACGATGGTCTACCGGTTTGAACGTCATGGCAATGAGATCAAGTACGGAGCCAAACTCACGGTCCGGGAAAGCCAGGTGGCGGTTTTTGTCGACGAGGGCCAGTTCGCCGATGTGTTCACCCCCGGGATGTACACGCTTGAAACAAGCAACCTCCCCATCCTCAGCACTTTGAAAGGCTGGAAGTACGGCTTCAATTCGCCATTCAAAAGCGAAGTCTATTTTGTCAACACCAAGCGGTTCAACGACCAGAAATGGGGGACGATGAACCCCATCATGATGCGCGACGCCGATTTTGGCATGGTTCGGGTGCGGGCATTTGGCACCTATGCCATGCGCGTCAAGGACGCCAAGACCTTTTTGCAAGAGGTTGTGGGCACCAATTGGCAGTTCACAACCGATGAAATCGCGACGCAAATCCGCAATTACATCGTCAGCGGATTTGCCGAAGCGGTCTCGCAAACCCAGATGCCGGTTCTCGACCTCTACAGCCACTATGACGACATGGGTTCGAACCTGACCAAACTCATGTCGCCGAAAATCGAGGCTCTCGGCATCGAACTCATCGACCTCATGATCGAAAATGTTTCGGTCCCGCCCGAAGTCGAACAGGCGATCGACACTCGGTCCAAGATGGGTGCAGTTGGCAATTTGGACAACTACATGAAGTTCCAAGCCGCCGACGCCATGGTCAAGGGGGCCGAGAATCCGGGAGGGATGGGCGGGATCGGCGCCCAAATGGCCGCAGGCATGATGATGGGGCAACAAATGGGTGGGATGATGGCGCCGCCGGCCGCCCAGGCCCCAGCACCTCCACCCGCAGGAGCCGGGGCCCCGCCTCCAGCCCCGACAGGCCCGCAGTACCACATGGCGGTCAACGGCCAACAATATGGCCCCTACGGTTTGGAACAGATCAGCCAGTTTGTCAAAGAGGGCCGTATCCAGCCGGATTCCATGCTGTGGACCAATGGAATGGCGAACTGGCAAGCCGCTTCGACCATCGACGGGATCAAGGATCTGTTTGCCGCTACCCCGCCCCCGCCTCCAGCCCCACCCGCAGGCTAAGGCGAGGATAGCAGCACCTTATGGCCGACCAACGGTATCCGTGCGCCCAATGCGGGGCGCAATTGGTGTTCACGCCCGGCACAACCCAAATGAAGTGCCCCTATTGCGGGCATGAAGAAGACGTCCCAGCCAGTCTGGAGCAAATCGAAGAACTGGACTTTCACCAGTTTTTGGCAACGCACCAGCCGGTTTCTTCCCTCGAGCCAGACCGGGTCCTCCACTGCAACCAGTGTGGGGCCCAGTTCACGTGGCCCGAAAACCGGGAATCTGGCTCCTGCCCGTTTTGCGGCAGCAACGTGGTCGTCCCGGCCAACCCGGAAAGCCGCATCGAACCCCGGTCGGTGCTTCCCTTTGCCATCGACCTGAAGGCGGCAAGGGTCAAATTCAAAGACTGGATCGGTAGCCGGTTTTGGGCACCGAACAATCTCAAAGCGTTGGCTTTGGTCGAAAACGGCCTCAACGGTTGCTACATCCCCTATTGGACATACGACACATTTGCCACCACCGCCTACACCGGAATGCGGGGCGAACATTACTACGAAACCGAATACTACACCGACTCAGACGGAAACCAACAAAGCCGCCAAGTGCAGCGGACGCGGTGGTATCCGGCAAGCGGCGTTGTGTTCAACGATTTCGATGATGTCTTGGTCTTGGCCAGCCAACACCTCCCACCCCGATACGCCCAGGCCATGGATAGCTGGAACTTGGGCAGCCTAGCCCCCTACGATGCAAAGTTCTTGAGCGGCTTCGTCGCCATGCGATACGACATCGGCTTGGAGCAGGGGTTTGAAGTTGCCAAGCAAATCATGGATCCAAC